>PMYB01000163.1 GCA_003170915.1 Bryobacterales bacterium | reverse complement strand
CATCATTAAATGACTTGACAGGATTACCAGGTAGATGATCGCCAGCCACGCGATCTCGCTCTGCCCGCTGTCGGGCGGCTCCATACGCGCGGGGACCGTCCATGGACCGACGATCCGGAACGACACCGGCCGCCCGCGCCACGCCGCGGCTTCCACCCGCAGTTTCGCTTCGGTCCGCGGATCGGCGCCGGTCCAGGCCGCTCGCGCGTCCCAGTTTGCCAGCGGGGTCCACTGCGCATCCGCGGGCTGGAACCGGGACTGGTCCAATCCGGCGGCTTGAAAAAGTTTGGCCCAATCGAACATTCCCGAGGGCGGAGCCGCTGCTTCCACCTGAAGAGGGACCGCCTCGAATTCCTGTAGCTTCCCGTCCGGATCGGTCCGCAGCCGCACCATCCCGGACATCTCGAATGGCGGATCGTCATAGCTAACCACCGAATTGAGCTGCCACATTGCCGACATGGGCCGCGCGCTCTCGCGATACCAGAAGGCAACCAGCGGTGGCTGGCCGGCCGCCGGGTTCTTCCACCGCGCGGCGGCTTCCTTGGGGTGCTTCTTCAAATAGTTCCGATAGTCGCTGTCGTATTCCATCCCCCATGCAGTATCGCCCGGCCGCGCGGTGTAACCGAAGCTCTTGAGGATCGTCCGGGCGTCGCGGGTCAGCGCTTCCGGCGAATTATCGAGCGGCAGTTTCGCCGTTACCGCCCGGGTGGGCGCAAACAACGCCACCGCAATGATCCACAGCAGCGCCGCCGCCAGCCACGGCACCGCCACCTTGGGGGGCAGCCCTTCGGTGTCACCGGCCGCCGCCACCAGTTCGGGCGAGGGCGTTTCGCCCGCCGCCAGCGCCGCCGCCAGCGGATCGCCGCCCGGCAAGGCCGCCGCCACCGCCAGCGCCGAAGCGGGCCGCTGCCGCGGGTCCGGCTGGAGACAACGCTGGATCACGCGCTCCACCGACGGGTCCAGTTCCTTCACCAGGGTGGTGACGCCGGCCGGGGCTGCCCGCTGCTGCATCTCGATGAGTTCCATCAGCGAGGCCGCCTGGAAGGCGCGCTTGCCGGTGAACAGTTCGTACAGCAAAAGCCCCAGCGCGTAGATGTCGCTCCGGACGGTGACCTCGGTCCCCGCAAGCTGCTCGGGCGACATGTAGGTCGGCGTGCCGCTGCGGATGTCGCCCTGCAACTGCGCGCTAAAACCCGCCAGCCCGAAATCCATGATGATTACCTGGCCGCGGCCGTCGATCATGATGTTGGCCGGCTTCAGGTCGCGGTGCAGCACTCCTTTTTCGTGCGCCGCCGCCAGGCCGGCGCACAGCTTGCGCGCGGTCTCCAGCGCCTTATCCACCGGCAGGCGCCCGATGCGCCGCAGCAGGGAGGCAAGGTCCTCCCCGTCCACGTACTCCATGGAAATGTAGTGCAGTCCGTCGACCTGGCCGATGTCGTAGACCCGGCACACGTTGGGATGCGCCACTTGGCGCGCGATGCGCACTTCGTTGTAGAAGCGCGCCAGCACGCGTTCGTCGCCGGCCGTGGCTTCCGGCAAGAACTTCAGCGCCACCACCTGCCCCAGCGTCAGGTCCGTGGCGCGATAGACCTCGCCCATGCCGCCCCGCCCCAGCGGCCCGGCGATACGATAGCGCCCCGCCAGGATGGTGCCCGGCACAAAGCGTCCTTCGTCCACGCTGCTCGAGGAGATCGACCCGGGCGACCCCGGCGGCGCCAGTACCTCCGTTTCCGCGGACGTGGCGTCGAGCGGCGCCGCGCACCAGGCGCAGAACCGGCTGTTATCCGCGCACTCGCGCGAGCAGGAAGGGCAATTCCGCATATCGGCAGAACAATCTTAGCGCGCCCTGCCGTCAATTGTCCCTCTCTTTGACTTTTTCGCCTCGATTTGGTGTACACTGAAACTGATACAACTTGCGCTTGTCTTCTAGCCATACCATTCCGATTCTCGGCCAGAGAGTCTATCCGGGCGCCCAGCCCCTTTCCGTTTACCTGAGCAATCCTGAAATCGGCGCATAACCACAAATGTATCCAGGCAGAAACTTTCCTCCTCGCAGGCAGAATCGCAGAGAGAACGTCAATGAGTCCATTCGCGTGCGCGAGGTGCGCGCGGTTTTCCCGGACGGAACCACCGAGGTGATGCCCACCTCCGTCGCCCTGCGCAAGGCGCAGGAATTGGGCCTCGATCTCGTCCTGGTGGCCCCCACCGCCGTTCCGCCCGTCGCCAAAGCCGTGGACTTCGGTCACTACACCTACGACCAGAAAAAGAAGCAGCACGACGCCAAGAAAAAACAACACGTCGTCCAGGTGAAGGAACTAAAGTTCCGTCCCAATACCGACGATCACGACTACGACTTCAAGATGAAGCACGCCATCCGCTTCCTGGCGGAAGGCAATCGAGTGAAGGCCGTGGTCCAGTTCCGCGGGCGCGAAATCGCGCACGCCGATCTCGGCAAGAAACTGCTGATACGCTTTGCCGGCGACCTTGCCGCCCATGGCACCGTCGAGGGACAGCCGCGCCTGGAGGGCCGCAACGCCCACATTCTGATCAGTCCGGTGAAAGCGACCGGCAAGAGTCCCGCGGGCGAAAAGCCCCTGCTGTAGCAGCCGCCATCCCAGCAGTGAAGCAGTGTTTCGCGGTCCGCAAGCGCCGGGGCGAATTGCTCGCCGGTGAGGCGCCGACGGAATTGATCCTGCGCCACGCCGAAATCAAATTCATCATGCGCGGCCCGGAATTTCACCGGGCTGTCGAAGTGTGGCGCGAGATGTGTGGCGTGGCGCACACCTATGCTGCGGAGTAGGAAGCACCAAGTGAGGTCGACTGGAGCCAGCCGCCATGGCTGGCTCTGCGCATCTCATGCACCACCAGGTCCGCACAGCGCCGAACGGGTTGGGGAAGCACTTGTGGCACTGGCGCCTCCCCGACACAAAGGAGGCGAAGGAGGGCGGCTCAACACCGCTTTTCCATCTCCTCCACTTTGCGCAGACGGCGCTGGAAATCGGCGTCCGAACTGGCGAACTTGGCGTTCAAGTAAGCGGTGAGAACCTCTTCGGCGAGCTTGGGCCCGATCACCCACGCCCCCAGGCACAACACGTTGACGTTATCGTGCTCTACGGACTGGTGAGCGCAAAAGGTGTCGTGGCACAAAGCGGCTCGAATCTTGGGTATCTTGTTGGCCGCAATCGCCGCGCCCACACCGGTGCCACAGACCAGAATCGCACGTTGGGAGCGCCCGGCCAGAATTTCGTCGCACACCTTCCGGGCGATATCCGGATAGTCGACCGGAGCGGTCGAGTACGTGCCGCAGTCGGTCACCGTGTGCCCCCACGAGCGCAGCATCTGGATTACCGGTCCCTTCAGCGGAAAGCCCGCGTGGTCGGCGCCTACAGCCAGCTTCATCTTGACCTGCGTGGTACCGGCGGCGGCAGCCTCGATGGCGGCCAGCGGAAAAGCCGCGACGCCGCCTAGAAAACCACGCCGCGGAAAGTTTTGGTCGGACATTTCATGACTCCTTATTGGCCAGGACCAGCAGCACCGGGCGCCGCACCCGCGCGGGGAGGCACCGCACCCGGGGGCGTCGCGCCCGCATATACGAGACGCAAGCCCCAGTCCAGATCCGCGGGGAAATCGGGCAGCACAATCACCCCGAGCACGTTGGTCATCACAAAGCCGTTGCCCACATCGGACCAGGTCCCGGAGCGCGGGTCGAACCATTGCGCGGCATAGTAGCTGAGCGGCTTGATGGCCCGGATCTGGCTGCGCGGGCAGCCCTTCTCGAAATACGCCATGAAGATGTCTTTCTCGGGCGTGTACGCGGCATAGGCCCAGCCTTCATAACCACGGATGGTCTGGGTCTTGCTGGGTGAGATCAGGTCGGCGTTGGGAATCAGGTCCTGGAAGCGCCTGCCGATCGAGAACGCGAAGGTGCGCAGATGCCGCATCTGGGCCGCGGAGTTCCACTGGAAAGCGTCCCACATTTTGACCGGGGCCTCCGGCTCGATATCCGCACCCCACAGGGCCTCGGAGCCATAGATGTGGCCGGCAAAACCGCCGGACAGAAAACTCCCGTATATGCCGGAACGGACGTACTGATCGTCCTTCGCCGTGCCGCCGACAGCTCCGAACTGGTAGCCGCCGCCCGGCCGTCCCCGCGCGTCGTTGTATCCGGCGTAATACGGCTCGCCGTTGAGGGCCGGCTGCGGATGCAGCGCGTTGAAGATCTGGGTCAGGTACCAGTAAAAATCATGCTCGCGGGCGTTGCCGATCTGGTGCAGGGTCACCCAGGAATCTTCGCCCCAATTCAGAAGAGTCGAAACCGAGGGATTGCCCGTGAGCAGCGTCCCGAACGGCGGTGGCCCGTAGTTCTTCAAGGCCATCTGAATCGCGGGCTGAAACTCGGTAGCGGGGATGGATCCGCCCGAGGTATCGAAGTGGATGGGGCTCAACAGCGTATTGTTCGCCTGGTAGCGCGTAAAGACGTATTCAATGAATCGCGCATAGGAGTCGGGCCACTGGTAGTATTTCTTCCATGCCTGGCTGGAGTCGCGCCGCGAAACCTCGATGAACGGAGTGAACCCCTGCTCGTTCAGGTAGTCGATCTTGCGGTCGATGTAGCGGAAGTATGCCGGGTTAATGCGGTCCACGTCGGCGAAGACGTCTTCGAAACCCGGCACCTTGCCCGGATACAGGAACGGCTGGCCGCCTTCGTTATCCATGTTCTTGGCGGTGTTCTTGCCGAATTCGAGCCACGCTTCCCGGATGACCGTCCGTTCGGGATTGTTCATGCGGATGCTGGCGGGTTTCCCGTCCGTAACCCAGTTGGGGAACCCGGCGATGATGCCGACCAGGTTGAAACCTTGCCCCTTGCGGTAGCGCACGTAGTCCTTGAAGCCTGCGTCGGGGCCGAGGGGCCGCTCTTTGTTGTCGTCGTACCACCGGAAACGGTTGGTCCCGGCGGCCCACCAAGTGTCCCCCACGATGAGATAGGGCGTGCCGTCCGCGAGTTCCACGGCGTGGTGGTTGGCGGTAGCGCGGACGAAGCCCCGCCGCAGCGGGTTCTGCTGCTTTTCCGCCTCGCTCCAGGCGACGGCGGTAAACGAGCCGCTCTTCCCGGCGAGACCTTCGTCCGCCGGGGTAGAGCCGCTCTGCCACGTCCAAGTGCCGGGCGCGGTCGCCACCAGCCGCACGCGAAAAGTCCGCTCGCCGTCCCAGAAGCCGTAAACCCGCTTTTTGAAGTTGGGCCCCGTGAGATCCACCCAGACCGTGACCTCCGTATACGGGTTCGCGAACGAACGCGCTGCGGTCAAGGTTACTTCCTGCTTTTCCCATACGTGGACGGAACTGGCGGCGGATGCCGCCACGGCTGCCGAGCCGAGGAGGAATAAGAGCCGAGCCATTTCGCGCATTTTCATCTCCCTGCGAAGTTCTTCCTGTACCTGTTGAATGTTGCCTCTGCCATCCGCCGTTACCAGACCAGCCTCAGCGACCCCTGGATCGTGCGTGGAGAGTTCACCTGGCTGGTTTGGACCCCGGAACTCGAAGAGGTCGGGGTCAGGGTCGGACCGCCGAATTGGACGCGGTTGAGCGTGTTGAACGCTTCGGCGCGGAACAACAGGCGCAGCCGTTCATGGATCGGAATCGGCTTGCTGATTGCGGACTCGAAGTTCTTGATGTCCTCCGCGCGCAGATTACTGAAACGGGTGTAGAACGTGCGGTAGTTGTTCGCCAGTTGCTGCGATGAGTTGGTGTTGAACCTGGTGGTGTCGAACGCCATGTCGGGATTGCCCGGGTTGTAGTTCAGGTTCCCACCCAGGTAGATCACGTTGCCCCAACTCAGCGGAGCCGAGCTTTGCACCGTGACGATGCCGCTCAGCTCCCATCCGCCAATCAGGCGATCCAACCATGGCCCCGCGGTCTTTCCCACGGCTTTGCCCTTTCCAAACGGCAACTGGTAGATGAAGCTGGACACGGAGCGGTTGGGCCGATCGTCGGTGGACACCATCCGCGTGGGGCAAGGGTCGGATGAATTCAAGAAACTGTTGGCCGCCATCAAGCGTGAATGCTCGAAACTGGTAAGGAATTCCAGTCCCCTCCAAAGGCGCTGTTGCAGCCTGATCTCGAGCGAATTGAAATCGGAGGACGCCAGGTTAGCGTTATTCTCGGTCAAGCCCGTGAATTGCGGATAGGCCATCAGCAGTTGCGACACCGAGACCGTGCTGCCATTGAGAGTGGTTCCCGGCAGCAATCCTTGGAAGGGATTGGCGACATTGGCCGTCAACGCATTGATTGTGGCTTGATCCCGGGAGGGCGACTTGCTGAGAAACTGGGTCGGCACATAATCCAGGCTAACACTCATCGGCACGTGCAAGGCCCGGTTTCCCACGTAGCCTACTTCCACCATAAGCTTTGGCGTCAGCGCGCGCTGGATCGTCAATGTCCAGCGCTCCGAATAGGGTTGATCCAGATGTGGATTGTTGAACGCGAGCCCTTGGCCCAGATACGTGTTGATTCCAGCCGCCGCCCCCACCGGCTGCTGAATTCCGGTGGGGAGCGGATTGCTCATGGTGGCATACGGCGTAAGATAGCCGTTCAGGATCGGTACCAGCGGCGTGGTCTGGCTGAACGCGAATTTGTAAGTGTCGTAGATATTTCGTTGATTGCTTGAGGCATAAATAGCGCCGCCTACCGGGTTGAACTGATTCACAGGGAGCTGCGAAATCGGATTCAGGGCGTAGGCGGCTTTGGCCGCGGCGGTCGCCGCGTTCGCGGTGGTGAAGTCGTACCCATCCAGCGTTCGGTTGTAACGCTCTTGCGTGGGGGTCTCATGCTCATAGCGCAGCCCCAGGTTCAACGTCAGGTTCGGTCTGATCCGCCAGTCGTCCTGGATGAAGGCCGCGATATAGTAAGCCTTGACTGTATAAGCCGTATTCCGGTCAACGCCCCCACCCGTCGGCAGACCTAGCAAAAATTCGGTGAAAGACTGTCCGAGGGCCGCGCTCGGTGAGTTGTCCTGGGGACCATTGACCCAACCGCTGCCGAAGCTGTACGACCCGACCGAGTTGCCGTAAGTGATCGAACTCTGACGCGCCATCCGCAGATCGATACCAAACTTCAGATTATGGTTGCCCTTCGTCTTGACCAGCGTCGAGAAGATTTGATAGGTATCGTACGGAATGTAGAAACCGGCGCCTTGCGTGCCGCCCACGGCGTAAGCCAGGGGTTGGGTGGCATCGCTGAACGAGATATAAGGCATCGTGAGCTTGCTGGCCCGGGCCTGAACCGAGGCTGGAAAGCCCAACGTCGGGGGATCGAACCCGGCCAGCGTGCTGTTTCGGTACTCGTAGTTGACGATCCGGTTCCAACTGAACCGGGTGTTCAAGAAGGTCGAGGCATTGAAGGTGTAGAGATCGTCGACGGTTGAGCCGTTGCCGTCCTGCGGCCGCGTGTCGCCGGTGGCGATATTGTTGAAAAGGTTCTGGATATGCTCCGTTCGATAAACGGCATGATAGGTCCAGAACAGCTTGTGCGCATCGCTGAGCACGAAATCCAGCCGCGGCAGCACGGTGAAGTAATCGTCGTGCCGCACTGTATTGGCGAGATAGTCGTTCTGCCCGCTCACCGCGCTGGCTCGATTCGGCAGCGGGTAGTAGGCGAGGTAGTTCAGGGATATCGGGTTGAAGAGGTTTTTCGGAATTATATTCCCGGGGAATGGCTGGCGCGTGATGTGGCCGCCGGAGGCCACTCCGGTCGAGGGGTCGTAAATTGTGTAGCTGCTCCCCAGGGACAGCAGTGAGGAGAAATCGCCGCTGCGCATCGGCGCGGTTGGCACCGTGGTCACAATGGGCTGCGGGAAATTGTGCTTGACGCCCTCATAGGCCAGGAACCAAAAAACCTTGTTCTTGCCCTTGTACACCTTGGGTACATATAACGGGCTGCCCACGGTGAAGCCATACTCGTTGAACTCCGTGGCGAGTTTCCGGCCTCCCCCGGCGCTGCTGAAGAACGGCGAAGCGGCCAGCCGCCCCACTTGGTTGAATTCTTCGAGGGTTCCATGAAACTGGTTCGTGCCACCCTTGGTCACGACGCTCACGGTGCCGCCATAGGTGTCGCCGTAGGAGGAGTCGGCCATAAACACCTCGGCCTTAACCTCCTGCACGGCATCCAGCGGCGGGTTGTAGGCGAGCACCCGGTTCTGGGGCGAGCTCGAGAACATATTGGGGGCCCCGTCGAGCAGTATTTCGTTCGTCAGCGACGCGCCGCCAGCCATGGCATAGGTGGAGCCTCCGCTATTGTCGAATGGCCGGCTGTTGGCTTGTGGATTGGTCAAATCCACCACCCCGAAGGCCAGCTTCGCTAAAGCCATGGGCGCGCGGCCAATGCTGGGCATCTCCGTCAACTGGTTGTCGAGAATCGCCTGGCCGATAGAGGCTGAGGTGCTGGTCAGGTTCGACGCCTCGGCACTCACGGTCAGCGACTGGGCAAGCTCCCCGACCTCACATTCGCGAGATCTTTTTGAATCGGTTCAATGTTATATCCAAGTCAGCGCGGGTGTCAACAGGAAAATTCGATTAATTTCGATTAATCGATTCTCGGATCGGATGGGCTCGGCAATGCGCTGAAACCAAAATGCGAGCCGCGGGCTCCCGCATCTAGCCCACAACCGGCCGGAGTTCCTGTTCTCGCCCGATCGACCGCGGCGCCGTGGATTCCCGGATCTTAATCTCCGGCTCCAGCCAGATGCAGACGGGCTGGCGCGATGTGAGCTTGTGCTCCACGCGCTTGATCAGAAGCTCCGCCCCTTGATACCCGATCTGGTACGCCGGCTGCGCCACCGCGGTCAAGTGCGGTCGAAATACCTCTGTTATCGGAAGGTCGTCGAAGGAGGCGATGGCTACATCTCGCGGGCACATCAAACCCATCTCTTCCAGCGCCTGGATGGTGCCGAGGGTCATCATGCCGTTGGAAACAAACAGCGCGGTGGGACGCGCATGCTGGAGAAGCAGCTTCTTGGCCAGCCGGTGCCCGGAGGCCTGGCGGAAATCGCCCTGCACGATCAACTCGGGATCCGGCTTGATCGCTGCTTCGCGCAGCGCCGCCCGATAGCCGTTGAGACGGTCCCGAGCCGTCGGCAGAGTCAGCGTGCCCGTAATGATTCCAATGCGCCTGTGGCCCTGGTTGATCAAATGCCGGACGCAGACTTGCGCTGCCTTCACGTTATCCACCGAGACCGAATCCAGCGCCACCCCCGGCGGAATGCGATCCAGACAGACAATGGGAATTCCCGCCTTGGTGGCGTTCCGGATGTGGGCCGTGTCGTTCGTCGGGCTCGGGGCCACCACCAGCAGCACGCCATCCACCCGCCGCGAGCGCAGCACTGAAAAGATCTGTTTCTCGCGCTCAATCTGGTCGTCGGTGTTGAAAGTGATCAGCAGGTAGCCGTGCTTGAAGGCGGAGTCTTCCGCGCCCCTCACCGCTTGCGGAAAGAATGGATTTGTAATGTCCGAGATGATCATGCCGAGCATTTTTGTGCTCTTGGCCCTTAGGCTGCGCGCCACGTAGTTCGGGTGAAAATCGAGCTTTTTCATGGTTGCGTGCACTCGCTCGCGAAGCTCGGCACGCACCGGCACCGCTCCCGACAGCACGTTGGAGACGGTTCCCACCGAGACGCCCGACTGGCAGGCGACATCTTTGATTGTCGGCATTGAGATCGTTCCTCGTCGGCGCACCGGGCCAGTATAGGATGCCGGCCACCAAAATTATTTTGACATCTTTCTGCGGGAAGCGCATAATCTTTTTGAACCGATTCACGACGCACGCCGTTTTATGCACGTTCCGGCGGATGAAATGGACCAGCAGGGCAGGATCGTGGTGATCGGAAGCACGAACACGGATGTGGTCATGCACGTCGACCGCCTGCCCCGCCCCGGCGAGACGATCACCGGCGGAGACATGGCGCTGTTTGCCGGTGGCAAGGGCGCCAATCAAGCTTGCGCGGCCGGAAAACTCGGCGGTTCCGTGACGTTCATCGGCCAGGTTGGCAGCGATCCATTCGGTGCCGTGCTGCTTGCCAACCTGCGCCAGGCCGGAGTCGACACCGCCTGCGTCGGCATCACCGGGCGGGCCTCCGGGTGCGCTTCCATCTATGTTCTGGCCGGTGGAGAGAAAGCGATTGTGATCTCGCCCGGCGCAAACGCCACGCTCGATCCCGAAACCGCTCTCTCGCGTTTGGATGGCCTGGAGGACGTCGACTTGGTTCTGCTGCAGCTCGAGATTCCGATCGAGACTGTCGATGCGGTGCTGAGCTGGGCGCGATCCCGCGGTGCAAGGACGGCCCTCGACCCCGCTCCGGCGCGACCTCTGGCCGCATCCCTGCTGTGTAAGGTCGACTTTCTGACGCCCAACCAATCGGAAGCCGCGGCTCTTTTGGGCGAGCCATCGTGGGAGATCCGCAGCTTCATCGACGCCGAGGAGGCCGCCACTGGACTGCTGGCGCTAGCTCCCGCGGCAGTGGTGATGAAGCTGGGCTCTTTGGGCTGCCTGGTCGCGGCGGGCGAGTCGCGCACCCGTGAAGAAGCATACCCGGTCGCGGCGGTCGACACCACTGCGGCCGGAGACGCTTTCAACGGAGGCTTCGCGGTAGCCCTGTCGGAAGGGCGGACGGTGGTGGAGGCAGCGGCTTTCGCCAATGCCGCCGGGGCCATCTCGGTAACGCGAAATGGGGCGCAAGCTTCGCTGCCCTCCCGCGTCGAGGTGAGCCGGTTTCTCGAACTCGAGGATGACCGTCCGAACCGTTACGCAAAGGAGACGCGATGTTTGTTGTGAATTCGCTCGGTCTGGCCACCCTGTTCTGCGTGATCACGATGCTCGGATGGGGGTCCTGGGCCAACACCCAGAAGCTGGCGGGAAAGGACAAGTGGGCGTTTCCCCTTTATTATTGGGACTACGCGCTGGGGGTCTTCCTTTTCGGTTTGGCCTTCATGCTCACTCTGGGTAACTGGGGGAGCGCCGGCATGGGTGCGTTCGACAACCTCATCCAGGCCGCACCCATACCGGTGGCCCACGCGTTGCTGAGCGGGGCCTTGTTCAATCTGTCCAATATTCTGCTCGTGGTCGCCATCGACACTGCCGGCATGGCAGTGGCGTTTCCTATCGGTGTCGGGCTGGCACTGGTAATCGGAACAGTCCTCGCTTACATGCAGGCGCCCAAGGGCAACCCGGGGCTGTTGTTCGCGGGAGTGACCCTGGTGCTGTTTGCGATGGTGATGTCGGCCATGGCGTACCGCAAACTGGCGCGGCCGGCCGGCCACGGCTGGTCCCGAGGAGTCGTGTTTGCGGTGCTGGCGGGCTGCCTGATGGGGTTCTTCTATCCGCAACTCTCCGCCTCGCTCTCACCCAACTTCAACTCGGCTCCCATTCAGCCGGGCTTGCTGACGCCCTATAGCGCCCTGGCACTTTTCGGGGCGGGCTTGTTGGCCAGCAACGTCGTGCTGAATACGGTGTTCCTGCGCGTGGGCGGTCTCAGTTACCGCGCTTATTTCCGCGGTACGCCACGGCTCCATTCCCTCGGTGTGTTGGGCGGGACGATCTGGATGCTGGCCCTCGGCCTGAACCTGATTGCCTCCGGGGTCGTGGGCCCGGCTATTTCGTATGCTCTCGGGCAGGGCGCAACACTGGTGGCAGCCATCTGGGGTGTCGCCATTTGGCATGAATTCCGCAACGCGCCCAAGGGGACCGGGCGTTTGATTTTGTTGATGTTTATTGGTTACGGGTGCGGGCTTGCCCTCGTCGGATTGGCGACGCTCTAGCGGACCCGCACGGGCGTGCCGGTCAAAGGAGCAAAGGCAGAGCAGATGGCTCGCTCAGGAAAGAGAGGAAGAACTTCATGAAGAGAATCGCATTGCTGGTGATGGGAAGCGCAATCGCGTGGGGGCAGACCACCCAGACCGCGCCGCCCCCGCCTAGCGCGCAATACCTGAAGGCCCGGGTGTACAGCGCGGAAGAAGACTCGAGCGTCCTCAAGCTTTACGACGGACTGCGGGTGTGCGACGTGATCGACGCCCTGGACGCGGTGGGGCTGCAAGGTGTCACGACGATGGACCGAAGCATCCGGCCGATGTGGCGCGACGAACAGAAATTCGCCCACCGCATACACGGCATCGCGCTGACACTTCACCTCGTGCCCGCGCAGGAAACGTCGCCGAAATTCGCCTCGCACGCGGCGGAGCGCACGTGGGAAGCCGGGGGCTGGGAACCGCCGCCGGAACTGCGGGTGGACGGCGCACCGCGGGGCGGTTACAACGGCTTGATCCGGCCGGGTACGATACTGGTGATTGACAACCAAGCCGTTGACAACGGCGTCTGCGGCTCCAACAACTCGCTGGCCATGATGGGCCGCGGGGTGCGCGGGCTGGTCGGCAACGCGATCTGCCGCGACAACGACGAAATGATCCTGACGCGGGTTCCAGTGTACCAGGACCCGAGGCTGGCTCCGCGCGGCATCAACCAAGGGCGGATGTGGGTGGAATCCTATAACCAACCGGTTGTGGTCGGTAACGTGCTAGTAATGCCGGGCGACGTAATCAACGCCGACAGCGACGGTGTAGCCGTCGTGCCGCGAGCGAAAGCGGAACAGGTGGCGGAAATCGCACGCTGGATCTTCGAAGACGACGAAGTGAAACGGGGCAAGATATATGACAGCACCGGCAGGACGAGAGACTGGACCGTGCAGGGTCACACACAGCCGCCGGCGCCCACCGAAAAGCCGATCCACTCCGCGCCCGTCTGGCAAAAGAAGTAGGGATGCATGGAGTCGGCCCATCGCCCAGCGGCACCGCCATGGAACAGTTCCGCCGTGATATTAACCTGCGACGGCAGGTGTGGTCCGCTGCCGGTGGACGCGATGGGGAAACTGGCAAAGGCGGAAGGTGAGGAAGCGATCGGAAAGCAAGCGCTCAGAACGCGGGGAGTTTAGCGGCGGGCCACGCTCCCGGCATGTTAAGATGCCATCAGTCCTCCCGAGCAGCCGCTGAATATGTACAAGGCCTTCTTCGGCTTCACCAAGAACCCGTTCAACATGAGCCCGGACCCTTCGTTCCTGTTCCGCAGCGCTCAGCACGAAGAGGCGTTGGCCAACCTCATCTACGGCGTTCAGAGCCGCAAGGGCTTCATCGTACTCACCGGCGAGGTCGGCACCGGCAAAACCACCATGCTGGAGTGCCTGCGCGACTTCCTCAACGCGCAGCAGATCGCGTTTGCCTCGCTGTTTAACTCCCGTTTGACTGTCGAGCAGTTCTTCGAGTTGCTGGCCTATGACTTGGACCTCCGGTGCAACCGCCTCTCCAAGACCGAGGTCCTGCTTTCGCTCAATAACATGCTGATCGAGAGAGCCAATGTCGCCCGCACCACCGTGCTGATTGTGGATGAGGCTCACAACCTGGAGTGGGACGTACTAGAAGAAATCCGTCTACTAGGAAACCTCGAGAACCGGAAGGGCAAGTTGCTTCAGATCGTCCTCGCCGGCCAGCAGGAATTGGATCGCAAGTTGGACGCCCCGGAATTCCGCCAGCTCAAACAACGCATTTCCCTGCGGTGCGCCTTGCGGGGCTTCGATCTTGGCGAGACCGTGGCCTACGTGAATTCCCGCATGGCGCGCGCCGGACTCAAAGGCCAGACGGTGTTCCCACCCCAACTGCTGGAAGAGATCCACTACCGGGCACAAGGGATTCCCCGCCTCATCAACGCTATTTGCGACAACCTGTTGCTCACCGCGTTCGCCATGGAGAGCCGAATCGCCACCCTGGAAATGCTCGACGAGGTGACCGCCGATATGCGCCTCGAGTACCCCGGCCAACTCCCCTTCCGGCCCGATGCCGACTTCCCCCAGCGGACTTTGCGCCGCTCCCAAGTACCATAAACGGTCCGCTTAGCCCTGATATAAGGTATTTACCCTATATCTTATCTTCCCCAAAAAACCAATAGTACTAGGTGTCATCTTACTTTCGGTTACCGAGTTGGTCTAGGTTACGTTACCCTGAGGGATGAGATCACAAAAGGCCAGACCTTTCTCCGGAAAGTGGATTGGGCGGGCAACTGGACCTCCAAAATCTCAATACCGAGCCCATGATGGGTTCAGGAAGTTAATAGAAGGAGCTTTTCAGATGATTCGATTACTCGAGAACAAGTTGTTGTTCGCCCTGGTTCTTGCCTTGTTCGCACTTGCTTGTGCTTCGAACGCCCTCCAGGGTGCCAGTGTGCCTGTTCACAGTCACAAACTGCTGGCGGAACCCGTGAGCGTAGCCAACGGACCCAGCCTCCCGCCCGATCCGTGGGACGGGAATCTTTCGGTCACGGCTTAGTGAAAGCGTAAGAATCCAGCGACATCGGTAGACTCGCCCGGCCTAGAATTGGAGTTGGATGCGCTTTGCTATTCAGCTCTGCGGGTGGCTGATCGGGCTTCCTCTTCAGCTCCTGATCATCGGCACGTTGCTGCGTGGCGGCTATCGCCGTTTTCCATTCCTTTTTGCGTATGTGGTCGGCGACTTCCTGACCACAGTGGTCGAAATTCCATCCGCCATGGGCTATCAGCGCGGCATGCAGTGGGCTGCGTTTGCCTACCCAGCCGTTTTCTGGTTCGACGTGGTAGTTATGCAGGTGCTGGTCTATGCGGTGGTCATGAGCCTGATCTACCAGGCGACGGGCAAGCTCCGGTCGCGCCGGATCGTGCGCGCCTCGCTAATTGCCGGCGCCATCCTTTTCGCCGGCATCTCGTTCTGGATTCATTGGAATCCGGCGCTGAACACCGGGTCGTTCATGACTCCCTGGACTCGCGACCTGAACCTCTGCTCCGCGATTCTCGATCTGGCGCTCTGGGCCTTGCTGATTGCTTCGCGCGGGATGGACCACCAACTGCTTCTCCTGAGCGGCGGCTTGGGAATCCAGTTCACAGGGGAAGCCATCGGCACGTCCATCCGCCAGATCGCTCTGCGCACGCGCTCCCGCGCCATATCTCTCACAGGAGGCGTTATGATGCTGCTAGCCAGCCTCGTATTCCTGTACATCTGGTGGCAGGCCTTGCGGACGGCGCCGGTACGCAAGCAACCCGGCGTTACTCTTTGAGTTTCTCGGTCCAGTTCGTCACCACCGTGATGGGCGCTGCGCTGGACCACTCCAGTGGTAGATTGAGCAGGAACCGCTGGCCGTCGGATGAGACGTCGTACAGGTTCCACGAGTCGGGAATGGATCGGGTCTGGAACAACATGTGCGCCGGCTCGAATTGGAAATCGCCGCCGGACGGGTGCAGCCCGACTACCATCATGCGCCCGCCGGAGGTCATATAGAATATCTCCGAGCCGTCGCCGCGCCAGCGCGGCAGGCCGCCGCCGCCCGAGGAAACCAGCCAGCGCTTCTTGGCGCCCGCGGTGGCGCCCTCGAAGGGTTGCACGTAAACCTCATCGCGGCCCGACTGGTCGGATTGAAACGCCAGCCATTTTCCGTCGGGCGAGAGCGCCGCGAAACCTTCCGAGTAAATCGTATTCAGAATGGGTGAGGCTTTCCGGTCCGCCGTGGTAATCGCCCACACGTCCGACTTCGTGCCTGGGCTGATTACGCCGAACAGAATGTATCGGCCGTCCCGAGACCAGTCGGTAGGGTACTTAGGCAACGTGCTCTTGTAGAAAAGTTCCGCTCGGCCTTCGCCGTTGACGGGCTTCACATAGATATCGTAGACGCCCTCCGGATTGCTGAAGAAGGCGATCTTCGAGCCATCCGGGGACCACACGGGAGAGCCTTCGTGTTTCGGCGTGGAAGTAAACTGGGTGGCATCGCCGGCGGCGTCCAGTATCCACAGATCCGCATTCACACCGTCCGGCCCGAGTTTGGCTACCGCCGCGCGGTGGCCATCCGGAGAGATCCTCGGGGGTCCATAATCGCCCGGTTCCGCCACTTGGCCGACCTGTTTCCCGCCGCGGTCCAGCCAAACCATCTGCCGCGTGGGCTTGCCCACACTTTGGTACACCAGGATGCCGTTGCCCGAGACCGAGATGGGCGCCAGGGCCATGCTCCTCACGGCGTCAATATCATCCGCCAGGGTGAAGGGGTCTCCGCCCATGGCGAGGTTTGAAATGTCGAACGACTGTTCCATCAGGTGGCGGTCGCGGATGAACAGCAGATAGCCGCTTTTCGACGAGTCGCCGGCGGCCGCGCCGGAGTAAACCGCATTGGTCTCGGCGTTGAACAGGCGGTGGTGTTCCGGCGGATCGAGCTCGCCGGCGTAGACCCCCGTGGTGTTGGCCAGGTCGGTCTGCACAAAGAAAACGAAGTGCTTGTCATCGGGCAGGAACTGCGGCCAGAGATAGGAACGCTCGTATTTCGAGGAATCCAGCTTCAGGACGAGCTGCGGCTTTCCGCCATTCTCGGAGACCCGGTAGAGTCCATCCGCCAGGCTGGGTGCGAACAGGATGACGCCGTTGCGGTTCCAGGCGCCGCCGCCAGGCATGGCTTCCGCGCCGCAAACGATCTCCGGAGCGCCACCGCTGGTGCGCACCTTCTTCAACGACTGGTTGGCGAAAAACGCGATGTAATTGCTGTCCGGCGACCAGAATGGGGCGAACCCGCCCTCGGTTCCGGGAATCACGTTGGCGTGCGGCGCATCCAGCGGCCGCAGCCAGAGCATGCGCTTGCCTTCGGGCCCCAGCGCCGAGAACGTGAGAAAGCGGCCATCCGGCGAGACCGAGAGCGTGCCCGGATAGCTGGTGTGTTCGGGCGGCGCCACCGCAAATCTGAGGACCGGGGCCGCGGGCCGCTGGTGGAAGTACAGGACCGCCACTATGGAGAGGACCGCTACCGTGATGAGCGCTGCCCCAATGGCCCAGAAACGCCGCCGCAAGGCGTCCATAGGAACCGGCGGCTCGGGTATGACATACGCCGGCCTGCGAGCAACCTTGGGAGCTCCGGCAGGCGCCGGCGCTGCCGGCCAGGCGATGCACTCGCGAGCCGGCGCAGCCGCCGTCCCCATCTCGACAGGGCGCCGTGGCGGCTGGTTGCGAGCCTCCGCCATGCGCTGCAACGGCCGGCCCGCCAGTTTCAGCTCGATCACCGCGTTCTGAATGCGCTGGCGTCGGCGGGATGGATCTTTCTCGAGACATCCGGCAATCACGCCTTCCATGGCCGCATGGATCGGCGATTTCGCCATCAATCCCGCCGCCCCCTGCTCGAGAATGGCGTCGTTCAGTTCCGCGCCCTCACCCGGAAATGCCCGCCTCCCGCTGGCCATTTCGTACAGCAGCGCGCCATAAGCGAACACGTCGCTGCGCCAGTCCGGCGCCTCGCCCCGCACCTGCTCCGGCGAGCGATAGGGCGCGGCGCGTTCGTCGTATTCCCCGAGCGGCTGCAAGATTCGCGCACCCGTACTCGCAATCAGGACGGAGAAAGGCGACAGCCCGCCGTGAACCATGCCGCGCAAGTGCGCCCGGTTGAGTGCGGCGCCAATCTCAATGGCGTAACGCAGCGCCTCTTCGGGCGGCAGCGGACCTTGCGCGAGTCTCTCGGCGAGGAGCTCGCCGCCAACGGGCTCGTCGCCGGTAGATCCCGCTTCGCTCTGGCCCACTTCGATCACGATTTATCCATTGGGCGGCGCTTCCTACGGGTAGCCTATCTCGCGGCTGACAATCAAATTCTACTATCCGCTGTGCCGAATCACAATGAAGGGGCGCAAATCGAAGTTCCGGCTGTGCTGCCCCACCATGGCGCGCCGCGGGTTGCCTCGCGCCCGCCGCGCGGCCGGTGCAACGGCATTTCCCCCGAAGGGCAATGGCGTTATTGTGTGTTGACCCTATTGACACTGCCGGTGGCGCATGTACAATCCAAAGTGGCACCAATTTCGTATCTCATAACGGAAGCGGACTAAAATGTTCAAAGCCAGGAAACCCCGGCCGGGGTCCTCCCCGGAAGCGCAGGGCTATAACAGCAGCGAAGTTGCCCGGATCTGCGGCGTCAGTCTGCGGCAATTGCAGTGGTGGGACGAGCGCAATGTCGTCTCGCCGCGCCAGGATGGTCACAAGCGAATTTATTTGCCGGAGGAAGTGGTCGAGATCTCGGTCATCGCCGAGCTACGGCGCAAGGGATTCTCGCTGCAGAAGATCCGCCGTGTCCTGCGGTTCCTGCAAAAGGACATGGGCAAGCGCCTGAACGACGCCCTTTCGGCCGCTTCGGATGTTCATCTGCTCACCGACGGCAAATCCATCTTCCTGGAAGAGGCGCCCAACCGCATCATCGATGTGCTCAAGAACGCGCGTCAGCCGATGTTTCTGGTGTGCGTGACCGACCAGGTGAAACGCCTGACTGCGGTCGCCGAGCGCAAGCCTGCCAAGTCCGAAACCGCCCCAGCCGCGCGCAAGGTCCGCGCGGTTTGAGGTACTTCGGAATCTCAGTGCGCCGCCGACCCCTTCAAGAAGGCTAGCATGAGGCCACCGAGCAGCGCTATCGCCACTCCGGCGTACGAATACGGGCTATACTTGTCCAGTTCGGCGGCTGCCAGGGCAAACCCATCCATCACGGTCCCCCGCAACCCGGGAGAGATTACCAGGAAGCCGCTGGCCATTCCAAAAAGTGAGCACGCCCGAAGCATGAGATTACTTTGCCGCAACACCATTTTGACGGATTTGATATAGGTCCGACAGTACTGAAGGTACTGTATGGGTACCGGTGGCCCCGTTGCCGCAACTCGGGTATCATAGGAACAAGACCAAGGGAAGGGAATTCAACGATGCGGACTGCGTAACCCGGCGGCCTGGCTGAACCATGACAATGAGAAGAACACCGTACCTTGCGCTGATCGCCGCCAGCCTGGCGTTGCTGGTGCCGCTCTCCGTTTCCGGAATTCGCGCCCGCGCGGCTTCCACTCCCGATGACGACCTGGCCCGTGGCGTTCACTCGCTGACGGCGGCCTACGCGCTCGTCGAGAAGAATTTCGCCGACCCGATCTCCCCGGAGAAGGCCATCTATGAGGGCGCCATACCGGGCATGCTGCACACCCTGGACCCGCATTCGAGCTTCCTCAACCCCTCCGAGTTCGGCGACATGCAGCGGAAACAGCATGCGCAGTATTTCGGCGTGGGAATGCTGATTGGCGGGGAAGGCGGAAAGATTGTGGCGATGGAACCCTTCCCCGGCTCGCCCGCGTGGAACGCCGATCTGCGCCGCGGCGACGCCTTTGCCACCGTGGACGGGCATGACACCACCGGCATGGACACGGGCGCGGTAGCCGATCTGCTCCGGGGGCCAAAGGGCAGCCAGGTGAGCATCACCGTGCGGCGGGAAGGCGCCGCCGAGCCCATCTCCGTGACCGTCACCCGCGGAGAGATCCAGACCAGCGTGGTGGATGCCTTCTGGCTCAAGCCGGGCACTGCCTATCTGAACGTCTCTTCGTTCGAAGCGCAGAACGTCGACCGCGACGTGGAGGCATTGCTCCAGAAGTTGGGAGAGCAGTCCGTCACTGGCATGATATTGGATCTTCGCGGCAATCCCGGCGGCCTGGTCAACGAAGCCGTGGCCCTGGCGGGCCGATATCTGCACGATGGGCAGGTGGTGGTGAGCCACCGGGGGCGTTCGGAGCAAGAGCAGGTTTTCCGCGCCAAAGCGCAGCCCTCCGCCCAGCGCTATCCCATCGTGGTCCTGGTGGACCGTCGGTCGGCTTCCGCATCCGAAATCGTGTCGGGCGCCCTGCAGGATCACGACCGGGCCTGGCTGCTGGGCGAAACCACTTTTGGAAAGGGTTTGGTGCAGGCGCAATTCCCCCTCTCGGAGGGCGCCGCCCTGCTGCTGACCATCGCTCACTACTACACGCCCAGCGGCCGCCTGATTCAGCGCGATTACGCGCACCAGTCCCTCTTCGACTATTACTCGATTCGGGCCGAAGCTCAAAACACCGCGGACGTGAAGGCCACCGACAGCGGACGCAAGGTGTACGGCGGCGGAGGGATCAGCCCCGACGAGAAGTACGAATCCCCTCGCGCCAATGCCTTTCAGCGCCGGCTGATCGCGCCGGGAACGTTCTTTCATTTCGGCTCCCGGTACTTCGGCGCGCCGAGACCGCACCTTGCCGAGGGCTGGGTTCCGGATGACGAGACGCTGGGACGCTTCGCGGATTATCTGCGATCTCAGCAGATAGCCTTCACCGACGCGGAGTTCGCCGCCAACCGCGACTGGATGCGCGACCAGATTCGTTACGAGCTGTACTTTCGCGCCTTTGACAAGAAGACCGCCGACCGCGCGGCGTTCCACGCGGACCCGGAGATTCAGCGCGCGGTCGTGAGCCTGCCGAAGGCGCAGGCGCTGCTCCAACAAGCCGAGCGGGTCCTGGCCCGCCGCGGCGCTGCCGCCCGCTGAAAGAGCCGCGCGGCTCAGCGCGACGCAGCCGGGCTTACGAAAACCACATACATATTGCAGTCCTTAACGCCGCCGGACTCGGCGTTCGCGCCGAGGGTCAGACTCTCTTCGCCAACGGCAAGGTGCTGGAAGACTTGCATGGGTTTCCCGCCGATGGTAAGCACGAGGCCGGTTGGTTTGAATTGCGCCCCGAGCCAGCCGGGACGCGGCAGGCGGTAGTCGTGCGCCACCGAGACCACCGTGCCCGCGTTTACGGCGATCTCCATGAGATCGGCCGCGCTATAGAGTTTATCGGCGCCCGAAGCCTCGACGTAATCGGCGCCTCGAAGCGCCGCCGGCAGCGCGGACAAGAGCGTGCCGGCATCCACGTAGAGCTTCTTCCCACTCCGGGCGTCCCGCTCCACATGAACCCCGCTGGCGGGGCCGGAATAAGAGAAGGCCTTGGTGAATCTGCCCGCCGGAGCTGGGGCCGAAGGCTGCGACCGCAGTTGCTGTGCGATTAGCCTGGAAACCTCGGCGGGACGCGGGCTGGCAAGATCCACGGCGGGCAGCGCCGGCAGCGCCGTCGAGAAACCATTCTCCACCGTCACCGGCGCCGATGGAATGGTAATGCTGGCGGCACGCAGGCCCTGGCCCTTCACCCGCACCGTGATGGCGCCGGCCGCGCGCGTGGCGCGAACCGCGACGCGGTTGATGCCGGCTTCCAAATCGAGGTAGGTATTGTTGGTGGACTTGATCTTGCCGCTGTTGTAGCCGCCGCGCCAGACGCCGGGGCCTTCCATCTCGAAGTCCACGCGCTGCTGGAACGTGGGGCAGCGGTCGCCTTTGGCATCCACTGCCTCGACATCGATCAAGGCGATATCCGAGCCGTCGGCGTGCAATCCGCCGGGGCCGGTGATGGGCGTCATCCGCAATGCCACCGGAGGACCGATGGTGTGCTTGCTCTGGGTGGCCACCGGTTTTCCGCCGGCATAGGCCACGGCTTTGATTTCGCCGGCTTCCCACGCGACATCCGGGAACGTGAACAGGTAGCCGTCCGAGACCTTGCCATGCCCGAGCGGCCGGCCATTGACGAAAAGCTCGACGTCCTCGGCGTTAGAGGCGGCGTAAACCGTCTTCCTGGTTCCCGCGGGATAAGTCCAATGGCCGATGATGTGCACCTGCGGATCGTCGCGGAACATGGTGCGGCACACGTAGTAGGCTTCTTTGGGCAGGCGCACGCCATCCACCTCGCCGCCGGCACGGGCCACTTCGGTGGCCACGCGGCCGCCGCTGGTGGAGTCGGAGAAAATCCAGTTGGCGCCGCCCGAGTGGTTGTCCGCGCCCACTTTTGAGACATATTGCGACACCTGGTTGACGGCGTACTGTTCAGACGTAAGATCGTAGGTCTGGCCCTTGGCCTCCGGGTAGCCGAAGTTGGGCGGCGAGAAATCGTCCCACACGCGCCGCGGAGATTCTTCGCGGTCGTACTCGCCTTCCACCACCGGCAGGCGCGCGATTTCGCGGCCGCCCTCGGTGCCGATGCCGATATCCATGAACTCGGCCGTCGTCTCGTCGGCGCGGCGATGCGCATAGGCGCGGCCTCCGTGCGGATCGTACTGGTCCATGTAGCCGCGCAACTCCTTGGCGTGGTCGTGCGACACCTTCTGGTTGCCGCCTTCCCAAATCAGAATCGAGGGATGGTTGCGGAAATAAACGATCATGTCGCGGAAGGCCGCGGCGCGAATGGTCCAGGCGCCGCCGCGCGCATCGCCCTCCCCATCCACGCCGGGTTGCTCGACGATCATGCCCAAACGGTCGGAAGCTTTGAGCATGGCTTCCGCGCCGGCGCAGTGGCCCCAGCGCACAAAGTTGCCGCCCGCTTCCTTCATGAGCGCGAGCGTGAAGAAGTGCATCCAGTCGGGTAGCGCCGCGCCTAGCCCCGGCCACTCGTCGGTGGGCTTCTGGCCCCAGCCGTGCAGCTTCAGATGATGCCCATTGATGTAGAAGCCGGTGTTGACGTCCCAGCGGACGATGCGGATGCCCAGCGGAATCTCGCGCGAATCCACTTCCCGGCCGCCGGCCCGCAGCGAGCAGACCACGCGGTAGAGGTAGGAATGGGCGGGTTCCCAAAGCTGCGGCGTCTCCACCACTCCGGAAACCTGGAAGCCGGCGTGAGAGCCGGCGGCGATGGCGCCGGCCTGCTTGAGCTCGAGCACCGGTTTACCGTCGCCGTCGAAAACCGTGGCCAGCAGCTCGGCATTGGCATCGGAGGTCCGCTCGTTCTGAATGGGCACTTCGAGATTCACGCGGGCCGCGTTGCTGGAGATCTCCGTGGCGTAGACGTACGGCCCGGCGGTTTGGAGGAAGCTGTAGAGCGGGAGGGAAATGTGCAGCGGATCGGTGACGTGGAGGTACACGTTGCGGTAAATGCCGCCATGCGCCGGATGCCAGTGCGGGCTGTTCCAGGGCAGATCCGTCAGGATGATTTTGGCCATGTCGGTTTCCGGCGTGAAGCGGTTGTCGGCCATCACCGCCAGCACGTTCCTGGCTCCGCCGAAGCGCAGATATGGCGTCAGGTCGAAGCCGAACGGAATGAAGCCGGTTTTGCTCACCCCGAGAAGCCGGCCGTTGAGATAGACCTCCGCGATTTGCCGCACGGCCTCGAACTCGATGAATATTTTCTTTCCTCTAAAAGCCTCGGGCAGGATGAACGTCTTGCGATACCAGGTGCGTCCGGACCACAGGTTCATCTCACCGACATGGCCGGGTGTCGACCAGTCGTCGAAGGTATCGATATCGTTGTAGGTGTGGGGGAGCCCGACGCTGGTCCAGCCGCTGTCGTCGAACTGGGCCGCCGAAGCGCCCGGCGGATCGGCTTTGAGGAACTTCCAATCCGGATCGAAGTTCAGCGTGACACCTTCCGCGGCGGAGGCGATGCCTGAGAACAGCACAAAACCGAGACCCGCGGCGAGCGCCATTACTCGAGGTCTGCATACGGATGGCACGTCCGTATTGTATCCAAGCGAACGGAACCAGCTACTCTTCCGGCTCCAGTTCCAGACTGCCGCCGGTCATTTCCTGGGGCGGGTCGCCGCCGGCCATCTGCTGCGCCACAATCAGCTTGCGCGCGTCCACGCGAATCTGCGGCCACCACATCCAGAAGATGGCGGCGGCCAGCATGGAGATGGCGCCGCCGCCGGCTACCGTCAGGGGCGCGCCCAGGCGGTCCGCGACGGCGCCCGCGAGCAGCGCGCCGAAGGGCGCCATCCCCATGAACATCATCGAGTAGACCGACATCACACGGCCGCGCAACCGGTCCGGCGACATGCTCTGAATGAGCGTGTTGGAAGACCCCATCTGGATCATCATGGCGAAGCCGCATAGGGCCATGATGGCGGCTGAGAGCCAGAAGATCCGCGAAAAAGAGAACGCCACCAGCCCGGCGCCGAATCCCAAGGCCGCCAACGCCACCCAGCGGCCCAGTCCCTTGAGGTGCTGGCGGCTGGCCAGCGTGAGGGCGGCCGCCAGCGCGCCGATCCCGGTCGAGCCCATCAGCAAACCCAGCGCCCTCGCGCCGCCGTGCAGGATGCGGTGGGCGAAGATCGGCATGAGCACCGCGTAGGGCATTCCCGTGATGCTCACCACGCCCAGCAGCATCAGCAAGGCGTGGATCGGCGGATGCTGAATCACGAAGCGAAACCCTTCCGCCATGCGCGATAGCGGCGAGCCCGGCTGGGCCACCGGCTCATGCCGCGGGACGCGCATCATCAGCAGCCCGGCGATGACCGCAATGTAGCTCGCGCCATTGGCGAAGAAGCACCAGCCCTCGCCGATGCCGGCCACCAGAATGCCCGCGATGGCCGGCCCCACCACGCGCGAGGCGTTGAACATGGAAGAGTTGAGGGCGATGGCGTTCATGAGGTCGGGCTTCGCCACCAGTCCCACGATGAACGATTGGCGCGCGGGAATATCGAAGGAGTTCACCACCCCGAGCAACGCCGAAAGCGCGAAGATGTGCCAGACGCGCACCGTGCCTGATAGCGTGAGAGCCGCCAGGGCGAAGGCCAGCAGCATGGAGGCCGTCTGGGTGGCGATGACCAGGCGGTGGCGGCTGTAGCGGTCGGCCACGACGCCTCCCACGGGCGCCAGCAGGAACACCGGAATCTGCGCGGAAAACCCGGCTGCGCCCAGCAGCACCGCCGATCCCGTGAGCCGGTAAACCAGCCACGCTTGCGCCACATTCTGCATCCAGGTGCCGATCAGGGAGATGAGCTGGCCGGCAAAGAAGAGCCGGAAATTGCGGTACTGGAGGGCGCGCAGGGTCGCCGGAAGTGGCATCTTAGCGTTGCGCGCCGGGCGAAGGCTGGCTCGGCAGCTTCAGAAATTCCGCGGGCGGCAGGGCGGCTCGCGTCATGCGCGCCAGGGCGACGGCGCCTTTAAAGTAATTCACCTTGTTGATGCGAACCCCGATCGATGAATGGCCCGGCCCCTGGGGAATCAAGTGGAGCTCGCCAGAGCCTTCCAACACGCCATCGACGTAATTGCGAAGCTCGTGGCCGTCGTAGACCATGGCGACGCGATACCAGACGCCGAGCGGATGCAGACGCTCGCGATTGAGCAGCGCCCGCGATTGGTCTCCGGTATCAGCGAAGCTGTCGAGGCACCATTGGCCATCGACCACGCGGATCTCCGAGAGCATTCGGGTGGCCGTGTCCTCGCCGGTCTTGGGGTCCTTCTCCTGCAAGTGGAAAAAACGCTGCTCCGGCGCGCCGCCCGGATCGGGCCGGAAGACGATCTCCCAAGTGAACGTCTCGGCTCCCGCCAGCGGATGGACGTCCACAAACAGGGCGTCATCCACGCCGTTGAACTCGACCGCCTTGCCCACCGGCGAATCGATGACTCGCGGGTGACCCAACACGGTAGTCTTATGCCCGCCGATCTGGTCGATGCGGTCGAACTTCCAGAGTTCGGCGGCCGGCGGCGCGGGTTGAAAAAGTCTGGGGGCAAAATCGGCGAGGTCCCGGCGCCATGTCTGGAACTCATGCGCCGTGCTCTGCGATTCATAGAAGACGTTCTTGACACCGGCCTTGTCGAGCGCCTCATGCATAGCCTTGGCGCCGTCATGCATGGCGGTTTCGGCGGTGCCCGCGCCGATCCAGGAGAACTTGTCCAGATGCGAGAGCGTGATTTGCACGGTTTGCGCGCCACCCATCGACAGGCCCGCCATGGCCCGATGCTCCCGGTCCGCGGCGGCGGGTTGACTGGCATAGCCGGTCTCCATGACGACGATCATGGCGTTGGCTTTGCCGGCCGCGATCAGATTGTCCAGGATCAAGCCGGCCCGGCCCTGCCGGCTCCAGCTCGACCCGTTCTCGCTCGACCCGTGTTGGAGATAAAGAACCGGATAGCGCGTGCCGGCATTGCGGTCGTACTCCGGCGGCGTGTACACGTACGCTCGCCGCCACGATCCGGTGGTTTTCGAGCGATACCAATGGATGTGCACGTCGCCGTGCGGCACGTTCTGGACGTCGTAGAAATCGGTTCCCTTTTCGGGCACTTCCACGCCGCTCTGATCGCGGACGAGCTCGACGGGACCCTTCCCGATTCCACTGTCGGTATTATTGGTGGCGACCAGCACCTTGTGCGCATCCGGAGCGACCATCCGAAAAGTGACCCGCAGATCGGAATGAATGCAGGGGTATAAGGCGCCGCCGGCGTTCGAAGGGGCGGGCTGGCAATCCCGGTCCGGTTGCGCCCAGCAGCAAACCGATGCCACTGCGGCGAGTATCAAGACACGCTTCATGTGATTGATGATACCTTACGCCCAACTACCGGGCACCGGCCAACTGGCGGGCGGCGCGAAGGCCTCCGGCGCGCTGGATGCCGGGGACGAAGAAGCTGTCGATGTAATCCTGGTCGGNNGCGGCGGCGAAGAGACACCAGACGGCGGCTTTGCCGAGGCCGATGAGGCGGGTGTGCGGCGTGTTCAACCAGGCCAGGGCGGTCAGGATGTCCTGAACGCGGTTGGCATCGTCGGATTTGTTGAACGTCGGGAAGTTCCGCACGGCGCGGTCGCGCGGCGCCACGGCGCTGCCGGTCTGGAAGGCGTCAATTATGAGGACGGAGCGGCCGGATTCGACCAGGCGCGCAACTTCGGGCGTCTGGCGCGCGGCTTCGGCGCCATCGGGATGGACCACGAGCACGGGCGGGTTGGAACCTTTCACCCAGATACCGGGGATGTGATCGCCTATGCCGGGGCGGCCCAGCAGGATGCGGCCGCCATCCACCTGGCTGAGCACTTCGGACGGCCAGCCGGCGGCCAGGGCGTAAGCCAGACGCTCGCGTGGGTTCCCGGTCTGCTCCTTCGCCAAACGGACCCACTCATCGAAGAGTTGCTGGAACGAGAGGGCGTTGGCGGGAAGTGTGCGGTTGAACAGCGCCAGCATGTCCGAAATCTTTCCGGCGCGGAAGGGTTGCTCTTTGAGTTTGGCGGGGTCCTTCTCGCCCAGCACGTGCTTGCCAAAGAAAGCATACATGGCTTCGCGGTTGGCCTGGTTGTAGTTGTGGGGGGCGTCGAGCAGGATGGCTTCCACGTCGTCGCCCTTGCCGTAGAGATCATAGATGGCGCGGACGGCGGGGTACTCCTCGCGGAGCATGTTACGGGTCCAGTCACCGATGGCGGCCGCCATGAACATAGGCCGCGGCGCCATCATGGCGGCGAACTCGACGTTGTTGGTATCGAGGCGCAGGCTGGGCGCGTTCTCGCACACCCCGCCGCCCTGCATCATGAAAGAGACCATGTTGGCGGGGGCGGAGAACTGGACGCGGTCGTCGACGGCGGTGAGCATGTACGTTTGGGTGCCGCCGCCGGAGGCTCCCGTGGCGCCGATCATTTTGGGGTTGACGCCGGGGAGGGACTCCAGGAAATCGACTACGCGGATGGCGTTCCACAACTGGAGGCCGAACGAGCCGAAGCCCCAGAGTTGCTCGACGGGTTTCTCGCCGAAATCGTGCGGCGTCTGGATGCTGTCGTTGTAGCCCACCATGTCGTAGGCCAAGACCACATAGCCTTGGCGCGCCAGGTTGATGGCGCGGCCGGGTACGGAACAAATGGCGGTGTCTTCGAGGCGGCCGTTGGTCCAGTGGCCGTGGGGGCTGAGCACGGCGGGGAATCCCTGGGGTGGCGCGGGCTTAAGCGGGCGGTAGAGGTTGCCGCCGAGATAGTAGCCGGGGAGGGTTTCGAGCAGCACCTTTTCGATGGAATAGTCTTGGTACTCGGTGCGCCCGAAGATCTGGGGGCGGAGGTCGTTTTTCGGAAACAGCGGCAACAGCCCGGCTGCCGAGAGAATCTGCTGCCGCAGGAATTCCCGGCGTGCCTGCCACTCGGCGAGTGTCTTGTAGGTCCTCGCGGTGAAGTGGGTGTCCGTGTTGGGTAGGTTGACGTTGCGCCCATCTTGCGCGGGGATTTGGGCCTGCGCGGCGAGGCAGGCGGAGAAGACAGCAAGAAAGAGACGCATGGCTACTACGGTAGTACAGGTGGGGGACGGAGGGCGCTGCCAGCGCCAGTAACACGTGGCCCGCGGCGCCTTTGCTACAATCCGTCTGGGAGGGGAAAGCCATGCCGAAATATGTGATCGAACGGGAGATTCCCGGAGCCGGAGACTTATCCGCAGCCGAGCTGCAAGCGATATCGCAAAAATCATGCAACGTGCTGCGTGAAATGGGACCGGAAGTACAGTGGGTGCAGAGTTACGTCACCGGCGACAAAATCTACTGCATCTACATCGCACCCGACGAAGCCGCGGTCCGCGAGCACGCCACCCGCGGAGGCTTTCCGGCTAACCGGATCAGCGCAGTGGCTTGCATAATCGATCCCACGACCGCCGAAACGAGCGTGCACAGAGACCCGCCTTCAGTCTGAGACGATCACGGCTCCCGTGCCTTGGATCTCGTAGATCGCAGTTCCGGTCTTGATCGAGGCGGGGTCGAACTTCCTTCCTGAATCCTTGGCTTCCTCACGGGCGCGGTCGATGGCCTGCTCGCGGGTGAGATCCTCTTTGGTGAAAACGCCCTCGGCGGCGGCGGTGCGGCCGGCGCCGTCTTTGGGGAAGACGATTTCGCCGTCGTTGACCTTCACGCGGATCTTGTTGCCCTGCGCGTCGGCAACGTAGATCCAGCAGCCCATCATCTGGCAGACTTCGGTGATCTTGCCTTTCACCTGGACGGTCTTGCCAACGTAATCGGCGGGTTTGGCGAGCAACTCGGCGATGGCCACCGGTTGCTTTGCGGTGAGCGGCTTGCCCAGTTTCGTATCCGCGGCCGCAAGCAGGGTGCAGGCGGCCAGAAAGGCTATCAGAGTGCGCATATGGTAATTATACCGGGTGGATGGCGTCCCCTTTTACGGCGCCGGCTCGACGTGCACCAGCACGTCGGCCACCCAGTTCAGTTGCTCCCGAATTTGATACCGCACGTTGTGGGCGATCTCGTGCGATTGCCGCACGGTGATTTCGGGGTCCACTTCCAGGTGCAGATCCACGTGATAGCGCAGGCCGGTCTTGCGCGCGAAGCATTTCTCGACGCCGCGCACGCCGGGCACCGTGGACGCCACCATCCGGATCTGGTTCATGAGGCCCTCATCCGGCATGGTGTCCATAAGCTGCAGGGCGGTTTCGCGTGCCACGCGCACGCCCACGGACACTACGATCAGGCCCACCACGAAGCCTCCGTAGCGGTCCGCATTGAAAAAGTGCAGCGGATCGGAGAGCGTCAGGCCCACGGCGATCAGCGCCGCCACGGCGGAAACGGTATCCATGGTGTCGTTCCACGCGTCGGCGGTGAGCGCGGCGCTGCGAAGCTTCCGGCCATAGCGAAATTTGACGGAGGCAAGAGCCATTTTGGCCAGTAGGGAGGCGACCAGCGGCCACACCACGTAGCCGGCCAGCATCATGCGCGGCTGGCCCAGGCGGCGCAGCGAGTCATAGGAGATCAGAGCGCCGACGGCCGTGAGCGCCAGGCCAATCAACAGGCCCGTGAGGATTTCCGCCCGGCCGTGGCCATAGGGGTGGTCTTCGTCGGGGGGCCGGGCGGCCAGGGTCAAGCCGAGAAGAACAAAGCCGGAAGCAAACACATCGCCCGCCGATTCCAGCCCGTCCGCCACCACGGCGGTGGAATGGCCGGAGAGGCCGGCGACGATCTTGACGATGGCGAGCGCGCCGCTGACCACCATCCCGGCAATGGCGACACGTTGGCCGATGTGCATGGTGTTCGTCAGGCGCGGGCGGGGTCGATCTTTTCGGTGTCGCACCCCAACTCGGCGAAGGCCGCGCGGGCTTTCCCGGTGTCGAACTTGCCGTCGCGCGCCAACCGCGAGAGCGCCGCGGCGGCTATCGACTCGGCACCGATCTCGAAATGTTTCCGCAGGTACTCGCGGTTGTCGCTACGGCCGAAGCCGTCGGTGCCGAGCGTGACCATGCGGCCGGGCAGCCAGGGGGCAACCTGGTCGGCCACCACTTTCATGTAATCGGTGGCGGCGACCACCGGGCCATCGGCGCCTTCGAGCGCTTCGACGATGTAGGGCGTCCGGGCCGGCTGGTCGGGATGCAGCCGGTTCCAGCGGTCCACGCCGAGGGCTTCGCGCCGCAGCTCGTTGTAGCTGGTCACGCTCCACACATCCGCCGGAACGCCGTACTTTTCGGCGAGGATCCGCTGCGCGCGCAACGCCTCGTTAAGGATGGGGCCGCTGCCGAAGAGCTGCACCTTTGCCCCGCCATTTTCAGCCGCCTGGTAGCGATAGATGCCCTTGAGCACGCCCTCGGGGTTGAGGCCCTGGGGCATGGGCGGCATGGGGTAATTCTCGTTGTACAAGGTGAGGTAGTAGAAGCGGTCCTCCCGCTCCTGGTACATGCGCCGGACGCCGTCCTGCACGATGATGGCGATCTCATAGGCGTAGGCCGGGTCGTAGGTGGTGCAGGTGGGCAGAATGCTGGAGAGCAGGATGCTCTGGCCATCCTGGTGCTGCAAGCCTTCGCCGGCCAGGGTGGTGCGGCCAGCGGTGCCACCGCACAGGAAGCCTTTGCCGCGCGAGTCGCCGAATGCCCAGATCAGGTCGCCCACGCGCTGGAAGCCGAACATCGAGTAGTAGATGAAGAACGGGGCCATGGCCACGCCGTAGTTCGCATAGGCCGTGCCCGCGGCCGTGAAGGAAGCCATGGAACCGGCTTCGGTGATGCCCTCTTCGAGAATCTGGCCGTCCTTGGATTCCTTGTAGTACAGGAACATCTCCGCGTCGTGCGGCTTGTAGAGCTGTCCCTGGCTGGCATAGATGCCGAACTGGCGGAACAGCGATTCCATGCCGAACGTGCGCGCCTCGTCGGGAATAATCGGCACGACACGCCGGCCAATTTGCGGGTGCTTCATGAGCAGCGTCAGGACACGAACGAAGGCCATGGTGCTGGAGACCTCGCGCCCGGACGATCCTTCGAGCGACTCCTTCAGGTAATCGAGCGGCGGAGCTTCGAAGCCGCCGGCCACCGCGGAGCGGCTCGGCATGTATCCACCCAGCCGGCGCCGCTGCTCGTGCAGGTAGGCCATTTCCGGGCTGTCCGAGGGCGGCCGGTAGAATGCGGCGGTGCGGGCGGCTTCCTCGGGAATGGGAATCTCGAAGCGCGACCGGAAGTGCTCCAGCTCCTGCTCGTTGAGCTTCTTCTGCTGGTGGGTGATGTTGCGGCCCTCGCCCGCCTCGCCCAGCCCGTAGCCTTTGATGGTATGGGCCAGGATCACGGTGGGCCGGTCTTTGGTTTCCACGGCCGCCTTGTAGGCGTTGTAGACCTTGCGGGGATCGTGGCCGCCGCGCCGCAGCCGCATCAGGTCGTTGTCGCTGAGGTGCGCCACCAGGTCGAGCAGCTCGGGGTACTTGCCGAAGAAGTTCTTGCGAATGTAGGCGCCGTCCTTGGTGATGTAGGTCTGGTACTCGCCGTCCACCGCTTCACCCATGCGCTTTTGGAGCAGGCCGGTGGTGTCGCGGGCCAGCAGCGCATCCCAATCTTCGCCCCAGATCACCTTGATGACGTTCCAGCCCGCGCCGTGGAAGGCGGCTTCCAGCTCCTGAATCACCTTGCCGTTGCCGCGCACCGGCCCGTCCAGCCGCTGGAGATTGCAGTTGATGACGAAGGTGAGGTTGTCCAGCTTTTCGCGCGAGGCCAAAGTCAGCGATCCCATGGATTCCGGCTCGTCCATCTCGCCATCGCCGAGGAAGCCCCAGACTCTCCGCGGCGTGGGCGGAATGAGGCCGCGGTTTTCCAGGTACCGCATGAAGCGCGCCTGGTAGATGGCGTTGATGGGTCCCAGGCCCATCGACACCGTGGGGAAGCTCCAGAAATCCGGCATCAACCAGGGGTGCGGATAGGAAGCCAGGCCCGGGTGCTCGCGCAGCTCGTGCCGGAAATTCTTGAGGTGCTCTTCGCTCAAGCGGCCTTCCAGGAAAGCGCGCGCGTAGACCCCCGGCGAGGCATGCCCCTGGAAGTAGACCAGGTCGCCCGGTTGGCCGTCATAGGATGCATGGAAGAAATGATTGAACCCCACCTCGAGCAGCGTGGCGAGGGAGGCGTAGGTGGAAATGTGGCCGCCGATGCCGGCATCGTACTTGTTCTGCCGGACCACCATGGCCATGGCGTTCCAGCGGACCAGGCTCTTAATCCGGCGCTCCATGGCGCGATCGCCCGGGTATGCCACCTCGTCTTCGGGGCGAATGGTATTGATGTAGGGCGTGTTCAGATGAATCGGCAGGTCGGCGCCTTCACTCCGCGCGCGCTCGGTAAGCTGCTCCAACAGGTATGCGGCGCGATCGGGCCCGGCCCGGTCGATCACCTGCTCCAGCGATTCCACCCACTCGGCGGTCTCCTGTGGATTTGAGTCTACAGCCCTCGGGTTGCGTTCTTGGTGCATGGACACTTTTATTATAGTGAACGCCCGGCCGCGGCTTCCCGCGTGCTAGTACAATGTGGTCATGGTCAGAGTGGAGCACGTGCTTGATTCCTGGAAGACGATCCGGCAGGATACGGCTGCCGCCGTCGAAGAGTTTCCGGCCGGCGATCTGGATTACCGGCCCACGCCCGAGTTAATGACGTTCCGCGAAATCGCGCGCCACATTCTGGACGCGAGCGACGGATTGACGGGCTTGTTGCTGGCGGGCGACGACAATTTCGCCGCGCCCGATTTTCGCGAACGCTTGAAACGGCACATGCGGAGTCTTGGCGCGGGCGCGGGCGCGCCCGAACTGGCCGCGGCTTTGCGGAAGTCGGTGGAGGAGCGCACAGCGCAACTGGCCGCCCAACCCGCTGAATTCTTTTCGCACATCATCACCCGGCCCGACGGACAGAAGGTCACGCGCCTCGAAATGGTGCAGGTGATCAAAGAGCACGAATTGACGCATCGCGCGCAGTTATTCATGTATCTTCGCTTGAAGGGCCTGGTCCCGGCCACCACCCGCCGGCGGCTGGCCAAGCAAGCCGGCAAATAGAGGTTGCAGACACGGCGGTTTATCGTATATCAGTAGTATGTCGGGAGGATTATCGATGGTCGCTTGTCCGAAATGTGCAGGCTGGATCGATGTGGACGAAGAAGACGTCGACGAAGGCGACACCCTCAGTTGCGATGAGTGTGGCGCGGACCTGAGAGTCGTGGGCACCGATCCTTTGGAACTGGAATCGGCCGAAGATCTCGAGGAAGACGAGGACGAAGACGATTTGCTGGAGGACGACGAGGAAGAAGAATCCGACGAGGAATGGAAATAATCGCATGAAAACGATCTGGCTGGCCCTGCTGGCGGTTCTCCTTCTCTGCACCCCCGCCACGTTCGCACAGAAGAAGAAGGCGGAAAACACCCGCAGCGTGCAAGGCACCGTGACCATCGCGGACGACAGCCCGGTAGATGGCGCCGTGGTGCAATTGAAGAACACCAAGACGCTGCAAATCCGGTCCTTCATCACGAAGGAGGATGGCACGTATCATTTCTATGATTTGAGCCCGGACATCGATTACGAGCTCAAGGCCGACTACCAGGGCGCTTCCAGCAACGCCAAGACGCTGAGTTCCTTCGATTCGCGAAAGCAAACTATCCTCAATCTCAAGTTGAATCCCAAGAAGTGACCGGATCGGCGGCCGTCTATCGCCAGCGGAACAGTTTCAGCGCCAGCGTGAACGACACCAACAGCCAGACCCCCAACACACCCAATTGCGGAGCCACTTGCGCCAGGCTGGCGCCTTGCAGCATGTGGGCGCGCAGCGCGTCGATCACCGCGGTCAAGGGAAGCGCCCGGATCGCAGGTTGTAGCGCGCCGGGAAACCGTTGCGCCGAAAAGAACACGCCCGAGACGATCCACATCGGCATCATCACCGTGTTCATCAGGCCGGATGCGGCTTCGATGGTCTGGGCGCGCGATGCGATCAGCAATCCCAGGGCGCTGAATGCCAGCGATCCCAAAACACACAGCACCGCGAGATCCAGCATGGAACCGCGCACGGGGACCTGGAATACCCAGGCGCCGAACCCCAGCAGCACGCCAACTTCCACCACCAGCAGCAGCAGCCGCGCCAGCACGAACGAGAGCAGGTAGTAATGCCGCGGCATGGGGGTCGCAATCAGGCGCTTCATGAGCTTCTTGCGCCGCGCATCCACAATCGCGAACCCCATCCCCCAGATGGCGCTGCCCATGAGGTTCATCCCCAGCAGGCCGGGGAGCAGGAAATCGATATAGCGCGAGCCGGGCTCGCGCATCAGCCGGTCGCTGGAAGCCACCGGGTCCGCGCGGCCTGCCGCCCGCTCGACGGCTTGATCGGCCAGCATACGCGCGGCGCGGCCTTCGGGATTGGTGTCGTCGTACCGGTACACTACCGCCCCGCCGGGCGACGGCGCGGCGAATAGGGCCACCTTGCCCGTGCGCAGCGCCTCTTCGGCGGCCGCGGCGGATAACTGTTCGACGTCGAGAAGCTTCTCCTGCCGGAGCGACCTGGCCAGCTCCGGCGTCACGGCTGCAATCTTGAGCACGTCCGGGGGACGATTGCGGAAGGCCAGCCCCAGACCCGCGGCCAGAAGGACCGGGAAGATGAACACCCAGAATATGGCTTCCGGCTCGCGCCAGAATTCGCGGAACCGCACCAAGGTCAATTGCGCCAGCGGATGGTCCGCCCATCGGGTCCTACTCATCGCGCAGATGCCGTCCCGTCAAAATGACGAAGACGTCCTCCAGGCTGGCGGAATGGGTGCGCAGTTCGGTGAGCGGAACGCCCTGACGGTCGAGTTCGTCCAGCAGGGCGGGCACGGCCCGGTGCAGTTCGGTCACCTGCATCCGCACGTTGCCGTTCTCCGCGCGGACTTCGCGTACGCCCTCGATCCGGCGCAGCGCGGAAACATCCAGCGCCCGCGCCGCGCCGCCGGCCGAAAACTCCACCAGGTGCTCCGCCCCTATCGACGCGATCAATTCGCGCGGCGTTCCGGCGGCGATGGCTTTGCCGTGGTCCATGATGGCTACCCGGTCGCACAGCCGTTCCGCTTCGTCCATGTAGTGGGTGGTCATCAGAATGGTCCGGCCCGCCAGCTTGAACTGTTCGATCAAGTCCCAAAGCTGGCGCCGGGCCTGGGGATCGAGACCCGTGGTGGGCTCGTCGAGGAACAGAAACTCCGGATCGCCCACCAGCGCGCAAGCCAGCGCCAGCCGCTGTTTCTGCCCCCCGGAGAGGCTGCCCACGCGGGATTTCCGCTTCTCGCCCAGTTGCACCAGCGCGATGACTTCATCCGCTTCCGGCCCGCGCCGGAAGAAGCTACGGAACAAGCGAACCGTCTCCACGACGGTGAGCTTCTCGGAAAGCTGCGTCTCCTGAAGTTGAATCCCCAACCGTTGCCGGAGTTCCGTGGCGTCGGCGCTCCAGCGCATGCCGAGCACCTCGACATCGCCCGAATCGGCGGCCGTGAGCCCCTCGCAGATTTCGATAGTGGTGGTCTTGCCGGCGCCATTGGGACCCAGCAGCCCGAAGCACTCGCCCCAGCGCACCTCGAGTTCCAGGCCGTCGACGGCGACCACGTCTTTGTACGCCTTCCGCAGATTGCAGACGCAAAGGGCGGCCTTGGGCGCGGCGTCGGACATAGGCCTAGTGTAGGGCTTCCCGCACCCGCACCCCCACTTCCTTCCCGTGCGGAAGGTCGAGCTCGATTATTCCGCCGGGGTCCGTGACGCCTTCGAACATCTCCTCGTCGTCGATTTCCACCTGGTAGGCGCGGCGCGGCTCCAGTCCCACGAGGAAGACCGCCTTCTCTTCGTCCAGCGTTACGCGAAACTTGCGCGCGCCCGGCCCGAGCGCAACCACCGCCTCCCCGAGCGGGATCGGCCCCGCCACCCTCCGCGGATCCACCACCGTCAGCCGGCCGTCCGCGAACATCTGCGCGCCGCCATCGAAGTACCCGAACCACCGGGCGTCGTCTTCCCAGCTCGACCGCACGAAGAGCTTTCCGGAATCGGAATTGTGGTAGACCAGCGGAACCAGGTAGTAGCTCAACCCGGGTTGATAGGGATTGGCCCACAGGAATTCGTAAGGCGCGCCGAAGGTGCCGCGCAGCATGAACTGGTCGTGCATCAGCCAGCCTTGCAGCACCTGGCTTTCCGCCGCGTTCACGTCATAGGCCACCATGGCCAGCTCCGCCGCGCGTGAGAGCGCGGCCAGCCGCAGATCCGGCTGGTCCGGCTTGAGCGGCGGCCCGATGCGGTACTGGTTCTCTGGCGCTTCGTAGACCGCCGGGTAGTGGCTCACCAGGTGCTCGATGGGAAAGTCCTTGAAGAAGCGCGGGCAGCGTTCGCGCAGATCGAGCGTGGTCGAGTCCCGCATGGCGTGCAGCAGCTCGAACAGAGGATAGGCATCGTCGCGCGCCACCACGCCGCGGCCGTTCTGGAGCGCCGGCGCCATCTTGCCGTCCCACCAACTGCGGACCACGCGCTCGAGCTCGCGCTGGGGCGCCTGCGGTACGTCGTCGAAAAGCGCCACGGCGGCCAGCACACGCGAGCGCACGGCGGCCATGCTGTCATCCGCGGCGGCCGCGGCCATGCCCTTCTGGAGGCGAGCCGCGAGCGCGCGCCGCTGCGCCTCGCTGAGCAGGTCCTGACACCAGTCGAAAACCAGCGCCAGTTGCCGCAAGTCGTCACCGGGACCGAGTGCCCAGGCGACGGCCTGGCGTCCCGCGGCGGCATTTCCGGAGATCTGGTAGTAGAGCGCCTGCGCGAAGCCGGGCTCCGGCATGGGAGCGTTGCCGGCCATTAGCGCGTCGAACTGCTGCCATCGCGCGGAGGCCCGCTCACGCTCGCGTTTGAGCAGGCGCAGCCGGGCTGGCCGGAGAAACAGCCGGGGATGATCGGTCGAGACCGTGACCGGCTCGTCGGAGGCTTGCGCAGCCGCGCTGGCGGGCCAGCCAACCGCCAGCAACAGCCCGGCAAGCGCCGCGGGAATTCTCCTCATCAGTCCCGATTGTGTCATAGCGACACACCGCCGTGCCCGCGAGGCCCCACCCCCCGCCGGCCTGTTCCACAAGTTATTTGATTTAAAACGGGTTAAATAGATTGACACGTGGAGGTCCGATTGCTATTTATGGTTGTGAATTGGTGAAGTAACCTTTCAAACCTGCCCTCTGCTGCAACAGGCAGGCGGAAGAAGGGTGAGCCGAAGAGACAGCGTGCTTGCGGGAGCCGATGTTTGCAAGAGTTTTAGCTCACAGTTCTTCCCTTGGCGGTTGCCGCAGAGGGGTTTTTTTTGTGCCAACGGTTTCAAACGTTTCTCTCCGGGGATCACCAGTAGCGGTAGTTGTCTGGCGTTTCTGGTAAGGAAAATTAGGACGCGGACCTGACCAGGAATGGACCGACTGAAATGATTGCCAGATAGCCCGACGCTCGATCCTCAGCCCAACCTGGGCGAGCCGCATCGGATTCAGTCCCGAAAGTCTGGGGACCGAGCCGATGCGGTTTTTCTTTGTGGCGCAGGCACTCGTGCCTGCCGCGTCGAGACTCATCTCGACGCTTGGCGGTCGGACAGCGTGTCGGCACGAGTGCCGACACGGCACGCAAGAGTGCGTGCGCCACGCCGCCCCTAGTAGCTCAGTGTCCCCGTCCGCGGCTTTTCTTCCGCATTCGGCAGGTACAGAGTCTGGCAGTGTTCGCAGCGGTAGATCTCGGCGTCCTCCCCAAACTTCCGCTTCACTTCCTCGCCGAAAAAGTACCACCGCTTCAGATGGCCCGCGCACAGCTTGCCTTTGGCGTCCTTCTCCGAGCACGCTCTCATGCGCGGGATGCGCCGCTTGACCTTGGCGCCGTCGCTGAGCGTAGCCACCAGCTCCGCCACCGGCGCCGGCTTATCGGAAACCGCGTATTTCGGGTTCGCCATATCGAGAACCACGAGTATATCAGGTGGCCCGGGCTACTGGACCGGCAGAACCACGGCCGGTGACGTCTGCCCTCCGATGGAGACTGTAACCTGCTGGTTGCCGGTAAGGCCGGACGGCACCGTCACGTTGAGCTGGTACAGTCCCGGGAAGGTCGGCGCCAGCCCGCTGAACGAGGGTGTGACCTGCTGCCCGCCGATCGTCACCACGGGCAGAGCACCCACGGTCTGAGACGACGGACTGGCTACGGCCGCGCTACCGCTCGCAGGCTGGTTCGTCACCGGTCCCAGGCCGTTGGCATAGAGCGACAGAATCTCTCCCGAGTGGGCCGGGTTGCTCGCCAGAATCTGGGCGCCGGTGATGGCATCTTGGGCGGCGATGGTGCCGTTCGCACCGCTCCCCACAAAGAACGCCGGAGCGTAGGCGGCCAGCGGCACCGTAACCACGTTGCCGAACAGGGGATATCCAAACTCTTCATCCATGGTCACCTTGACCTGCGCCGACGACTGGCCCTGCAGTTCCCAGGGCACCTGGACATTGATCTGGCCCGGACTCACGAAGATCAGGTTCCCCGGCACGCTGATGCCCGCCGATGGCACGTCAAAGCTCACGTTCACGCCGTCGATCACCATCGGAAGAGGCAGCCAGGCGGCGCCATCCCCGCTCGCGTTACTAAGAAGATCGGCCTCCACCATATTCGAGCCGTAGATCGAAACGTACGATCCGGGAGCCACCGATCCCTGGGAACTCGGCGCCGCATTCGCAACTCCGCCCGCATTAATCGCCGGCTGCGCCAGAATGTACGCGTCGAACTGGAGCGGCACGCCTGCCGCCTGAGCAGTCACCGTCGGCACTCCGGGCTGCGGTCCCATGATCACCTCGACATAGGCAATTCCATAGTTGTCCGTGGCGCAAGCCGTGGAGGTGGTGGAGCTGTTGGGCGAGCAGGCCGGCTCACCCGGAACGCTTTGGAAAGTCACGCCGTCTCTGGGAGAAACCGAGAACGATACCGAAGCGCCGGTGACCGGAACGCCGTTAGTATCGGTCAACTGAACCCCAATGGCGCCACTGTCCTCGCCGGGGGTTCCCTGTAAGGATCCCATAATCGGAACGACGTTGTTAGCCGCGCCGCTCCCGACCAGGAACAGGTAGGGTAGCCGCATGGAAACGCCCGATCCCGTGAGCACCACCGTTCCCGAGTAAGCGCCCGCGCCCGGCACGGAGCCCGACAGGCCCACATTCAGCGTGGCGGCAGCGGTGCTCGAACCGGCCGGTCCCAGGGTCAGGCTCGGCTTGTCCACCCCCACCGCCGCCGTGCTCGTAGCCGGACTAGCCTGCACCACGGCAACCGCCAGAGTCACCGCCGCCGTCCCTTTATTGGTGATGGTGATTGGCCTGGTGATCGGCAACACTCCCGATTTCACGATGCCGAAGGAAACCGTCGCCGGCTCGGCGGTGACCGCGGCATTCGTCGCGGCGCCGGCATCCAGCCTGCCCGCCCCTACCCCCAGGACGTTCATGGCGTCGCCGAAGTCGTCGGTGAGGGTGTCCTGCGCGGCGTAATTCGCCAGCGCCGACTTGATCTGCCCGGACGTGTAGTCGGGATGGGCCTGCTTGACCAGAGCCGCCGCGCCCGCCACGATGGGCGTCGCGAAGCTCGTGCCATCCGCCGCGGCATAACGGTTCGTGCTGTAGAGAATGCCGTTGGGATCGTAGTTCTCAGCGGCCACATAAAGACCGGTCGAATACGCGATGCTGCCGTCAAATCCCCCGGTGGCCAACAGGTCGGGCTTGATGGCGCCATCCGGGGTCGGACCGAACGAGGAGTAACTGGCGAGTTGGTTGGCGGCCGCCGGGGAAAGCCCCATCTGCGCGACGTATGCGACCAGATCCGTTTCGGTCCCGGCGGTGTCGATGGTGACCACCTGGCCCGGGTTCGCGTCGATGTAGCTTTTCAAGGCCAGCCCGTCGCTATTCGAAATCATGACCACCGGCCCGGTGAATTGCACGACACTGGGGATGATGGTGGCGGATGAGTCCGCCATGTAGAAGATTATGCCTGCGGCGCCGGCCAGTTGCGCATAGCTGGCTTTCACGGAGAAATTACACGTGCCGCGTTCGATCAAAGCGTAGACCCCGTTCAACGAGTTCGTTGGGAGCGCCGTGCAGGCCAGCCCGTTGTTGCCAAATTGCGTGACGTCGACTAACGGAGCTTGATTGGCGCCATAGGCCGACGGGTAGAAGGTCGCATCGCTTGGCTGCGCCGCAATCCCTTTCAGGTTCGCCGGGGCATTCGCCGCATTCACGCTCACGCCGGGAGTGAGGACGTGGGAATTTATGCTCGCGCCGACGCCGAGGACCGATGGCGCAGTGCCCGGGGAGGAAATGGAGTTGTAATAGGGATAGTACCCATTGTAATACTCATACGCATCCTCCCCCGAGTTTCCGGCGGCCACGGCGATCACCAGTCCGGATTTTGCCGCCGCCTCGTACGCCGCCGCGACCGGATCGCAAGGCTGACCGGCGGGGTTCCCGCAGACCGCGCCGGTGTCCAGCGCGCCCGTGAGCGCTTGTGCTCCCCAAGACAAGCTCACGATGTCCATGCCGTCCTTCAGTGCGTCCCTGACCGCCAGGATCATGACATCGTCGGTGGGACCATCGTTGACACCGGGAGATCCGGAGAGCTTGTAGTTACCCAGATAGGCTTTGGGCGCCATGCCCGTGAAGGTCACCGTGCCGGTGTTGGTGTTCGCCGCGGCGGCCGATGCAACGGCCGTGCCATGGCCCAGGTGATCGCGCGGCGAGTAGTCGTCCGGCGTCGAGTAGGCGGGCAAAGGCGGTACTGAGGTGTCGTCGGGAAGATTGACCGGGTCCTTGGACGAGAAACCCGCAAGCTGGCGCACGTAGCTGCGCGCCACAATCACCTTGCTGTTGGTGTAGCTGCATGCGTCGGCGCTGCCGCTGCAAAGCGGAAAACCCGTCGGCGCGCTCAGCGTGGAATCCTGAAAAGCCGGATGCGTCTGGTCGATGCCGGAATCCAGAATCCCGATCTTGATTCCCGCGCCGGCATTGGCGGCGCCGCCCAGCGCATTCCACGCCAACGGCGCATTCATGAGTTGCGTGGCGCGGTTCAACGATGCCTTGAAGCGGCGCATGGGCCTCACCGCCGCCACTCCCGGGATGCTCTTCAATTCGTCCAGCCGGCTGGCCGGAGCGATCACAAAAATCGCATTCACCAAGGTGGCGTCCGAACCGGTGACCTGGATATTGCGCGATGCCAGGTCCGCGATCACCTTCCGCTGTTTTGCCTCGATCTGCTGCTGGTACGCGATCGCCGGCGAAGTCCGCATGGCTTCCCGGCTTACAAAGCGGGAAGAAACCGGGGCATCTTCCAGTAGCAGCGTGTAGCGGTTGGGCACAAACTGCGCAAAGCCGGGAAAGGCTCCCAGAACCAATGAGAATAGGGCGCAGTACGGCGCGCGCGCGGCGATTCGATTCGACATATTCCTCCAGACGCTATTCATTTCATTCAGGTTTCGCAAGTTTCGGTCCGAGCCGCGACCGTTAGGGAGCGGTTGCCGGCGCTACCCCACCGGCAGCTCCATCTCCACCTCCAGTCCCGGTTGCGCATTCCTGGCGCGGATACTGCCCTTGTGCAGTTCCATGGCGCGGCGCGCGATCGAGAGGCCCAGCCCGGTGCCGCCGCTGGCGCGGTCGCGGTCGCCTTCCACCCGGTAGAACGCGTCGAACAGCCGCGGCAAGGCCTCTTCCGGCACGCCCGAGCCCTGGTCCCGCACACCCACCACCGCTTTGCCGTTGTCGCGCGCCAGGGAGACCTCCACCGCCGTCTCGCGCGGCGCGTGGCGGATGGCGTTGCGGATCACGTTTTCCACCGCGCGGCGCAGCAGCTCCGGATCGCCGGCCACCGTCACCGGCTCGCGCTTCTCGTATTTCAGCTCGCAGCCGTGCGCGGCCGCTTCGATCGAGGAATCGTCCACCAGTTGCTGCACCAGCTCGTCGAGGCGCAACGGGGCGCGGCGTAGCGAAGACGGGTCGCCTTCCGCCCGGGTCACCTGCAAGAGCTGGCCCACCAGCGCGTTGAGCCGGTCGGACTCCTTCTGAATGCGGTTCAACGCGGAATTGGTGTCGTCGCCCGACCGCGCCAGTTCCACCGCCACGCCCAGGCGCGCCAGCGGCGACCGCAGCTCGTGAGAAATGTCCAGCAACAGCCTGCGCTCCGCGGTCAGCAGGGTCCCAATCCGCCCCGCCATGCGGTCGAACGTGCGGGCGAGCTGGCCCAGCTCGTCGTGGCGGTTCGAGCCCACGCGCGCGGAAAGGTCGCCGCGCCCGAACCGTTCCACCGCCTTTTCGAGCTTTCGCACGGGGCTGGTCAGGTACAACGCCAGCCAGTAGCACAACAGCACCCCCGCCGCCATCACGAAAACGTGCTCCGGCAGCAGGAACCAGAACCCCACTCGCACGCGCGGCACAATGTAGAAGAACCAGTAGCGGCCGTCATCGGCGGCTCGCGGCACGGTGGCGTCGCCCGTGCGGAAGAACTGGTAGAGAGAGGGACGCCGCGCGCGCCGCACCAGGTCGGAACGGTCTTCGTTGGTCAGCAGGTCCCGGCCGTTCTCGTCGGTGAGAATGCCCCTGGCATCGTACACCCGGTGCAGCGTATCCAGGAACGCCTGCAACCCCGGCCGCCCGCCAATTTCGTATGCCGAACGGGCCTCTTCGAGCTGGAACGTAACCAGGCGTGCCACCGGGGCCCGCTCGTCGGAAGCGTTCTCGTTGACGTTCAGCGCCGAGATGAACGCCGACCCCACCACCGTGACGGCCAGGGTGAACCAGAACCACAGCAGGATTTTGGCGAACAGCGATTTCATTCGGCCCCGGCATCCTCCGGCGTGCGGCAGAACTGATAGCCCACGCCGCGAATCGTCTTGATCGAGGATTCGCCATTTTCGAGCTTCTTGCGCAGGTGGCTGATGTGCATGTCGATGGAACGGTCAAAAGGCGTCGCTTTGCGATTGTAGAGGTTCTCCATCAGGCGGTCGCGCGAAAGCACGCGGCCCGCGGACCGCATCAGCATCTCCAGAATATCGAATTCGAAGGTGGTCAGCTCGACGCGCACGCCGCCGGCGAAGACCTCGCGCGTGCCCGGGTCGAGCGTCACGCCATTGACTTCCAGCCGGCCCGGGCTGGCCGCGGGACGCGGTTCATATCGCCGCAGAATGGCTCGGATGCGCGCCACCAGCTCGCGCGGGTTAAACGGCTTGGGCAGGTAGTCGTCGGCGCCCAGCTCCAGGCCCACGATGCGGTCCACATCTTCGCCGCGCGCCGTCAGCATCATCACCGGCACTTTGCTCTCGAGCCGCAGCCGGCGCAGAATTTCGAAACCATCGATACCCGGCAGCATGACATCCAGCACCACCAGATCGACGCCCGCCCCCCGCGCCCTTTCCAGCCCCCGGTACCCTTCGTGCTCGCATTCCACCGTAAACCCTTCGCGCTGCAAGAACTCCCCCAGCAGCGAGCAGAGCTCCGCGTCATCGTCGACCAATAAGATGTGCACGGCTAAAATCTACCACAGCTTCCGTGGCGCAGACTTTCAGTCTGCCGTCTCCGCACTCTTGCGGAGACGTTTTGCCGGCCGCGAAGCGTGCGTCCCCAGGAGTGGGGACGCGGCCCGCAAGAATGCCCGCGCCACGCACTTCAAGCGGCTTTCAGCCGCAACCCGAAACCACCGGCTTCGAGGCCGTGCACCCCAATCAATGACCCGAACACCGCCTGTATCGTATTGGTATTATTAGAGCTCGGGCAAATCATGAAGTGGGCCACCCAGAAGAACGAGCGGTTTGTCGTCGGCCGCCGGGGCGAGCCCAGCGTCGTCATTATGAGCGCTCAGGACTACATAAAGACCCTTGCCCTGGCCCCCGAAGAACTGAGTGCCATGCAGGCAACAGCCAAACGGACCGGCGCCGCCAGGCTGAAGGTGGGCCAGGTCAATCGCATTGTGGCCACGGTCCGCCGCGAACAGAGACCTCAATCCCCTAAACTCCGATCCAAATGATCGGCCTGATTCTTGACACCAATATTCTGATGCCGCCTGCAAACCTGAATGGCGATGGGCTTGAAGGGTGCACGACGCTGTGAATCTGCGTGCTCATGGATAATCACTCGGACTCGCTGTGCCTTTACACCGTTCCTCCTATTCTGGGGAGCAGCCCGATGGTAGAATCGTGATGTCCAGTATGCCGTTCCGATATACCTGTTTCTTGAGCTACAGGCACGGCCAGAACGAGTTGACCAGAGCGAGAATCACTCAACTCTTTGAGGCTCTCGAAAACGAAGTGCGACAGTTCGTCGACTTGCCCGTTTACGTTGACTACGACCGGCTGCAGCCAGGGTACTTATATAACGAGGCGCTTGCCTCGGAACTCTGCAGCAGCGTCTGCATGGTAATGGCATACACCCCAACGTACTTTGACCAAGCGCATCCTTATTGTGCCCGAGAATATAAGGGAATGGAGAAATTGGAAGCCGAGCGAATGGCCCTAGTCCCCCGTAACGGCGACATGGCCGTTCGCGGCCTGATCATCCCTATAGCGTTTCGTGGCGCGGACCGCCTGCCCAGAGAGATCACCGAAAAGCGCCTTTACGAAAACTTCGACACCTTCGCTCTAGGCGAACGTAAGCTAAGCAAACACCCAAAATTCAAGCATCGAATTAAGGTAATAGCGGAGTATGTGGCCGAGCGGTATGATGCCTTGATTGCGGCAGGAGCCGACGCTTGTGGCGGTTGTCTCGAGTTCCGTCTGCCTTCGGACAACGATGTGCGGGAATGGTTAAAGACCGTCTGTACTCAGCCTCTCGGTTTTCCCGGGCACGAGGTGGGCCTATGACACCAAGCAGCCAACCTGGAGAGATCATCACGTTCTACTCCTTCAAAGGGGGCACGGGACGTACTATGGCCCTCGCGAACGTTGCGGCGGTCCTGGCGAAGAAGAACTCACAAACCAAGGTTCTGGTGATTGACTGGGACATTGAAGCACCAGGGTTGCACCGCTTCTTTGATCGCGTATTGGACCCACAGACATCACAGCGGATACAGGCCGGCGCTCAACTCGGTCTGCTCGATCTGTTCGCCGACATCAGGTCAACCCTAGCGGATCGTGGGTCGCCGGAACGGGAGCCAGGGTCCGACGAAGAGGGTGACGAGTTTTTCGCCGCGCTTGACCTGGGCCGTTTCATCGTGCACATTAATGAACCGCCCCTGGATCTTCTGCCAGCGGGTGCATTCGGCACGAGCTATTCATCTCGTGCCCAAATGTTTGATTGGGCGTCCCTTTACACGCTGGCGCCGTGGCTGTATTCAGCTTTTGCCGGATTTCTTTCGCGTCGCTACCAGTACGTTTTGATCGATTCGCGGACCGGCGTGTCGGATATTACTGGTGTCTGTACTGCGTTGCTCCCGGACAAGCTCGTCATCGTCTTTACCCCCAATCGGCAGAGCACCATTGGAGCCGTCGATGTGGTCAGGCGCTCTGCGGAATACCGCAAGGAGTCTGGCGATCTTCGACCCCTCTCAGTTTATCCATTGCCGTCGCGCATCGAGACGGCGGAGCCCAGGCTGCGCGAGAGCTGGCGGCACGGAGACGAGACCGCTGCTATCCCCGGATACCAACCACTGTTTGAGGACCTGTTGAAAGGCATCTATGACTTGCCAGAATGCAAATTGGAAACCTATTTCGATGAAATTCAGGTGCAGTATATTCCGCGTTACTCCTATGGCGAAGAAGTCGCAGTACTCGACGAGCGAACCAGTGACAGGCTATCGTTGACACGCAGTTACGAGGCTTTTGCAGCACGCCTAACGGCACCAGCCACACTCTGGGACGAGCCAAGTTCCCAGCAAGACGCCTCTTCGGTCATCGATTCTGGGCCGAAGGGTGAGGCAGCACCACTGTTATTTGAGGCCCTTGAACGATACAGACGGGCTGGCGATATAGCTGGTGAGGCGAGTGTACATCGGCGGCTGGGTGATTTGCTCTTTCGCTTCGGTGATCTGGCCCAGTCGACCGCGAACTATGAGCAGGCACGCAATCTGTTTCAGAAGCTCGGCGACAGGCACGGCGAAGCCACGGTTTTGAAGAGTCTGGGTGATGCTTCGAAGAAGCAAGGTGGCCTGCCTGGAGCGGCCCAATCGTACCAAGCGGCTCTGGACCTTTATAAGGCAGTCGGAGCGCGTCGCGAGATGGGTGAGGTTTGGCGCTCTGTTGCAGATCTGCAGCAGGGGGCTGGCGATTTGAAGGCCGCCTTGCAGTCCTACAGCGAGGCCATTGCGGCAGCCGCAAGCACGGCCGATGTAAGGGGAAGAGCGATGGCCGAGCTTGGGGCCGGTGAGGTCGCGTCCTTGCTAGGCGACGATGCCAGTGCCGCACGAAGTTTCGACCGCGCCGCACCACTGTTCAACCAGCTCACCGATCACCGACGGGCGCTCACTGCGTGGCAGCGTTCCTTCTCGGCCTGGATGAACCTGCGCCATGTCAACGATGCTAATTCGAGATTCAGGCAAGCTGCCAACGTTCAGGGTGGCGCGCTGGTCTCGAAGGAATGGAAAGGCGAGGCGTTAGTGGCGATGGCTGACCAGTTGCTAAGGGAGGCCCGCTATAGCGAGGCGCTAGCAATTTACATGGAGGCTGAGGTGGTGTACGCTGACGGCCCCCCTGATCGCTTGGCGGCTGTTCTTCGCAGCTTAGGAGATGTGCAGGTGGAGCTGTCCCGTCCTGACAATGCGAAGGTCAACTACAAGAAGGCACTGGAGATTTATCGCTCTTCCGCCGATGACCTTGGGCAGGCGACCGTGCTAGAGCGCCTTGGGATGCTCGCGTCTTCTGTCGAATGACGACCCCGCTACCGCGACCCGTGCAGGTCGCTGCGATGCGGAAGCGACCTCAGTTCTGCGTCGATGTTCAATGAGTTGCCCAGACAATGGGGCGAGATCGCAAATCGGGTGGCTGAAGGCAAATGGGCAAGGATCACAACCGCCCCCTGCCGTCTGCTAGGACGGACTCTCCGGATTCGTGACGGGCAAACCCTCTGCGGCGCCAACCTGGCACACAACATTATCTGCTGCCACCACTGCATCCAGGGATTCGCGCCTGTGTACATCCGATGCCACTGCCAGTTGCAGGGCATCCAAAGTGCGCAGCCTGAAGATGTTGCCGTGCTGCTTGAGGAGACGTTCGGCTTCCTCGTAGTGATGATCGGCTACCGCAACCACCGTTAGCACGCCTGCCACCACATCGTTCAAAAAGTGATTTCTCAGAGCAGCCGCATCGGCCGGGCTCAACGTGCCCATCCGGACCCTTCCGGCAAAAACCGAGTGCATCTCGACGGCGGTCAGGCGCGAAATAATCAGACGCCGTTGCGGCTGCCGGAAGATGGCCTCGACACGGTCGGAACCCGCTTCCGGTTGGTATAGCTTGGCGAGGGCGCTCGAATCGAAAAAATAGCGGCCCACTCAGAATCGGTCCTCACGCTGATCGCCGATATCAGCCGCGAGAGAGCCGGGAATCCGCGACAGAATGCCCCGCACCTCTTCCAGGCTTGGGATGTGGTCCGCGTGCTGGATTTCTCTGCGAGCGCTCTCCACGAACGCGTAGTCAATCATGGAAGCGAGCGGATCTTCCGTGTCGGAGACCGTGACGCTGACCTTCTGGTGCTCCTTCAAAGGCAACGGCTCCAAGGGCCGAAGGACCCCATTCTCATACACGGCTTCAACCTGACGGTTCATCTCATCACCATTGTACGCCGGAACGGAGGAGGGCTCTGTTCTGCCGGGCAGCGCTATCCAAAACACCAGCCAAACAGGTTTGGCCGCTTTTACGGTGACAGCCTCCGCAAAACTCCCATCCCACATCCCCTCAATCACTTACGCGCACCAATCCCCCGCCGCCCGACACTCCCCCTGCTACCCTGTGAGCAGGACAGGCCGACCCCCTCTCTGGGCTCGCCTGTCCCTTCCTTTTTATGGCCACCATCCAACAAATCGAAGCGAACCGTCTCAACGCACAGAAATCCACCGGCCCACGCTCCGTCGAGGGCAAGGCCATCTCCTGCTTCAACGCCATTAAGACCGGCATTGACGCCAAATCTCAAATCATCCGCGGCGAGGACCCTGCCGAGCTCCAGACCCTCACCGCCGAATACCAGGAGCGTTGGCAACCCGCCACCCCCGAGCAGCGCCTCCTGGTCGATACCCTCATCGATTGCGAGTGGCTCCTCCGCCGCTTCCGCAAGTCCGAAGCCCAACTCTGGCAATGCAAAATGCAGGAATTGGACGTCTGGAAGCCGAAACCGGAAGGCCTCTTGGGCGAGACCTTTTCCCGCGGTTCCGAGGAGTTTTCCCGCCTCCAGCGCCGCATCGA
>PMYB01000108.1 GCA_003170915.1 Bryobacterales bacterium | reverse complement strand
TTGCCGAAGCGCGCTTTGGCGATGGCGCCGTTGACGAAGTAGCCGATGCCGGAAGAGATCACCATCATGACGCGCATGGAGAAGATCCACACCAGGAGCTGCACCTGAACGATGGGGTCGTGGACCGCCAGCAGGATGAAGGTGATGAGCGCCACGCCGGTGACGCCGTAAGTCTCGAAACCGTCGGCGGAGGGGCCCACCGAGTCGCCCGCGTTGTCGCCCGTGCAATCCGCGATGACGCCGGGATTGCGCACGTCGTCTTCCTTGATCTTGAAGACGATCTTCATGAGGTCGGAGCCGATGTCGGCGATCTTGGTGAAGATGCCGCCGGCCACGCGCAGCGCCGCAGCCCCCAGCGATTCGCCGATGGCGAACCCGATGAAGCACGCGCCGGCCAGGTCGCCGGGAATGAACAGCAGAATGAAGAGCATGATCAGCAGCTCCACCGAGACCAGCAGCATCCCGATGCTCATGCCGGCTTCGAGCGGAATCTCGTAGCACGGGAACGCCTTGCCTTTGAGCGCGGCGAAGGCCGTGCGCGAGTTGGCGAAAGTATTGACGCGCATGCCGAAGGCCGCCACCGAGAAGCTGCCCGAAATGCCAATCACGCTGAACAGCAGGATAATGGCCACCTTGTAGGCTTCAAAGCCCTGCAACAGCCCGAAATAGAAGATGATGATCACCGCGATCAGGCATTCCAGAAGCACCAGGAATTTTCCCTGCGTGGCCAGGTACGTCTTGCAGGTCTCGTAGATCAGCTCCGAGACTTCGCGCATGGAGTCGTGGACCGGCATGTTGCGAAGACGCACGTAGATAATGAGGCCGAAGATGAAGCCCAGGAAGCTGACCACCATTCCGCCCATGAGCAGGCTGCTGCCGCTGATGCCGCCCAGAAAGGAGACTGTGCTGAGACTGGGAAGCTTGAGGCTGGCCTCGCCCGCCCCCTGTTCTTGGGCCATCAGGGGAGCGGAGAGCGCCAGAACGAACAAAGCGATTAGAGCGCGCAGAACCGAACCGGTTCGGGTCATTGAATCATTTCCTCCTAAAGGAATTGTCCGGCCTCCCCACGACATTGGTCTGCTCGCGGGGACCGGAATTTGGACGAGTTTATTCGAAGAGAAACCGAATGTTCAGTATAAGAGATAGACGTGTCGGAATTCAATGCGGGCGGTCAGCGCCCAAAACCCGATCGTCCCGCAAACTGCGCCTGCGCTCCCAACTGCTCCTCGATTCGCAGAAACTGGTTGAACTTCGCGACGCGTTCGCTCCGGCATCCCGAGCCGGTCTTGATGCGACCCGCTCCCGTCGCCACCGTCAGATCGGAGATGAACGTGTCTTCGGTTTCACCGGAACGGTGGGACACGAACGAGCGATAGTTGTTGCGCTTCGCCAGCTCAATGGTATCCAGGGTTTCCGTCACCGAGCCAATCTGGTTGAGCTTGATGAGGACTGCGTTGGCGATTCCCTTCTCGATTCCTTCCCGGAGAATCCGCGGGTTGGTGCAGAAAATGTCGTCGCCCACCAACTCGATTCGCGATCCCAGGGTCGCAGTGAGGTCCTTCCACCCCTGCCAATCGTTCTCCCCCATGCCGTCCTCCAGCAGAATGATGGGATACCGATTCACCCACGACTCCCAAATCCCGATCAGCTCTTGCGGCGTGATGGCTTTCTTGGTGGACTTGAAAAGAACGTACTTCCCGTCGTCCCACATCTCGCTGGCCGCGGGATCGAGGCAGATGGAGATGTCTTCGCCAGGCCTGTACCCGGCCTTCGCGATCGCTTCCAGGATCAACTCCACGGCCTCGTCGTTCTATTTCAGATCCGGCGCGAAACCGCCTTCGTCTCCGACAGCCGTGCTGTAGCCTTTGCCGCGCAGCACCTGTTTCAGGGCGTGGAAGGTCTCCATGCCCATGCGGATCGCTTCCACAAACGAGGGTGCGTGGTGCGGCGCAATCATGAACTCCTGGAAATCCACCGTATTGTCGGCGTGCTTCCCGCCATTGAGCACGTTCATGCAAGGGACCGGCAGCAGACACGCATTGGCGCCGCCCAGGTACCGGTACAGCGGCAAGCGATGCGCGTTAGCGGCCGCTCGGGCGGCGGCCATGGATACCGCCAGAATCGCGTTGGCGCCCAGCTTGGCTTTGTTGGGCGTGCCGTCCAGCCCGATCATGGCCGCATCCACACCCCGTTGATCCGCGGCGTCCAGGCCGATCACCGCCTTGCGAATGGCGGTGTTGATGTTGCTCACGGCCTTGGTGACGCCCTTGCCGCCGTACCTGCTCTTATCTCCGTCCCTCAGTTCCACCGCTTCCTTTTCACCGGTTGAGGCGCCGGACGGCACAGCGGCGCGTCCGAAACTGCCATCGGCGAGAACGACATCTGCCTCCACGGTCGGATTGCCCCGAGAGTCCAGGATCTCGCGGCCTTTCACTTCAACGATTGCTGTCATGAATGACTCCTTTTCGATAATTACGATTGGCTCTCACTATATCGCAAGTTGCTCGCAGCGGCCGGGAGGAAATCCCGAGAGCAGGACCGCCGCGAGTTGGCTGCGAATACCGATCGGGATCGGTAGGGAGAGAATCTTCTTGACCGTCTCCTCGACCGGATAGCGGCACGACTGAAGAGACAGGCGGCCATCGTCCCATAGGGCATAGCAGGCCATGGGAGCGCCATGCTTTGGCTGCCCTACGCTGCCGGGGTTCACGATTCGCAGCTTTTCCAAGTTCATCGTGAAGGGCAGATGCGTATGCCCCGTGAGGACAATATCGGCCTGTAATCCCTCGATCTCCGGCGCCCACTGCGCGGCCTCGGCGGGGCAGTACCTGAACAGCGGCTCCGCAGGGGTGGCGTGGCAAAGAAGGAATCGATACCCGTCGATGGTGCGCGCCGCGGTCCGTGGCAGACTGCGCAGGAACGCCCTCTGGTCCGCGTCGAGGAGGGGTTCCGTATACTCCTGCATGGCGCGTGCCATCTCCCGGAAATCGTTCGAGCACTGTGGGTCCGATCCGCTGCCGATGGCATAATCGTGGTTCCCTTGAACCACCAGCGAGGCGTGCGAGCGGACCAGATCGACCACCTCCCTTGGATTCGGACCATAGTTCACCAAGTCGCCGAGTACCCACAGCTCGTCATGCGATTCCGCGAGGATCGCTTCCAGGGCTTCGAGGTTAGCGTGAATGTCGGAAACGATGAGAAGCTTCATGCGACGGATCATCATCATACCAAGCGGCGCAACAGACGCGGTTGACCAACTTCCCCAGCGGGCTGATAATGAAAGCGGGTGTTGGAGTTCGCCTTTTAAACCGCCCCACCAGGGGAAGATGACTCCTACCAGGGGTTCCTCCGGCGGAGCGCGGGCCAACATCTCTCACCGGCTCTTCCCGCCATGTTGAACCCCAGGAGGTTGAGAGAGCTTCAATGCGAGCGACGGACCCGGAGGACGGCCTCAATTCTTCCCAGAAGCGGCACCTCTTAACAAGCTGTCAGTACGCTGACAAGCTGTTGTCGGAGGTCGAGGCGGTACTAACGGCCGCGAGCTCGAAATCCCCGTTCCCAAGATTCAAGGGCGACATCGTTCCGGCCCAAGCCAAGGTCGTACAGGATTACGTGGCTCGGCTTCGCGCTCAAATGGTGCGCGTGCTCGCAAGTCAGGGAATCCAGCCGCCGGTAGCGGAATTCGGCTCCGTTCATTCCATTCGCATGACTCTGGCGTTTGTACGGATTGCGTTTGAGGAATTGACGTCGGGCCGAATGCGCGGCTACGGTGAGGTCCCCGAATCCAAGATTCGGGAACTGAACGGCGTAGTCGGTGAGATGACAGCCGCCGCGGAAAAGCTGAACCAGTATCTCGCACAAGGGTTAGGACAGGACCTGCAGACCCGCCTCGAAAGGTTGGGACGTACCGGAGATGAAATTAGCCTGCTCAAACGGTTGGAACGGGTCGTCGACCAGCATGGTCTTGTCGAATTCCGTTCGGCTCTCTCGATGATTTTGGACCGTCTGGAAAGTAAAGCTTTCGAAATAGCGTTGTTCGGCAGAGTCAGCTCCGGGAAATCGTCCCTGCTGAATTACATTGTGGAATCGGATGTCCTTCCGGTAGGAGTCAATCCCGTCACTGCGGTGCCAACCAGGCTGGCCTACGGAACCCAACCAGAGCTTTCGGTCTGGTTCGCTCACAAGAGTTCCGAGCAGGTTGACATAGGGCGGCTGCCGGAATTCGTAACCGAAGAGCTCAATCCGGCGAATGCCAAACATGTCACTCGGATCACCGTGAAGCTACCCTCGCCGCGACTGCGCGACGGCGTGGTCCTGGTGGATACCCCCGGCTTAGGTTCCCTCGCCACCGCGGGTGCGGTGGAAACGTTGGCGTACCTGCCGCGTTGCGATCTGGGCGTGGTCTTGATCGATGCCGGTTCCACACTCACCGAGGACGACCTGGGCACCATTCAAGCTCTTTACGAGGCGGGCGTGCCGGCTTCCGTCCTGCTGAGCAAGGCCGACCTCTTAGCCCCGGACGATCGGGCGCGCGCCTCGAAATACATCGCCGGCCACATCCAGACGCAGCTTGGGCTGAATCTGCCGGTTCATCCAGTCAGCGTGAAGCCAGAGCATTCGTCTCTCTTGGAACGTTGGCTGGCAGAGGAGATTTTGCCGTTGTATGGCCGGCATCATGAGTTAGCGCAAGAGTCGGTGAGGCGAAAGATCGGGACGTTGCGGGAATCCGTGGAGACAGCTCTGAAGGTTCGTCTGGAGCGCTCGGACATGGCGCCAGGCGGAGAGAATTCCAGCCTGCGTGACGTGGACGCGCAGTTGCGCAATGCGGCTGGCCGATTCGAAGCGGCGCGAGAGATCTGCTGGGACATTACCGGCGGAATTCGCAACTTCGGCGAAGCAGGCTTGCCGGCTGCCGCGTCTCAAGTTCTGGAACGGTGGCGGCAAGACAGCCATTCAGGCGTCGATATTGGGTCGATAGTCGCGGATACTCTGGCGCAAGCGGCCGCGGAGAAAGCCCGCTTGGCCTTCGGAACGTTGGATGCGCTCGCCCAGGAACTCGCACAGGCTTTGCAAACCACGGCCAAGGCCCTCGATTTACAGGATGTTCCGAGTGAAGGCGAACTGACATCGGTTTTGAAGGAAATGCCGCGGATGGATCTCGGCACGCTGGATCTGGACCTTCGGCCAAACATCTGGGTGAACGTGTGGCAACGATTGGCGAGACGCCGCATCGAGAGCAGGCTGCGCGCGCGGATCGGACACACAGTTACGGAGGCGTTTTCCTCTTACGGAAGGATGCTCGAAGCTTGGACCCGGCGGATGCTGGCCGAATTACAGCGGCGGTTCGATGCGCATGCGGATGGGTACCGCGCTCACTTGGATCGCATCACCGCGCAAGGGGGAGCAACCCCGCTGGAGAAAGAAACGATTCAGCGCGATCTGGATATCCTTGCGCAGTGGGAGGTCGCACGGTGACGGCGCATATGCCGGAAGTCGATTCTCGCCAATACATATTCGCCTATCTGATTCGATCACTTGACGATGTGCCCGCGGACTTCCCGATTCCAGCGGGCGATGGCGGCTTCCGGTTGGGTCTGTTCCTTCCGCGCGACGAGCCGGATTGGTTCGGCAGGTCCTCTTACCCCACCCGCATTCTATTACTCTCCGGAGGGGCGATCGTCATCCTTCCTCACCCGAAAATGAGGGAGCCCGTCATCCGCATATCGCTCCAGGATCTTCTGTTTGTCGAGGCGGGGCACATCTTACTGATCGGATGGCTCCGGTTTGTCGGAAAGGGCTTTGAACACAAGCTTCCCTACAACACTCGTAGCGCGCGCCCGGTTGAAGAATTCCTCCGTGTCTTACGCGAGGAATATCTTCCGGGAACACCCGACATGAGTCCGTGCGGCCCGTTTGGGTTCGGCGAACCGGCCGATTTGAAGTTTCGCAATGCCGAATACTTCGAGCTGGACGCCGGCGAGCGCTTGCTGTTGCGATTTTTCAGTCCGGCCACAAAGAAGATCCGAAGGCACTGGGTATTCCGATGGGAGTCGCGCGTGCCTGGCGATCTGGTGGTTTTAACTAATCGGCGCGTGCTGTGGATCACCGACCGCGTCCAGGAGCGCTACTCACCCTATGGCACAGTGACCCGATCCGCACCAGTTCGAGCGCTGGCCCAGTTCAGTTGTCAGCGAAGGGCCGAAGACTGCGCCTTGTTGGGCAGATTTTCATCCGAGGCCGCCTGGTCGATCTCGCTTCCGCTGGAGAGGCTGGCCGAAGCTCATCGATTTGCAGAAGCAGTTGCTGCCGGAGAACGCTGCGCCGGTGTATAATTGCGGTAGCGGTGGAGTTCGCATTACGCCGTTCCAAACGGCCAATAACTCCTACAGTGTTTCGCTGTGGGAGTGTCCGGCAACAACCCCTCCCAGGCAAACCACAAGATAAGTGAATATGGAGATCTGAGAATGGATCAGATGTGGTTTGGCGCTGCGCTCTGGCTCTTGTTGGCCTTGGTGGCTGTCCTACTGGCCAACTGGATGCGAGTGTCGACGGCGCTCTCCGAGATCGTGGTTGGCGTGGCCGCTCAGTTGATTCTCGGAGCGCTGGCGGGCGCCAACGCGCTCGGCGCAAAGGCGCCGTGGATTACGTTTCTCGCGGGAACCGGCTCCGTCGTCCTGATTTTTTTGGCCGGCGCCGAACTGGACCCCGACGTCTTCCGCGAGAAATGGAAGGAGTCCTCGGCGGTCGGTCTCATCGGATTCGCCGCTCCGTTCCTCGGTGCGGCGGCGGTAGCACACTATCTGCTGGGCTGGTCCTGGCGGGCAAGCTGGCTTGGCGGAGTGGCGCTTTCCACCACTTCGGTAGCGGTGGTCTACGCCGTGATGCTCGAACTCGGCTTCAACCGCACCAAGTATGGCAAGGCGATTCTGGCGGCCTGTTTCATCAACGACCTGGGCACGGTGATTGCCTTGGGCCTCATCTTCTCGCCCTTTACGCTGAGGACGGTGGCCTTCGTGGTGGCGTCATTGGTTGTGTTCGCGGCGCTCCCGTTTGTGACTCCCTGGTTTTTCCAGCGTTACGGCGGACGCGTTTCCGAACTGGAGACCAAGTACATTCTGTTCCTGCTGTTCGCCATGGGAGGGCTGGCCGCCTGGTCGGGCAGCGAGGCCGTGCTGCCGGCCTACATCATCGGGATGGTGCTGGCCGGGACGGTGGGCAAAGACCACTTCCTCATTCGAAGGCTGCGCACGCTGACGTTCGGACTCCTGACTCCCTTCTACTTCATCCGCGCGGGCAGTTTTGTCTCGGTACCCGCTCTGATAGCAGCCCCGCTGGTTTTCGTCGCCTTGTTCTTCGCCAAGATGGGATTCAAGCTGGCCGGCCTTCTGCCCACCGTGCGGGCCTTTGGCTACAGCGGCCACGACGGTATTTACTACTCGCTGATGATGTCCACCGGCTTGACCTTCGGCACCATCTCGGCCCTGTTCGGGCTGAATCACGGTATCATCGATCAAAACCAGTATTCCCATCTGGTGGCGACAGTCATTGCCAGCGCCGTGATCCCGACCTTACTGGCAAACGCTCGCTTCATGCCGCGGCACTTATTGCCAGCGCGTGAAGGCGAGTTGAAGGAATCCGTTATGGGAGAGCCGGTAGGAGACCTGGAGTCATGATTTCCACAGGAGGTTCCATGCTAACGAAAGGACCTGCGCGCAAGGTCACAATTTTCGTGAATGAGACGGCGCAGTATCACATGCAGCCGCTTCACGATGCCATCCTGGCCTTCCTCATGCACAAGGGCGTATCCGGCGCCACGGCCACCCGGGCGTTTGCCGGGTTCGGCTCGCACCAGCAGTTGCACACACCAAAGGTCGAGGAGTTGGCCTACGATTTGCCCATCCGAATCGAGTTCATCGAGACGGTCGAAAAGGTGCAGGAAGTCCTGCCGACGCTCTATGACATGGTGAATGACGGTCTGATTGAAGTGCAGGACACCCACGTCGTCAAGCTGGCTCGCAAGTCGCCTAGACCCGAGCCTAAGTTGCCGCATGGCCGGCAAGAGGGACCGGCGAAGTTGATGCGCGTGTTCATGGGCGAGGCCGACCGATGGCACGATGAGCCTCTCTACGATGCCATCGTGAAAAGGCTTCGCACCATGGAAATCGCCGGCGCGACTGTCTATCGCGGGATTCTCGGCTATGGAGCCAAGGGGCACCAGCACAAGAGAAGCTTCTTCCACCCCACCAGGGATCTCCCGGTTATGATCTCCGTGATCGATACGGATGAGAAAATCGCCGCGGCGGCCGACGCGGTTGAGGGCATGCTACAGGACGGCTTGATCGTCCTGTCCGATGTCGACATGGTCCGGCTGGTTCGCAGCCAAAGTGTAACGGAGGCGCCCGATGCAGCAGGGACAACCCGCTAGACTGATGCGCATTCATATTTCGGAATCGGATCGCTTCGGCGACAAACCTCTCTACGAAGCCATTGTCGCCAGGTGCCGCGAGATGAAAATCGGGGGCGCGACTGTACTTCGCGGACTCGAGGGCTACGGTGAGACGGCTGAGATGCACAAGTCTCACTTGACTCGCCGCGATCAGCCCATCGTCATTTCGATTGTGGATTCGGCCGATAATCTGGCTCGGCTCGCCCCGGTGGTCGAAGAGATGATGGACACGGGATTGTTTGCGGTGTCGGATGTCCGCGTGGTCCGTGTCCAGAAGCGGTTGGCGGCAGGACAGGATGCGCCAGGCGATTGAGTCCCGGCAAAGCGCGGTCGGGACCCTTCCCTTCGTCGGCCGGCAGCGGGAACTGCGCGAACTCGTTGCCGCGCTTCGAGCGGGGCAGCCGCGGCTGACTGTCGGGCCGGCGGGGATCGGCAAGAAGCGGCTCGTCGAGGAAGCGCTTCAGGCCGCGGAGCAGCCCTTCGTCCGCGTTCGGGCCGAGGGGGTGTTGCATGAGTTGCTGGCCGAACTGGCGGCCGCGCTCGGATGCTCCCACACCCGATTTCTTTCCCTGCCGAAAGCCACCAGTCCCGCGCTCAAAGGGCTCGTGCTGAATGCCTTGTGCCGCGCTCCCCGATGCGTCGTTCTGGAAGACCTTCACGACGCCGACCCGCGCATGTACCGGTTCCTGCAAAAGCTGTACTACATCCCGGGCGTTTCCTTGATCGTCACCGCGACTTCGCGCGCCGATCTGGGGTTTGTCCGCAAGCTGTTGTGGTATCCGCGTGAAGAAATCATTCTCGAGCCTCTGTCTCGCGCCGAGGCTCAATGGCTATTCGACGAAGCCGTGCGCCGCTTCGGCATCGAGTCTCTGAAGATCGACGATTTCGGCCGGAAGGTGCTGGCCGCGGCGAAAGGCAATCCCGGTCAGATTCTGGCCATGTGCCGCATGGCGGCAAGGCCCGAGTACCAGCGGGGCCGCTACATCAAATTTCTTCCCCTGCGGATGGACATGTTATCCGCTTTCCTCTCATGACCGAACCTACACCCATTCCAATCGCCCCAGATGCCGTGCGCGAAGCGCTCGAGACAGTCCGCGCGCTCTGCGGGCGCTACCAGATCGGCGCCCTGGAAGAGTTTCTGGAGAGCTGCCAGTCCTTCGCCCAAGAGAAGATCCTCAACATCGCGGTTCTGGGCCGGTTCAAGGCCGGCAAAAGCAGTTTTCTGAATCACTTGCTGGGGAAGGCCCTCCTGCCGGTCGGTGTAATCCCCGTCACCACCGTGGTCACCGAAATTCAATATGGGCCGGAAGAGCGCGCCCAGATCCGCTTTCTCGATGGCCGGACGGAAACCACGGAACTCGGCCGCATTGGCGAGTTCATCTCGGAATCCGAGAACCCCGAGAACCAGAAGCAAGTGGCCCAGGTGCGCGTGGAACTGCCATCCATGGAGCGCTACCGGAGAATTCGGTTCGTCGACACCCCGGGCCTGGAGAGCGTCCTCGATCACAACACGGATGCGTCCCTGGAATGGCTGCCGAACGTAGGCCTGGCTCTGGTGGCTGTCGGCGTCGATCCGCCGCTCTCGCGGCACGACATCGAGTTGATCCGGAACCTGAGCCGCTATACTCCGAACATTTCGCTCCTGCTCACCAAGGTCGATGTCCTGGACGAGGGAGAGCGGGCGCAAGTTCAGGCGTTCGTCCAGAAGCAGCTCGCGCGATATTGGAACCGCTCCGTGCCGGTATTTCCCTACTCGACGCGCGCCGGGTTCGAGGAACTCCGCTCCCAACTCGATCGGGATCTTCTGTCTCATGTCCAGGCGGAGCCGGCGGAGCAACGTAACATCATCCTTCGACACAAGCTGGACTCACTGCTCGGTGAGTGCGCCGGCTACCTGAACCTGGCGCTGAAGTCGGCGGAGATTGCGGACTCCGAGCGGGAAGAGTTGCGCACGAAGATTCTGGGCCGGAAGGAAGCCCTCGACGACACGCGGTTGGGCCTGCGTCTCATCGTCCGCCACGCCACAGGCGCCACGCGTTCTACGTTTGAGCGCTGTCTCGAGGACGAAGAGACGCCCGCGCGCGAGCGGCTGTTGATCGGCCTGGAGAAGGAGTTCCCTTCCTGGACGCGCAGCCTGCTCATCGCCACCGAGCAGTTCGACGACTGGCTTCAAGTCCGCGTCACCGAAGAAATGTCGGCGCTTTCCAAGAAGCACCGCGGCGAGTTCGTCGAACCGTTGCAGCGGGTTGGCCGGCAGCTCTCCCAGTCGCTTCAGGATTTCCGCAACCGGCTCTCCGAGCGAACGCTCGAGACGCTTGGTGTTCCTCTCCGGACCACCGAGATGGATCTGAACGCGGAGGACCCACGGTCTCCGGATGTGAGGGTCGGGAAGATCTTCGATCGCAATTGGGAGTTGCTGTCTTTCCTGGTTCCGATGACCATCTTTCGGGGCATCGTCGGAAGGCACTTTGAGCGCAAGGTTGGCGACGTCGTCTTCATGAACCTTTCGCGGTTGACGTCCCAGTGGGAAGAGATCGTCAACGGGGCGCTGCTGAAGCTCGAAAAGGACTCCATGCGGCGTCTCGACAGTCTGGTCGCGACCATCCAGAAGCTCATCGCCTCGGCCGGGCAGGAGGCGCCGCGGATTCGCGAGGACCTGGAGCGGCTGGAGGAGTTGCGGGGCCGGGCATGCCCGGACGCTACTCCCGGCAAATGCCGCGCTCGCTGCGGCGGATAAACTTCACAAGCTGGAGCGTTTCGGGGGTGGGGATCTCGGTTTCGATCTTCGCCAGGGCGTCCTCGAGCTTCAGGCCGGAGCGGTAGAGCAGTTGGTACGCGCTCTTGAGGATGCCGATGCCGGGCGCTTTGAAGCCGGCGCGCTTCAGACCCACCAGGTTGAGGCCCTTGGGCACGATCTGAAAGCCCGCGTACGTGAAGAACGGCGGGGCGTCCAGGTTGACGCGGGTGTTGCCGCTGATCATGGCGAGACGGCCGATCTTCCCGTACTGGTGCACCAGGACGCCGCCGGAGAGGAATGCCCCATCTTCCACTTCCACGTACCCGCCCAGCAGCACGCAGCTTGCGATCACGATGTGGCTGCCGATCCTGCAATTGTGGGCGATGTGGCCGGAGGTCATGATGAAATTGTCGTCGCCGATTTCGGTGGCGGACTCGGGAGGGGTGCCGCGCGAAATGGTGAAATGCTCGCGGATCTTGTTGCCGTTGCCGATTCTCAGGTAGCTGCGCGTGTCGGTGAAGTTCTTGTCCAGCGGGTCGGTGCCGAGGACCGTGCCGGCGGAGATTTCGTTACGCTCTCCCATGGTGGTCCAGCGCTTGACATAAACGTAGGGTTCGAGTACGCAGCCGGCGCCGATGGAGACGTCGCTTTCGATGACGCAGAATTCGCCGATTCTGACGCCGGGCCCGATGGCGGCATCGGGATGGACCCGGGCGGTGGGGGCGGCCACGGCCGATGGATCGATGGGCATGAATTTGTATGATACGACGGCGCGCCCGCGGCGATATCATGAGGCATGCGAGTTCGCGAATTGGCGGAATGGCTGGGCGCGACCTTTGAGGGCGACGGCGAAAGGGAACTGGCGGGCGTGGCGCCGCTGGAGACGGCAGGGGCTTCCGACGTGGCATTCGTAGGGAGCCGGAAGGCCGCGCAGCAGGCGGAAAGCTCGGCGGCGGGGTGCCTCATCGTGCCCCTCGAGTGGCCCGGTTCGAGCTATCGGACCGTGATCCGGGCGCCGGAGCCGCGCACCGCATGCGCGCGCGCCATGAGCCGGTTTTATCCCACGGCGGAACTAAAGCCGGGCGTACATCCCACCGCGGTCGTCGGCAAGGACGTCGAGATGGGCGCGCTGGTGTACATCGGCCCGCACGCGGTGGTGGGCGACGGAACGCGCATCGGGGTGGCGGCCAGCATCGGGGCGGGATCGATTGTGGGCAAGCGTGTGGTGCTGGGCGAGGCCTCGGTGCTGCATCCCAACGTGACAGTGTACGACAACGTGGACATTGGGCGCGGCGCCATCCTGCACTCCGGCGCGGTGATCGGCGCGGACGGGTTCGGCTACGTGATGGAGCACGACCACTGGCAGAAGTTCCCGCAGGTGGGGCGGGTGGAGATCGGCGATTTCGTCGAGATCGGCGCCAATTCCTGCGTGGACCGCGCGGCGCTGGGTGTGACCGAGATCGGCGAGGGCACCAAGCTCGACAACATGGTGCACGTGGCCCACAACTGCCGCATCGGAAAGCACGTGGTGGTGGCGGCGCAGACGGGGTTTTCCGGCGGGGTGGTGGTGGAAGATTACGCCGTGATCGGCGGGCAGGTGGGGGTCGGGGACAAGGCGCGGATCGAATCGCGCGCGGTTCTGGGGTCGGGCTGCGGCGTGCTGACCTCCAAGATCGTGCGGTCGGGAGAAACCGTCTGGGGCACGCCGGCGCGTCCGCTCAGGCAGCACCTCGAGCAACTAGCCAACCTGGCGCGGCTGCCGGAATTGCGGCGCGAAGTGGCGGAGCTGAAGCGGCGGCTGGCGGAGCTCGAACGGAAAGAGTGACGTGGGGCAGGCCGTCGTTCTCTGTGGCCTGCCAACTCGCGAACAACGCAGACGACCAAAGGCGATCGTTCGCGCCACGCTAGCCGGCGGCGACGGCCGCTTCGCAGGCGAAAGCCTGCTCCAAACAGGGAATGAAGGTATCGACGCGGTTGCGGCCGCGATTTTTAGCCTGATATAGGGCGAGGTCGGCATCGTGGACCAGGGTGTCGCTGCTGGATACCGAAAGGCCGGTCGAGCCGGAAACGCCGATGCTGCAAGTCACCCGGATGGATTGGCCGCCGATGGGGATGGGTTCGCAGGCCAGAGCCTCGCGGAAGCGCTCGGCCTGGGCCTGCGCAGTGGGGGCGTCGCAACCCGGCAGCACGATGAGGAACTCCTCGCCGCCGTAGCGGCCGATGGAGTCGTAGGGGCGGACGGACGATTTCATGCGGCGGGCGGCTTCGCGAAGAACGGCGTCGCCCGCCAGATGACCGTACGTATCGTTGACCAGCTTGAAGCGGTCGAGATCCACCATGAGCAGGGCCACGGGGCGGCGCTCGCGGGCGGCACGGGTTAGCTCGTTCCGCAGTGCGTCCAGGATGGTGGTGCGGTTGAGGAGGCCGGTGAGTCCGTCGTGGGTGGCCTGATCGCGCAACGCTTCGCGGGCGACCATGAGTTCCTCCTGCAAATCGAGGATGCGGCGACCGGCGCGCAAGCGCACGCGCAACTCATGGGCGTTGAAGGGCTTGGTGAGGTAGTCGTCGGCGCCCGCGTCCATGCCTTCCACCAGGTCCTGCGATTCGGTGCGCCCGGTCAGCAGCAGGATGTAGATGTAAGGCTCGCGGCCAGCGGCGCGGACGCGGCGGCAGAGCTCCACGCCATCCACGCCGGGCATCATCCAATCTAGAATCGCCAGGCGCGGCCCGCCGGCCGATTCCAGGATTCGCCAGGCCTCGAGGCCGTCGCGCGCGGCCACCACATCGTAACCCCACTTGGTGAGCAGGGCGCGCAGCATAGATTGAAAAACGGGATTGTCTTCGGCCACCAGCACTTTCATGCGGTAAGCGGCCTGTCCGGGAGCGCTTTCCACGTTCGGATATTGTCCTCCAACATCCTTATCGGCCGACATGCGGTTTTCTGTAGCGCCGGACCCAAAGGGCACCCCGCACCCCGGCGCTTTGGGACAGATTCGTCTGTCACCTTGCCATGTACTTCTCGTACAGCCGTGTCTGCTTGTTGGTGAGTTCGACTTCCCTGCCCTTGATGTAGAGGTGCTTGATCCCGGTCTGGATCTCGAGAAGATCGCCGGTGGTGACAACCAGGTCCGCCCACTTGCCCTTCTCCACGGAGCCCAGTTCATTGCCCACGCCCCAGATCTGGGCGGGGTTGATAGTGACGGCCTTCAACGCTTCGTCGTACGGCAGGCCGAACGCTACCGCGGTGGCCGCCTCGAAGGGCAGGTTGCGCACGAACTCGTTGTCAAAGGTGCCGAAAGCGAACTTCACGCCGGCTTTGTAGGCCTCCGCCGGCAGCGTGAACGCCTGGTCGTAGGCATCGTCCTCGGCCTGCGGCAGCGCCAGCACGCGCCCCAGAATCACGGGGATGTTCTTGGCCTTCAGCTCCGCCGCCACTTTGCCCAGCTCGCGCGGCTGCAGGAACACGATCTTGACGTTCTGCTTATCGGCGAACGCAATGGCGTCGTGGATGGCGCTGGCGCGGCCGGCCGACACGGCCATGGGGACCTTGCCTTCGAGCACCGGGATCATGGCTTCCATCTTCAGGTTGGTCTTGAAACCCGGAGCGTGCGCGGCCCTTTCCTTCTGGTACTGGCGGGCCTGGTCGAAAAAGTCGTTGAGCTTGGCGATCTGCTGTTCGTACGTGCGCCTCGCCTGCGTATAACTGGCGCCGGCCGTGCCGGAAATCAGTTCCAGCACGCTATCCGGAATCGCTCCGCCGCCGCGCCCTCCGCGGCCCGCGATGGCGGGGAAGAGCAAGTGCATGGCCGCCGTGCGTTCCACCGCCATGTCTTCCCAGGTCCAGCCATCGGTGTGGATCAGCGCGGCCTGGCCCGAGATCAACTGTTGTTCGCCGCCGCCAAACCGCCCACCACCGCCGCCGCCGTGCCCGCCCGTCGACGGAAAGGTCATCACGCTGGTGATGCCGTTGACGCGCACCACACCAAAATGCTCGCTGCCCGGATTCACCGCGACCAACGCGCGGAGCTGCGGCATGAACTCGCCCAGCTCGCCCGTGTCCACAGACTCGCGCACCGACGCAATCTCCTCGAGACCCAGTTCCGTGCCCGAGTCGATCATGCCCGGGTACACGCGCAAACCCTTGGCGTCAACCACGCGCATGCCCTTGGGCGCCACGATCTTAGGGCCGATATCGGCGATTTTCCCGTCCTGGATGAGCACCGAGACGCCCTTCATCTCGGCCCCGGTGACCGGGTACACGTCGGCGTTGCGGATCACGAACGTGTCGTTCGACGCCGCCCACGCGGCGATGGCACAACCAATCAGAATTCCAAGGGACTTCATGCTCCCGGCCTCCTCGGCGGCTGTTGCCGCTGCTGGATTTGCTTCTCCTTATCGAGCAGTTTCTGCTTCTCGGCCTGCCTGGCGGCCCGGCCGGTCACATCCTGGTCGCGATCGAAGTAAAGATTCCCGTCGATCAGCACCTTCTGCACCTTGGCGAAGTCCGAGAGCGGGTACTTGTCGTAGATCGCCAGGTCGGCGTCCTTGCCCGCTTCGATGGAGCCGACGCGATTGTCGATTCCGAGCTGCCTGGCCGGATTGATCGTCACCATGGCCAGCGCCTCGGTCTCGCTCACCCCGCCGTATCTCATGGCCTTGCCGGCTTCCGTGTTCAGATGCCGCATCAGCTCCGCGTCGTCGGAATTCATGCTCACCGCCACGCCGTATTTCTGCATGATGGCGGCGTTGTACGGGATGGCGTCGATGGCCTCCACCTTGAACGCGAACCAGTCGCTGAAGGTCGACGCGCCGGCGCCGTGCGCCGCAATCTCCTTGGCCACCTTGTAACCTTCCAGGACGTGCTGGAAGGTGCGGATCTTGAAGCCGAAATCGTCAGCCACGCGTATCAGCATCAGGATCTCGTCGGCGCGGTAGCAATGCGCGTGTATGTAACGCTTGCCTTCCAGGACTTCCTTGAGCGGTTCGAGCTTGAGGTCCTTGCGCGGCGGGATGAGATGCTCGCCGCCCGCCACCTTGGCGTTGTACGCGTCCCACTCGGCCTTGTACGCTTTGGCCTCGTTGAACGCCTGGCGAATGGTGTCCTCGATGCCCATGCGGGTGGCCGGGTAGCGGGCTTCCACGACGGTGGCGCCGCGTCCGCCTTGCGGGTTGCCCGCGCGCTTGGGGTTCTCCCCCAGCGCGAACTTGATTCCAGGCATGGCGCCCTCGAAGATCATCCCCTGCGCGTCCTTGCCCCAGCGCATCTTGAGCACCAGCGTCTGCCCGCCGATGGCGTTGGCCGAGCCGTGCAGGATGTTAGCCGTGGTCACCCCGCCGGCCAGCGCGCGGAAAATCGCGATGTCCTCCGGGTTGATGACGTCCTTAATGTCCACCATGGACGAAACCGAGACGCTCCCCTCGTTGACGCTGCCATCCACGGCAATGTGCGAGTGGCAATCGATGATGCCGGGGATCACATACTGATTGGAGGCATCGATGATCTTGGCGCCGGTGGGCTCCATGACCTTCTCGCCGACTTCGGCGATCTTGCCGTCCTTCACCAGGATCGAGCCCTTGAAAGTGCCCTTCGAAACCGTCATCACCGTGGCGTTCTTGATGACGTAGGTCTGGGCGCACAGTGGCGCCGCGGCCAGGAGAGCTGCGCAGAGGAATTTTTTCATGATTATTTCACCCCCGGATCGGTAGTTGCGCCGCGTCCGCCGAAGGGCGAAGCCTCGGGCGCCGGAACGTACTTGCGGCCATCCACCAGGGTCATTTCCACCTTGGTGCGATCGTCGAAGATGTCGCCGCGTGTGACCACGAGGTTGGCGATTTTTCCCACCTCGATGGAGCCCAGGCGGTTGGCCACGCCGTAGATTTCGGCGGGCGAGAGCGTCAGCGCGCGCAGCGCGTCTTCCCGCGACAGCCCGTTGTCGATGGCCTTCTTGACGGCGCGCTGGAAATCGCGCGGCGCATCCAGTCCGTCGGAGTAGAGGGCGAATTTGATGCCGGCTTTCTGGAGCACGGCCGGCGCCGTGGGAGCCTTGTCGCGCTGTTCGAGCAT
>PMYB01000023.1 GCA_003170915.1 Bryobacterales bacterium | reverse complement strand
GACATGCGGAATTCCTGGCGGCGACGCTGTTTCCGAAGGTAATCGTAAGCGGCGTTTACCGTCAGGCGGTGCAACCAAGGTTCAAAGACCTCCGCCGTCCTGAGCTGGTCGAGCGAAAAATACAGCCGCAAAAAAACTTCCTGCGCGACGTCCTCGACATCTTCCGGACGGGCGATCAAACGGGCGATCGTCCCCAAAATACGCTTCCGGTACGCCAGTACGATTTCGTTAAAAGCCGCGCTCTCGCCCTTCTGGGCCCGCTTGATCAGCTCGAAATCAACCAGCATGCCTCACCGTAAGTGCCGGCACCCGAAAGCACTTTCGCTTCCATCTCGTAAGGCGTGCAGGCAAGTAGACAGGTTACAAAGCTTTACGTGGAATTGCAAAAGCAGTTTGGATGCGCCGGTGCCCTCTGGAACGGCGCCCCTGGGGGTGGCTCCAGCGGGCCATGACAGGCCTGAACTCGCCACCGCTCGGGATCTCATGGGGCTGTTACCATTATTCCAGATGTCTTCGAAACGCGCTCTAATTACAGGAATTACGGGCCAGGACGGGTCGTACCTGGGGGAGCTGCTGCTCAATCGAGGGTACGAAGTCCATGGTATCGTACGGCGGGTGGCCCTGGAGGATCCGGACCACCGCCTTTCCCGGTTGGGCGGAATCCTCCCCCGCCTGAAGCTCCACGCCGCCTCGCTCGAAAGCTTCGCCAGCATCCACCGGGTGGTCCACGAAGTGCAGCCGGACGAGTGCTACCACCTGGCGGCCCAGAGTTTCGTCAGCTACTCTTTCGACGACGAATTCTCCACTCTGAACATCAACATCGACGGCACCCATTTTCTGCTGGCGGCGCTCCGGGCGCTGGCGCCCGAATGCCGCTTCTATTTCGCCGGGTCGAGCGAGATGTTCGGCCTGGCCGAGGAAGCCCCGCAGAACGAACGCACCCGCTTTCACCCCCGCTCTTCCTACGGCATCAGCAAGGTGGCGGGCTTCCACCTGACGCAGAACTACCGCGAGGCCTATGGCCTGCATGCCTCGAGCGGCATCCTCTTCAACCACGAGTCGCCGCGGCGCGGCTTTGAATTCGTGACCCGCAAAATCACCGCCGGAGTGGCCCGCATTCTGGCCGGCAAGTCCAGCGAACTGCGGCTGGGCAATCTGGATGCGCAACGCGACTGGGGCCACGCCCGCGAGTACGTGGTGGCCATGTGGCAGATGCTCCAACAGAGCGAGCCCGACGACTACGTGGTAGCCACCGGCGAGTGCCACTCGGTGCGCGAATTTGCCGACGCGGCGTTTTCCTACGCCGGCCTGGATTACCGCCGCTATGTAAAGCCCGACCCCGACCTCTTCCGCCCGGCCGAGGTCAATTTGCTAAGGGGAGACGCGGGCAAAGCCCGCCGGGTGCTAGGCTGGACGCACCGCACCGGCTTCGAAGAGCTGGTCAGGGAGATGGTGGACGCGGACTGCCGCGCCGTGGGAATCGAACGCGGCAAGATTCCTTAGCGCCCCGGGCCGGGCATGCCCCATAAGCGCCATAAAGCCGCTGTCGAACGCCATGGTAGCCTGAAATCATGCAGTTTTCCGAGTCGATATTCGCCGCGCGCTTCAACATCACGCGAGGGGACCTGGAAGGCTACCTGGCGGATGCGCTTTCCCAGGGGGGCGACTACGCGGACCTGTACTTCGAATACCTGCTCACCAGCTCCATCGGCATAGATGAATCCATGGTCAAGAGCGCCACCCAGGGCGTCTCCATGGGCGTGGGGGTGCGGGTGATTGCGGACGGGCGCACCGGGTACGCATATAGCGACGATCTCTCGCCGGAAAGGATTCGAAAGGCGGCGCGCGTGGCGGCCTCCATCGCCGCGGGTCCCAGCAAGATCGAAAAGTTCGGTCTGAACGATGGCGCCACGCATAATCTGTACCCCGTGCTCACCGCGCCGACCGAGACCGCGTTCCTCGATCGCGTGGAGCTGGTGAAGCGGGCGGACCGGGCGGCGCGCGCCTACGATCCGCGTATTTTCCAGGTGCAGGCCTTCTACGCCGACAGCCTCCGCCAGGTGATGGTGGCAACCAGCGAAGGAGTTCTCACTATCGACCGGCAGCCGCAGGCGCGCCTGAACGTGGCGGCCTTGGCGCGGAAGGATGGCGGCGAGCCGCAGCGCGGGCAAGCCGGCGGCGGCGGTCGCGTCGCGCTCGACTTTTTCCTCAAAGAGAAGACCCCCGAGCACTTCGCCGCCGAAGCCGCCCGCGAGGCCGTGGTCATGCTGGATGCGGTGGAGGCGCCGGCCGGCGAAATGACCGTGGTGCTGGGTCCCGGCTGGCCCGGCATTCTGCTCCACGAAGCCGTGGGACATGGCCTCGAAGCGGATTTCAACCGCAAGGGAGTGTCGGCCTTCAGCGGGCGCATGGGGCAGCAAGTGGCCAGCGAGTTGTGTACCGTAATCGACGACGGCGCCATCGGCAGCCGGCGCGGGTCGCTCAACGTGGACGACGAAGGCCGCACCACCCAGCGCAACGTGCTCATCGAGAAGGGCGTGCTGCGCGGGTATCTGCAAGACAAGCTGTCGAGCACCCTGATGCGGGCGGAGCCTACCGGCAGCGGCCGGCGCGAGAGCTACGCTCACATTCCCATGCCGCGCATGACCAACACGTTCATGCTGGCGGGCGAGAGCCAGCCCGAAGACATCATCCGATCGGTCCCCAAGGGACTCTACTGCGTGAATTTCGGCGGCGGGCAGGTGGACATCACCAGCGGCAACTTCGTGTTCTCGGCCTCGGAGAGCTACCTCATCGAGGACGGCAAGCTGACGCGGCCGGTGCGCAACGCCACGCTCATCGGCAACGGTCCCGAGGCGCTCAAGTACGTCAGCATGGTGGGCAACGACCTGCGGCTCGACGAAGGCATGGGCCTATGCGGCAAAGAAGGCCAGAGCGTGCCGGTGGGGGTGGGCATTCCGACTATCAAGATCGACCGTATGACCGTGGGGGGCACGGGGTGAGCGAAAACCACCTTTCCGAACTGGCCGGCGATGTCGTGAAACGCGCGCTGGCGGCCGGGGCCAGCGACGCCGAATGCACCATTTCCGAGGGGGACGAGTTCTCGGCCAACGTGCGCATGCGCGAGATCGAGAATCTCAAGGAAGCCGGCTCGCGCGGCGCGGGTCTGCGCATTCTGATCGGCAGGAAGACCGGCGCGTCTTACACTTCCGACCTCTCGCGCGAAGGCATCGAGCACCTGGTGAAATCGGCTATTGAGCTGGCGGATATCACCACCGAGGACCCGCACGCCGGCCTGCCCGAGCCCGAAGAGTTGGGCGCCCTCGCGGGCGACCTCCAGCTTTATTCGCCGGACGTGGAGCAACTGGAGACGGCCCTCAAAATCGAGACCGCCCGCCGCGCCGAAGAAGCCGCGCTCTCCGCCGACCCGCGCATTTCGAACTCCGAAGGCGCTTCCTTCGACACCCACGTGGGCCGCCATATCTTCGCTAATTCGCGCGGCTTCGCGGGCGACTACCGCGCGACCTACTGCTCGCTCAGCGCCATACCCGTGGCCCGCGACGGCGATTCCATGGAGCGCGACTACTGGTACACCATCGCGCGCGGTTTCGCACAGCTAGAGGCGCCTGAAGTGGTGGGACGCACGGCCGCGCAGCGCGCCCTGCGGCGGCTCCACGCGGTGAAGGTGGACACCCAGAAAGTGCCGGTGGTGTTCGAGCCGCGCACCGCCCGCACGCTGCTCGACAACCTCTTCGAAGCCGTGCACGGGATGTCCATTTACCGCCATGAATCGTTTCTCACCGGGAAGCTGGGCGAGAAGGTGGCCAGCGAGAACGTGACGGTGGCCGACGACGGCACGATGCCGGGCCTCTTCGGAACTTCGCCATTCGACGACGAAGGCGTTCCCTCGCGCCGCACCATGGTCATCGAGCGCGGCGTGCTGAAAAACTACTTGCTGAACACCTACGCGGCACGCAAACTGGGGATGAAGACCACCGGCAACGCGGCGCGGGGATTGACCGGCAATGCCGGGATCGGCCGCGGGAACTTCTACATGGAAAAAGGCGTCCAAACGCCGGAGCAGATCATTTCGAGGATTCCCAACGGGTTCTACGTGACCGAGCTGATGGGCTTCGGCGTGAACATCGTGACCGGGGATTATTCGCGCGGCGCGGCCGGGTTGTGGATTCGTAACGGCGAACTGGCGTTCGCGGTATCGGAGGTCACCATCGCAGGGAACTTAAAGGACATGCTGCTGGGCATGGAAGCGGTAGGCTCGGACCTGGAGTTCCGCGGGTCGGTAGCGGCCCCCACATTGAAGATTGGAGAAATGACCGTTGGCGGCAAATAAGACGGCAACCCCGAAGAAGAAGCAGATCTCGATACCGCCGTTGGCGATTGTGATCGTCCTCGCGCTGGGGGCAGGCCTGGCAGGATTTCTATATCTGGATCGGGCCGCGAAGCGCCCCCCTCCCCCGCCCCCGCCGCTAACGGCCGAGGCCAGGGTTTACGTGCGGTATCTGAAGCTCAGCGACGTGCAGATGAATGCGCACGAGAGCTATCTGAAGCAGTCGGTGGTGGAGATCACCGGCAATATCGAGAACGCGGGCGACCGAAAGCTGGCTCTGGTGGAGATCTGGTGCGTGTTCTACGACGCGTACGGACAAGTGGTGCTGCGCGAGCCCGTGCCGATCGTGAGCAAGAAAACCGGCGGCGTGGCCCCGGGCGAGACCAAATCGTTCCGCTTGCCATTCGACAACATCCCGGAAAGCTGGAACCAGATGATGCCGCAACTGGTGATTGCGCGGATCGATTTCGGGTAGAGAGCGGTGGGGGGCTACCCAGGGAGCGTTGTCATGGTTTGTCCGAAGTTCCATTCGTGTCGCGCTCCGCAAAAACCTCCTTGGCAGCGAACATGCCGTTGAGCGCGGCAGGAAAGCCCGCGTAAGCGGCCATCTGAATGATGATCTCGACGATTTCGGTGCGCGTGCAACCGACGTTGAGGGCATAGTGGATGTGAACCTTGAGTTGAGGTTGGGCCGTGCCAAGGGCGGTGAGAGCGGCAACCGTGGCCATCTCACGGGAACGGAGGTCCAAGCCTGGCCGCTGGTAAATGTCGCCAAACGGAAACTCGATTGTATAACGGGCCAGATCGGGTGCGATGTCTTTCAGGGCTTCGATCAGACGCTCGCCCGCTTCCGCGTCGATTTCGCGGAGCTTGGCGAGCCCGCTCTCAAACCTATCATTGTGGTTGTTCATAATGGTGGGGAGCGCCCCGCCGACCCAGCGCTTACTTCTCCCGCTTCAGCGTCATTGGGCCGCCGCCGAAATCTCGCCGCCCTCCACCTTGGTGGTCAGCGCGATCTCGTCGCCCTTGATGGTGCCCTCATGGGTGATCTTCATGCTGTTGCCACCCATGTCCACCTTCACCGTGAACGAGACCTTGTCGCCTTGCACCTTGCCGTCGCTGATGGGTAGCGGGTCGCCTTGCGGCCCCGTAACGTTGCCCGTCAGCGTCTCTCCATCTTGCTTGAAGGTAAACTTGAGGCTGAACTGGTCGGAAGAACCCGTCCAGTTGCCCGTAATGTCGGCGGCCAGAGCCGCGCCGGCCAGAACCGTCATCAGGACGGCGCAGGCCAGGAAGATTCGTCTTTGCATAGTGTGATTCTACCTTCTCGGATTCCGGTGCGCTAGTCTGTAGGGATAGCGATGCGGAAAGGCTACGGAGCGATTTGGCGGCGGCTGGGCCGGATCGAGAAAGCCTTTCTCGTTTTCGCGGCGGTTTACGGGCTGCTGTACTTCACGCGCGTGGCGCCCACCGTGCAATTGCTGGCGGCGCTGGGAGCCTTGATCCTCGTGTTGCTGGCGCTTTTCAAGCTGGCGCGGCGCGGCATGCGCAAGGCCATCTGGCGGCTGCGCAATCGGCTGATCGTAGCCTACTTGTTTATCGCGGTGGTGCCCATCATCCTGATCGTGGCGCTGGTGGCAATCGCCGGCTACGCGGTGATCGGGCAAATGGCGGTCTACCTGGTGAACACCGAGCTTTCGCACCGCATGAGCGGCCTTCTCCGCCCGGCCGAGGCGCTGGCGCGCGTGCCCATCGGAGAACCCGAGCAGACCCTCCGGCGCTTCGTGCCCATGATCCAGAACGGCTTCCCTCAATTCGAGCTGCTGATCGGCGGCCACGAAGACCTGCGCTATCCGCCGGAGTCGCGGCTCGATCCGCCCCCGCCGGCGTGGAAGCGCACCAGCGGCCTGATTCTGAAAAAGGGCGGGAATGAAGATCGCCTGTATGCGTGGGCCCACGAAGTGGCCAACGGGAACGAGGTCACCATCCTGGCGCCGGTCACTCACGAATTGCTGGCGGGACTCATTCCGCAACTGGGCGACGCCAACCTGGTGCCCTACACCAAGCGCGGCCGGGAGAACCGCGTTCCTGGAAAGGTCAACGCGTTCGATTTCGAGGTGGCGGGCGTGGTGCCGCTACAGGTGGCTTCGTGGGATTCGCCGCAACACCCGACCGACGCCCTTCTGCTGGTGAACTCCCGGGTTTCGGCGGTGCTGGGCATGGTTTTCGGGGAGAAGCTGGAACTGGGCGAAGGAATGCTGGCCGTGTTCATCGCAGTGGTCATCCTGTTCCTCATTGTGGAAATGGTCTCGCTGGTGGCCGGCATCCAGCTCAGCCGTTCGATGACGGGCGCGGTGCACGAGCTGTATGAGGGCACCCAGCACGTCAAGGAGGGCGATTTCTTGTACCGCATTCCGGTGAAGGGCAACGACCAGCTTGCCGAACTGAGCGCTTCGTTCAACACCATGACCGAGAACCTGGGCCAGCTCATTGTGGTGGCCAAGGAAAAAGAGCGCCTCGAGTCGGAACTGGAAATCGCCCGCGAGGTGCAGAGCCAGCTTTTCCCCAAGGACGTCCCCTACATCAAGACCCTGGAGTTGAAAGGCCTGTGCAGCCCGGCGCGCGTGGTTTCGGGCGACTATTACGACTTCATGCAGGTTTCCGACGGCGCTTTGGCCTTCGCCATCGGCGACGTGGCCGGCAAAGGCATTTCAGCGGCGTTGCTGATGGCCACCATCCAATCCGCCATGCGGTCGCAGTTGAGCCGGTCGAACGGGGACGGACTGCACCGCCTCTCGACGGCCACCATGGTGTCGAATCTGAACCAGCAGCTCTATGCCACCACGTCGCTCGAAAAGTACGCCACCTTTTATTTCGCCTTGTACGACGAAGCGACGCATGCGCTGACGTACACCAACGCCGGCCATTTGCCGCCCATGCTGTTGCGCGGCAGCGACGTGCAGACCATGGATTCCACCGGCACGGTGGTGGGCGCATTTCCCTTCGCCACTTACGAAGAGAAGACCGTGCCGCTGGAGCACGGCGATATACTGTTGGCCTATACCGACGGCATCGTGGAGCCGGAAAACGTCTACGGAGAAGTGTTCGGAGAAGATCGCTTGAAGGAACTATTGATCAAGCACGCGCACGCGGATTCGTCGGAACTCATCGCGCGCACAATGGAAGCCGTGGTCCATTGGACCGGTTCGTCCGAGTTGCAGGATGATATGACCATGGTGGTGGCGCGGCGCATATGAAAATCCTCACCGCGGCTCAAATGCGCGAAGTGGACCGGCGGACGTCCGGGATGGGAATTCCCGGCCTCGTCCTGATGGAAAACGCCGGGCATCGCGTGGTGGAATTCCTGGCGGAACGTTTCGCGCCGCTCCCCGCCCAGCGCATCGTGGTGCTGTGCGGCAAGGGGAACAACGGCGGCGACGGCATGGTGGTGGCGCGGCAGCTTCACACGCGATTCCACCCGCAAGCGCTCCACGTGGTCCTGCTGGCGGCTCCGGAGGATCTGAAGGGCGACGCGGCTGCGAACTACCAGATGCTGGCGGCTTGTGGGTTTCCGGTTTGGAGCGAGATTCCGGCGGAAGCGCGCCTGGCCACACTAGTGGTGGATGCGCTGCTGGGAACTGGCATCACCGGCCCGGCCGCGGGCATCATGCTGGAGGGTATCCGCGAAATCAATGACGGCTTTCCGCTGGCGCACGTTGTGGCCGTGGATATCCCGTCGGGGATGCCCAGCGATTCGGGCGAGCCGGTGGGCGAGTGCGCGCGCGCCAATTACACCGTGACCTTCACCGCCCCGAAACCGGCGCAAGTGCTGCCGCCGAATTGCGACCACGTCGGCGAGTTGGTGGTGGGGCCGATCGGCAGCCCGCCGGAATTGTACGAGGATGTTTGGCTTTCGCTGCTGGAGCCGGAGATGTTCGAGGAACTGCTCGATCCGCGACCTCCAGGCGGGCATAAGGCAACGTTCGGCCACGTCCTGGTGGTGGCGGGATCGCGCGAAAAGAGCGGCGCCGCCGCCATGGCCGGGCTGGGCGCGCTGCGCGCGGGCGCGGGCCTGGTGACGGTGGCGTCGGCCGCCAGCGCCATTCCGGTAATCGCGTCGCACGCTCCCGAGCTGATGACAGCGTCGCTCGACGAATTGGACCACCTCATCGAGGGCAAGACCGTGATCGCGATGGGCCCAGGCCTGGGCCGCGGTCCCGATATCGAAGCCCTGGTAGCCCGCACCCTCGAGCAATTCGCGCACCCCATCGTGCTGGATGCCGATGCCTTGGGTTGGCAGGCCACAGAAAACGATGGCCTGCCCCACATCCGGGTCCTGACCCCGCACCCCGGCGAGATGGCCCGTCTCACCGGCAAGACCACCGCTGAAATCCAGAACGACCGTGTGGGCACCGCCCGCGCTTTCGCCACGGACCGTCACGTTACCCTGGTTCTCAAAGGCCAGCGCACGGTGATCGCTTTCCCCGACGGCCGCGTGTGGATCAATCCCACGGGCACCCCCGCGATGGGCACCGGCGGAAGCGGCGACGTGCTTACCGGGATGATCGCCGGCTTCCTGGCGCAATTCCCCAGCGAGCCGGACCAGGCGGTGGCCGCCGCCGTTTACCTGCACGGGCTCGCGGGCGAGATCGGCGCGCGGGCGCTGGGGGAGAAATGCCTCATCGCCACCGATATTTTGCGATATCTTCCGGACGCCATGGAGGAGTGTGCCGACGTATCGGACGGCGTCTGAGGAAGAGACCGTGGCGCTGGGAGAGCGGCTGGCGCGCGTGCTGCCACCGCACGGGCTGGTGCTGCTGACTGGCAACCTGGGCGCGGGCAAGACCACGCTGGCGAAGGGGATCGTGAGCGGGCTGGGGGCGGCGCCGGCCGAGGAGGTTTCGAGCCCCACCTTCACCCTGATCCACGAATATGGAAACGGCCGTGTGTACCATGTCGATCTCTACCGCCTGGAAGAGCCGCGGGAATTGGCGACCCTGGGGCTGGACGAGTTGTTCGAGCGGGATGCCCTGGTGCTGATCGAATGGGGTGAGCGCTTTGGGCGGTTCCTGCCGGCCGAGCGGACCGAAATCCGCATCCGCGCGGTTGACCACGACGAAAGGGAAATCGAAGTCACGCAAAGCTTATGAGCAAACGACCCTGGGCCCTGATTCTGGGCG
>PMYB01000077.1:18696-74667 GCA_003170915.1 Bryobacterales bacterium | reverse complement strand
TCCACGCTGCACCATCATTTCCGGGTGCTGGCCGCCATGAGTCCTCTTCAGTATCAGAAACAGCTTCGGTTGCAGGCAGCGCGGGGTCGCATGCTCATGGATGGTCTGGACGCCGCAAGTGCGGCCTTTGAGGTCGGATACGAAAGCGCCAGCCAATTCAATCGCGAATACAGCCGGTTCTTCGGCCGACCACCGATGCGGGATATTCGGACTCTTCGCTCGCCAAGCGCTCAGCCGTTGGAGTCGGTCAGTAGTCGGTAAAACGCTGTCTGATCGTCTGTTCCGGGTGAGTAGTCGTCAATCCGCTGTGGCCGAGCGTAGCGGCCGCCATATTCACAGAAATTGCAAAATATTTTTACCCTTCCTTATCAGTGACTTACGGCCGCCTCGCTGCTTCCTAACCCCCGGCCCATTGCCCCTCGCCTGCTATCGTGAAGTCGCAGTCAGGTCTGCGCCACGCGCAGACCCAACAGTTTTCTTGCTGGCCAGCGAGCGTTGCATTTGAGGTGGTACTGAGTTCTCCGTAGGCCCGTGAACGGCCGAACGGCACCCACCCCCGGGAATCGGGGATGGGTGGACGGCGGGGAAATCTTGGGACTAGTCCTGAAACACTGCGGGGCGAGGCCGGGCGAACCCTTTGGGTCAACACCGACACCAGCCCCAACAGCTTCAGCGAGCCTGCTATCGAGTTGGTATGAAGCGCCATCCAGCGCTTCCGCTGCCTTTGAAGATGCGGCTCCAACCATTGGCGGCCGGGCACGCACGGCGAAAGTCCGAAGCCCCCGGCCGCCGCAACGAGTCTTTTTCACCCCCTTCCGCTCAGGACAAGTGTCTCTATTCTCGCCGCGCCTGCTCCGGCCGCGCTACGATATTCTTATGCGCTTGATCACGCTCACACTTGCACTCGCGCTGGGATGCGCGCCGCTGGCCGCGAAGGAAGAAAAGAGTAAGACGGCCGAGAGGCTGGACGATTCGGCCAGCCTGTTTTCCGAGATCATGGGGGCTCCGGACAAATCGATTCCGCAGGACCTGCTGGATAAGTCCTATTGCATCGTGCTGGTGCCTGGTTTAAAGAAGGCTGCGTTCGTCGTTGGCGCGAAGTTCGGGCGCGGCTTCTCAGTCTGCCGCAACCCCAATGGACCGGGCTGGGGACCGCCGGCCGCCATTCGTATTGAAGGCGGCAGCGTCGGCCTCCAGATCGGGGTCTCCTCCACGGATGTAGTCCTGCTGGTCATGAACGAGGGCGGAATGAAACATCTCACCAGCAGCCAGTTCACCATCGGGGCGGATGCCACCGCCGCCGCCGGTCCGGTGGGCCGCAGCACCACTGCCCAGACGGACGCCTTGATGAACGCCGAGATTCTTTCCTGGTCCCGTTCGCGCGGCGCCTTCGTCGGCATCTCGCTAGACGGCGCCACGCTGCGAAACGACATCGACGAGAACCAGGCGATGTATGGCCAGCGCTGGGAGAGCAAACAGATCCTGGGCAGCGGCGCGAAACCGCCCGCAATGGCGGACAAGCTGCTGGCCGCGCTGAACAAGTACTCGTCGCGCAGGACCCATTAGGGAAGCGACACTCTCGGTGACCGCCAAATTATACTGAAGTTCTGCACACATGAGTACCCCATTCCAAATCGCGGTCTGTGGAAGCATTGTCCCCGACCCGCTGCAAACTCTGGAGCCGGTCGTCGGCCCCTCAGGTCCGTCCCTCAAGAATGAAATGATGCTGCCGGCCGTGCTGGACCCGTGGGCCGGGCATGCCCTGTTCGAAGCAGCCCACCTGGCGCGGTCGACGCCGGGGAGCAAGGTCTGGCTGGTCAGCCTCGGACCCAAAGCCAAGCTTCAGCAGGTGATGATGACGGTCGCGCAGAAGGTCCCTTTCGAGTTGGTGGCGCTGGATGGACCGGCTTCGGGTTTCACCGATTCCTTCGAGACGGCGGCGGCGCTGGCGGCCGCCATCGCGGCCATTCCGGGACTGGATCGCTCGAGGTTGCTGGTGTTCGGCGGATGGGAATCGGCATCGCGCGGCGCGGGCTCGACTTTGCAGATGGTGGGCGAGCGCTTGGGGATCGCCGAGCAGTTCCAGGGCGTCGATCGGGTGACCGTTGGCGAAGACGGCGGCCTGGAGATCCTGGAACGCATCGAGGGCGGCCGGCACCAGGTTTCGGTGTGCGCGGCGCCGCCGGCGGTGCTGGGTTGGGCCACGGGCGACTTGCCCGAGCCGCGCAACAATCCGCAGATCGGGATGGCCAACATGCGCGCCATCATGCCCGCGCTGCAGCGCGCCAAGGCCACGCCCATCCCCAACACCGGCCTGTCCTTCGCCTCGGTGAGCCTCCCCAAGCAGCAGAGAGAGACGCGCATCGTAAAGGACATGCCCGCCGAAGAGATTGCCCGCGAAATCGTCGCCTGGATGGCGGAGGAGTAACGTGGAAACCATACTGCTTCTGGCGCATACGGAACCCGATGGGACGCTGGCCAAACCGGCGCTCGAATGCCTGACGGCCGCGCTGGCGTTGGGCGGCCCGCTGACCATCGGGCTGGTGGGCGCGCGCGTGGAAGCCGCCGCCAGCCAGATCGCCGGCTGCGGCGCCGCGCGATTCCTGGCGGTTACCGGCGAGGCGTTCGCGCAACCACGCTACGCGACCGACACGGCCGCTGCCGAAGCGCTTTGCCGCACGGCCGGCTCTTCCATCGTGGTGGCCCCTTCCACTTCGCGCTGGGCGCGCGCGCTCCCCGGCGTGGCGTATCGCCTGGGCGGCCGCGTGGATACTCACGCTACCAGCCTGGCGGCTGAGAATGGAGCGCCGGCGGTCACCCGCTGGTTCTACCGGCAGCGTATGGAAGCGGTGCTTTCGCGCCGGGAGCGGCCCTGGGTTATCCTGCTCGATTCCGGCTGCGTCGCCCCGTGGAGTGGGCCCGCGGGTACAGCCAGCGTGGAACCCGTGGCGGTCGCCGTGCCCGAAACCCGCACCACGGTCACCGGCGTGCGGGCCCCCAAGGCCGACGAGCAAACCATTCGTCCCGATGCCAAGCTGCTGTTTGTGGCGGGCGCGGGCTGGACCAAGAAGCAATCCGACGGAGCCGTGCACGCGGCCGAGGCGGAGACCCTGATTCTGGGATTCCTGCGCGCGGCCCAGGCATCCCTGGGCGGCAGCAAGTCGCTGGTGGACCTGAGCGGCGAGGGCGAGGCGGTGCTGCGGTTCATGACGCACCTGAATCAGGTGGGCCAGACCGGCTCGACGCCGCGCCATCCCAAGGGTCTTTCCACGTGTTGCCATGGCGAGGAGCCGCACGTGGTGGGTTGGCGCTTCGTGAACCAGCGCCGCGCCATCAACCTGGACGCCAACTGCGGCTGGGCGCGCGGCAAAGCCGATGTGCTCTACGTCGCCGACGCCTTCGAAGTGATGCGCCACGTGAACCGGTTGCTGCGGGCGTGATTTTGGAGGCGGCTGGGGCGGTGGACTTCCTGTTCATATTCATTCACCATAGAAGTATGGAGATTGAGTTCACCACCCAGATTCTCAGAGAGGGCCGGACGTACGTGGCTCACACCCCCGAACTGGATGTCTCCTCTTGCGGCGGCACAAAAGAGAGGGCGCTTAAGAATCTGAAAGAAGCCGTCCGCCTGTTTCTGGAAGAGGCCGAAAAGATGGGCACTTTGGACCAAATCCTGCAGGAAGCCGGTTACCTGAAGCGCCGAAGCAGGCTGGAAGGTCCCAAGTTCGTCGGCACTCAGAGAGTCTCCCTGCCTCTGCCCCTGGCGCATGCCTAAACTTGGCCCGATTTCTTACAGGCGATTGGCGCGGGTATTTGAAGCGGACGGTTTCCGCTGCATCCGGGAGGAAGGCGACCACATGGTTTTCACCAAGCCCGGCGTGATTCGGCCGGTGGTCATTCCCAAGTATGCGTCAGTGCCGGTATTCATCATCAAGAACAACCTTCGCACGTCCGGCATGTCTCGGGAGCGGTACTTCGAGTTGCTCTCGGGTTAGGTCCTCCGGCTGCTGGGCTCATCCGTGCCGCGCAACGTATAGCAGCAGGCCGAAGATGACCACGGGGATCATGGCCAGCATCAGATAGAACAGAACCGTCCGCGGCCAGGAAGCCCGCCGGCGCTTCCAGTCGCGCAACTCGGGGCGCTCGGCCACTCCGACCTGGTCCAGATGCCCGAGGTCCCAGGCAAACTCCCGGGCGCTCGCGTAGCGGCTCTTGGGATCGCGTTCCAGCGCGCGATAGATGACTTCCTGCAGCTCGGGTGTGACTTCGGGATCGGCCTCGCGCGGCGGCTTGGGATAGTTCAGCAGCCGGTCGTTCATGATGGCGAATGCATTGGGGCCCGAAAACGGAGTCGTCCCGGTCAGCATTTCGTAGAGCATCGCGCCCAAAGCGTATAAGTCGCTGCGCGCGTCGCCACGCTTGCCTTTGACCTGTTCGGGGGAGATGTACTCGGGCGTGCCCATGACCTGCGAGAGTTTGGTGAATGTCAGGCGGCGGGAGCCCGCCAGCGAAGCGATGCCGAAATCGATGAGTTTGATATGGTCCTCATCGTCGACCATAATGTTCTCGGGCTTCAAGTCGCGGTGGACTACGCCGTGGGTATGGACATACTCCAGGGCGTCGCAGATGCCCAGCGTGATTCGAACCGCGCGCTCGGGAGGAAGTTTGCGCCGCTCCCTGAGAATCTCGCGCAGCAGCCGCCCCTCGGCCCACTCCATGACCATGTAGACCTGGCTGCGGCCGTCGTCGCCGAAGACCTTCATTACGCCAGGGTGATCGAGGTCCTTGCCAATCTCCTCTTCGCGATGAAATCGATCGAAGAGGACCGGGTCGCTTTCCATCTCGGGATGCGGAACCTTGATGGCGACTGGACGGCCCGTGCGCAAGTCGGCGCCTTTGAAGATGGAAGCCATGCCGCTGCGCGCCACCAGGCTGTCAATGCGGTAGTGATCGAGTTGATCGCCGGGATGGACGGGAGTCATTAGGCGAGCTTGTACGGGCGTCCCCGGTACATGCCCACACGTTCCACGCTTCGAATGCGGATGAGCTGTACACTCACATTATCGTTGCCGCCTCTTTGGTTTGCAAGATCGACCAACTCTCGAACCCCGTCCTCCAATCGCGCGTGGCGAGTGGCAATGTCCGCCATCTCCGGCGGAGTCACAAGGTTATGCAGGCCGTCGGAACACAGCAGGAACACATCGCCGGGCAACACCTGGTGCTCATGGGTATCGACGCTGACGAACATCTCGCTTCCCAGCGATCGGCTGAGCAGGTGGCTGGTCTGAGCTTCCGCCGCTTCCCGCGTCGAGAGAACGCCCAGAAGCACCTGCTCGTTGGTGACGGTATGGTCGCGCGTCAGGGCTTCGGCGTGGCGATGCCGAATGCGATAGCAGCGGGAATCCCCCACGTGAGCGACCACCACCCGGTCGAAGCGCAAGGCGCAGGTCACCAGGGTGGTGGCCATGGCAGAGCCGCCCAGCCCGTTCGTCATTCCCGTCTCGAGCACTTTTGTGTTGGCTTCCCGCACCAGACGCGGCAGCAGCGCCGCATGTTGTTCCCCATTGCGCGCGCGGCGGAACCCGGCCAACAGGGCCTCCACCGCGGTGCGGGAAGCCACCTCGCCCTTATCCTGGCCGCCCACCCCATCGGCCAGCGCGAACAGCCATTCGCGTGCGCCCGACCGCGCGGACATCTCGGGGAGTGCGTACCCGAGATAATCCTCGTTGTGATCGCGCACGATTCCACGGTCGGACGCCTGGGCGAACTCGAGTTCCAGCATATTCACACTGCGGGCGAGCGGTGCACGACGAGCGTCGTCCGCCCGCTGGTCTTGCTCGAACGCACGAAGTAGATCCCGCCGTAGCACGCCCATACCAACGCGATTCCCAGAGCCAGCAGCGGCTCCATCTTAGTGCCGTATCCCATGAAGGGACCGATCAGGTAGAACGACATGCATGCCAGGTTCGCCACCAGCCCGAACACGGGAATAAACAGATGGCGCAATGCGCTGAACTTCGGATGCTTGTGGTAAGCCACCATACAGATGATGCAGCTCAACGCGTACAACAGGAACGTGCCGAAGTTCGACGCCAATGTAACCGTGAGCAGCGAATTGGGCATGGCCGCCATTCCGTCGTGCGTGGTGTATCCGAAACTGGACCAGAATCCCTGCGGAAGCGACTTGATGGCGGCGTCCGCCGGCGCGCCGGCATCGCCGAACGCCAACATCACGCCAATGCAGCCGACCACGGCGGAAATCGCCGCCAGCGTCCAGATGGCCCGATGCGGAGTGAGATTCTTCGAATGCAGCAGGCCGAAGTGCTCGGGCACCTCCGAGTCCTTACCCATGGCGTAAGTAACCCGGGCTCCCGTATTCATGCAGGAAAGCGTGGTGCCAATGATTGCCAGGAACACGGTGAACGCTTCGGTCAGCATGAAAGCCCGTCCTCCTCCAGGACCGAAAACCGCGTTGCCCACGATGATCATCATGTCACCGATGGGCGCGGCGGAGCTCACCGCGTTTTGCATGTGGTAACCGCTGTTCAAGAAATAGTTTGCCGCAAAATACTCGAACAAATAACAGAACGCGCCCTGGACGAGCAGTGAGACGATGACCGCGATGGGCACGTCGCGCTTGGCGTTCTTGGCCTCGCCCCCCATTGACGTAACGGATTCAAATCCGACCAGGATGAGGATGGCGACTGTAGCCTGAATGAACGCCCAGCTCACATTGTGAATTCCAACCACGGACGCGGCGCTGGCGTGGCTCATGAAGTTGCCATGGTCGTCTTTCTCGGGATAAGTCACCAGGAACGGCGCCGGCTTTCCGCTCGCGTCCAGCAGGGGCTTGGGCTTCCCGTCCGCGTCGCGAAGAATGGTTTCGGTGGTTTGCCCGTTTACGGTGGCTTTGGTGGTGGCGAACTGGTAGTTGTAGGCATCGCCCGATGTGGAATCGAATTGATAGCCCACGCTCCCCGAGGGGTGGTTGGCGCGGTAGCCCAGAGCCAGCGCGGCGAACAGCACGAGCGCGGCGATCTGAATCGCATTGATGGCGATATTCACGGCCGTGGAGCCGTTGATTCCCCGATGGGCGATATACGCAATCAGGAACGAGAATGCAATGGCGATCAACATCATGAACGCCGTGCCGGGGTTTGAAGCGCTCATGAAATTAGGCCACAGCGTACCCGCCAGGTAGCCGCAAAGGATTCCCATGACCGCTACCATCACCCCGGGATAGATCCAGTAGTAAAGATGCGAGGCCCATCCCACGATAAACTTGGCTAGCCGTGCCCAGCGCCAAACCGCGTCGTGGTTCAAGAACGACTGCTCGGCAAAGTAATACGAGCTGCCGGTCCCGGGATAGAGCTTGGCCATCTCCGCGTAACACACGGCCGTAGCCAGGCACAGCAGGAGCGCGACAAGGATTCCGATCCACATGGACGGAGAGGTCTGGCCCGTGCCTGCCTGAATCACAAACGTGAGCCAAAGGAAGGCGCCGGGGGCGATGAGCGCCATGGCGTTCATCGTCAGGCCAGTCAAGCCCAGAGTCTTTTGCATTGTGACTTCAGTGTTATCTGCCATATATGTTGTCTCCTGGTAGAAAAATAGTTGACGCGGTGCCTTACTTCTTCGGTCCGAAGAACGCGACCATACCCAGCAGGACCGTCGGCTGGCTCCTGGTATACCCGTTGTTCTTTTGGAAGAACGCCTGGTTCGACCGGTCGTCGCGGAACTCAAGCCGGCTCAGCAGGAAGGTTGTCATCTTGTATTCACCGGTCAGCGTGAATTCCCTGAGGGTCTGCGCCGTGCCGGTGGTAAACCCGTCCATGTCGTCGAACCACTCAAGCCGTGGAGCGATGGCAAACTTCCTGGCGACTGCGAAACGCGCCGCGGCGGCGATGCCGGCCCACTGGCTCGCGCCCGCGCCGATGTTCTTGTCTCGCCCATAGTCGAAGTTGACGTAATAGCTGATCTTGTCGGTGGCGTTGACCAGCACGGTGGTGTCGTAGAGATGGCGTAGTCCCTTAGTGGTGTTGGTCTTCTCCGGTCCGCCATAGTAGACGCTAGTCCAGGTGACTTTTTTCCACGCATAGGCTCCGTTGAGTCCAACCGTCTTGCCGCTGTTGAGGGGTTCGATGTTGTTCCAGCCCTGCACTACCTGCACGCCGCCCGTGAAATGGGAGCCGACCGGAAACGAAGTGCGGATGCCGAAGTGGTAATAGGGGATCGCCCAGGCGAAGAGCAGCGACCTGGAGTAATTCCAGTTCTGGTTCGTCTCGATGACTTCGGCGCCGGCGGACGTTACGAACTCGCCGGCATCCACCTCGAGACCATGCCATGACTTCGGCTTGAAGCTGACATAAGCCTGCTTAACGTACTTCCAGTCTTCCGGATCCCTGTTGCCGGCGTGGATGATATCGAAATCTTCTCCGAACCCGGCGTCGAGATGAAATCCGACTGGACCGGGCGCGTGGTCGATGGTAAGCATGCCCATGCCGAGGTGCACGTTATTGGCGCGCACATCGAAGTTCCGGAGGCCGTTGAATCCGGATGCGGGGCTGTTGAAGTTCGCGTCCACATAACCGTCGGCCATCACGCTAAAGTCGGTGCCAAAGTGCGTCCAGTTTGACGGAGGAGTGGCCGCCGGAGGATTGTCCGGCGGAGTTGGCGTCTGTGCGCCGGCCACACCTGCGATCGCCAGCGATACGGTTAAGAGAATAGCTGCACGAGTCGTCCGCATGTCATTGCTCCTAATCGAATGAAGTGGGTGTTCAGCGACTAAGCTGGTTGCTTATGGCCATGCGGACTGGGCGGCCATCGTGACGGGTTGTAGCATTTAATTTAGCCGTTCCCGGGCGCAAAAGCGAATAGATAATTTCTATGGGAATCATTTGAAAATTCCTATAGGTTCGCTCGCGCTCCGGTGTGCGCTATCGGTTATCCTGAATTTGGCGCTATGAGAATTGCCGGTTTTCTGCTGCTCCTGGCGGGATGGGGAATCGTCCTGAGCGCAATCGTGCTTCTCAGGCCGTCTTCGCCAATCGCCGGCTTTGTGACGGCTGGAACGGGTGTGGAAGTACTGGGTCTGGTCCTGGTGATCCGCTCCCACCGCCTTCTTCGGAGGGAGAGGAAATGACGCATCTTTCCGAAACAGCCACGGCGGTCTGTGTTCTGCTCATCTTCCTGGTTCCGCTTGCCGCCGCGGGACTCTCGCTGATCAATGCGGGCTTGGGCCGCTCGCGGAGCGCCGCTCACTCCATGCTGTCTTCGCTTTGCATTCTTGCGGTCGCGGTTCTGGTGTACTTCTTGTGCGGGTTCTCCTGGCAGGGATTTGCGGCCGGGCCCGCGCATGTCGTCACCGTGGCCGGGAAACAATGGAACTGGATTTCGGCCGAACCGTTTTTCTTTCGAGGACTGCAATCGGAAGGATCTCCCGCTTCGCTGGCGGCGTTGCTGCAGATGTTCAGCGTGGGCCTGGCGGCGCTGATTCCGCTGGGCGCCGGGACCGATCGCTGGCGATTGGGCGCCGCCTGCGCGTCCACCGCTCTTCTGGCCGGCTGCACCTACCCGATATTCGCTCACTGGGTCTGGGGCGGCGGGTGGCTGGCGCAACTCGGAGTGAATTGCGGCCTGGGGCGCGGCTTCTTGGATGCCGGCGGCGCCGGTTGCATTCAAGCGGTGGGCGGCCTCACGGCCTGGTCAATCGCCTGCATTCTGGGACCCCGACGGGGCAAGTACGCCATGGATGGCGCGCCGGCAGCCATCCCCGGCCACAACGCCGTGCTGGTTTTGTTCGGCTGTTTCCTGACGCTGGTGGGGTGGTTCGGGCTGAACTGCGCCGGCTCGATACTGAACGCCAGCGCCGCGCCGGGAGCGGTGGCGGGGGTCGCCATCGACACCCTGCTCGCGGCTGCCATGGCCGCGCTGGCGGCGGCGGCCATCACGCGGGCGCGCTTCGGCCGGCCGGATGCTTCCCTCTGCGCCAATGGATGGGTGGGCGGGTTGGTGGCCAGCAGCGCCGCGTGCGCTTTCATCACGCCGGCGGCGGCGGTCCTGACTGGACTGGTGGCCGGCGCGGTCGTAACGTTCTCGGTGGAGTGGCTGGATATACACTTGGGCGTGGACGACCCGGCCGGCTCCATTTCTGTGCATGCCATCGGCGGTATCTGGGGCCTGCTGGCGCTGGGCATTTTCGCCCGCATCCCCGGCGATTCCGGCCAGTTCGTGGCGCAACTGGTGGGCGTTGCCACCCTGCTCGGTTTTGTTCTGCCGCTGACATACTCGCTGAACTGGCTCTTGAACCGGTTCTATCCGCAGCGGGTGGGGGCCGAGGGCGAACGACAAGGCATGGACCTGTATGAGCTGGGAGCCGGCGCGTATCCCGAATTCGTTATACACCGTGAGGACTTGACCCAGGGGTAAGTCCAATTGTTTGTGAAGCTTAGCTCTAGCCAAAAAGTACATCGCGCCTATCGATTTTTTCTATTTGAAAGAATCGAGGGTTTGTCTCTAAAATTGAAAGGGGTCATGTGTGGCTCGCCCAAGGGTTTTCGAGCCGCCGCATCCAAAGTTCGTCTGTCAGCAGAAATCCTAAGGAGATACAAGTGAATCCTAAAGAAGTGTTGGAATTTGCCAAGAAGAACGATGCCAAGCAGCTCGACCTGAGGTTCACCGACATTCCGGGTTTGCAGCATCACGTTTCGTACCCGATGAGCGAGGTTGACGAGAGCAGCTTCGAAGAGGGCTTCGGCATGGATGGATCGAGCATCCGCGGTTGGGCGGCGATCCACGAGAGCGACATGCTCCTGATCCCCGATCCGGAAACCGCGATCATGGATCCTTTCGCCGAGACCCCCACGCTGGTGATGATCGGCGATGTCAAGGACCCGATCACCAAGCAGCGCTACGAGCGCGACCCGCGCTGGATTGGCCAGAAGGCCGAGCTTTACCTGAAGAACAGCGGCATTGCCGACACCGCCTATTTCGGCGCGGAAGCCGAGTTCTTCATTTTCGACAACGTGAGCTTCGATCAGAATCAGCACGAGGGTTATTACTTCATCGACGCCGAGGAAGGGCGCTGGAATTCGGGCCGGCGGGAGAACAACCTGGGCTATCGCCCGCGTTACAAGGAAGGCTACTTCCCGGTGCCGCCGACGGACCATTACCAGGATCTGCGCAGCGAAATGGCGCAGGTCATGATCAAGTGCGGAATCATCGTCGAGTGCCACCATCACGAAGTGGCCACCGGCGGCCAGGCCGAAATCGATCAGCGGTTCGACAAGCTGGTGAAATCGGCCGACAATATGATGCTGTTCAAGTACATCGTCCGCAACGTCGCCAACCAGTACGGCAAGACGGCGACGTTCATGCCCAAGCCGCTGTTTGCGGATAACGGCAGCGGGATGCACGTGCACCAGAGCCTGTGGAATGGCAGCAAGGCGCTGTTCGCCGGTGAGGGCTATGCCGGTTTCAGCCAGCTCGGGCTGTATTACATCGGCGGGCTGCTAAAGCACGCGCGCGGGCTTTCGGCGATCATCGCGCCTACCACCAACAGCTACAAGCGGCTGGTGCCGGGGTACGAGGCGCCGGTGAACTTGGCGTATTCGCGGCGGAACCGGTCGGCGGCGTGCCGCATACCGATGTACTCGGCCAGCCCGAAGGCCAAGCGGGTGGAATTCCGGCCACCGGACCCGGCGGCCAACCCGTACCTGGCGTTCGCGGCAATGCTGATGGCGGGGCTGGACGGCGTGCTGAACAAGGTCGACCCGGGCGAGCCGCTGGACAAGGACATTTACGACTTGTCGCCGGAAGAGATGAAGAGCGTGCCGTCGATGCCGGGCTCCCTGGACGAAGCGCTGAACTGCCTCGAGGAAGATCACGCATTTCTGCTGCGGGGCGACGTCTTCACGGAAGAACTGATCGAGACGTTCATCGACTACAAGCGCAAGAACGAAGCGGAGGCCGTGCGTCTGCGCCCGCATCCGTACGAGTTCGCGCTGTACTACGATATTTAACCCTGGAATTCCATTTTGAGCACTTACTTGCTAACCTCTTGAGGTCGTCGGACGCCTTTATTTATGCGGGTTTGAACGCAATGAAGACGCTCCGCAGGACGATACCAACTGGGTGAGAAATAAGACGGGCCGTTTCAGCTCTCCTTCAACGCCTCCCGTCCGACCTTCCGCCTGATCGGTTCGGAGAAGATCTGGGACCGTGGCGCGGCCATGACCTCTCGCTAGCGGACGTTCGAAACCGAGATGCTGGCTGAGGATGAGAACTTCGCCGGGCTGGCCCGCATTAACCGGGAACTCATCGGCAAGGCGGCCCGGCAACGTCCAAAGTGCCGACGGCTGCAAGGTGGAGTTCCACTTCGAGGAACTGTTTCCCCGCGTCGGATTCATCGTCACGAACCTGGAGACCGACAGCCTGACGGTGGTGCGGTTCTACAACAAGCGGGGGACGGGCGGAGCAATGGATCACGGAAGGTAAGCAGGCGGTAAAGATGACACGGCTGAGTTGCCATCGGTTCCGATCGAACGAGGTGCGGCGGATCGCCGCGCTGCCCTTGCCGACCGGATAGAGCGCGGCGGCGGCCAAGCAAACAGGTGGAAGGAAGGAGACGGAGAGGCGTATAAGAAATCGCTTGGAATGAGGCACTCCCGGGCTTTCCGTGCCCGGAGGAGGCAGAGCTGGCCCCCTTCCTCGGCTGCCGGAGTCGCTCGGGATGGAAAGGATAAAAAAAACAAACGCTCCAACAGAGGCGATTGGATGTATAATCGTGATCGTAGCCAGGAAGCCAAAACGGAAATCCTGGCCTAGGGGGGGGGTTCCATGAATTATCGTCGGAAGTACGTGTCGTCGTGTTTCGTTGCGATCGTCGCACTTCTTTGCGCGGCCTCGTTCGACGTAGCATTGGCTCAAACCGCGCCATCAATGGGTTCGGCGTCGACGTTCGCCGTTCTGGGTTCTTCGACGGTCACTTGTACCGGTTTGTCCACCATCACCGGAGACGTTGGCGTCAGCCCCGGCTCCGCAGTTACGGGTTTCCCACCGTGCACCATCGTCGGAGGAGCAATACAGGCGGGTAATGCGGCCGCGCTCCAGGCTCATCATGATGCCGCGCTTGCGTACGCTGCTCTTGTAGCCGAGACCTGCACGACCAACTTGACCGGCCAGGATCTGGGCGGACTGACGCTGGCGTCAGGCGTCTATTGTTTCAATTCCTCGGCTGAGTTAACTGGAACACTCAATCTCACGGGCGGGGGCCCCTGGATTTTCCAGATAGGGAGCACGCTCACGACTGCAACCGGCGCTTCTGTTCTCGTCAATGGGTTGCCGTATGGAAGTGGTTGCGTCTCGGGGGGAGTTTTTTGGGCCGTCGGCACCTCCGCGACCTTGGGTACAGGAACTCAGTTCCAAGGAATCATTCTCGCGCTTGTCAGTGACACTGTGGTTTCGGGCGCAAACGTGTCTGGCGGAGTTTTTGCGCTATCTGGCGCAGTGACGCTGGACACCAACAACGTCTCCGCCTGCAGCTCTGGCGGCGTCCCCCCTGCGGCCGGAAAGGTCAAGGTAACGGGCGGTGGCCAAATCCAAGTGCCTGATCCCAACTCCCCCGGCACTGCGACCTTCGGCTTCAACGCTGGAACGGGCAACGGCGGCCACTTCAACTATGTCAATCACGTAAACGGCCTGCACGTCGATGGCCCGGTCAACGATGTCGTGGTGATCGCATTCAACCCAGACGGCTCACCAAAGACGGTCTTGTTCTCCGGCACCTGCGGCCAAGGTTGCTCCTTCAGCGTGACGGTGGAAGACCACGGCGAGCCTGGCACGAGCGATGAGTTCGGTGTCACGGTGACCGGTACAATAAGCGAGTTCAGATCGCAGCGCGTCATTAGCGGCGGGAACATCCAGTTCCATAAATGAGCCGTGAAAGCAGGACGAGCAGTGCTCGATGGCTGACAAGCGGGGCTCTCTTGCCCCGATTGTCAGCCAAGTTAGCTTCAAACGTAAGTAAGACTCGACCCAGCCGAACGGCGGGACAAGCGTGCTCAAGGTATCGATTCCCCTTAACAGAGCCGCTCCCCCCGCTGACGCGGCGAAGCCGGAACCAAACAGGAAGCCGTCTATTTGACGCGGAGGCGCGAAGACGCGGAGTAAACGCAGAGAAAGACCAAGCAAGTCAAAACCTGAGAGCGCAGAGGCAGCAGAGGTAATGACGGCTGGCGCAACGAGGCTGTCTACAACGTAGGTGGGCGAAAGCTTTCATGGAAGGCGCCATTGTCCAAGTCAGTGTTTCACTGGGGGGCCTCCCGAAGCGCGCCATTTCGGGAGGCCTCATCACTCCGCTGGGCATCGAAGGCGATGTTCAAGCGCATCCCGGCATACACGGCGGTCCGCGTAAAGCTATCCTCATAGTTGCCTCCGAAGTGATTGATGCCCTCATCGCGCGCGGGTATCCTCTGTTCCACGGAGCGTTGGGCGAGAACCTCACCACGCGCGGCATTACCATCCGCGACATCCGCATCGGCGATCGGTTGCGCGCCGGCGGCGTCACCCTCGAGATCACCGGGCCGCGCGGCCCCTGCACGGCGCTGGACATCTACGGCGAATCGCTCAAAGAAGAAATCTCCGACGAACGCGTGCGGGCGCTCGACTACACTTCGCCGCGCTGGGGCATGAGCGGTTTTTATGCCAGCGTGGTTGCGCCCGGCCCGGTGCGTCCAAACGATATAATCTCAGTCGTGGCCAAGTTGGCCTGACGCATGCCGAGTTCGCTGGAAGGGGCAATCGCAATCCGGCTGGGGGCGGCGCTTCCGGAGCGCATCGCCACGCGCATTCAACTGCTTCTGGCCGCGGCCCCGGACCAGGACGCGGCCATGCGCTTTCTGGAACGGCTGCGCCTCGAATCTCCCTCGGCTTTCGACCGCATCTGCAACTCGTCGGCCGCGCTCCAGTGGGCGGTGAGTCTGTTCTGCTACAGCACCTTCCTCTCCGAGGCCGTGCTGAGGAACCCGGAACGCCTCCTGGAAGTGGCCAGTTCGGGCAGCTTCTACCGCGTGCACACGGTGGACGAGTACGAGGAGCGCCTCTTCGAGTTTCTGGGCGTGGAGTACCTGGGCGTGCCCTCGGCCGTGGATCTGGCGCGCTTCCGCCGCCGCCAACTGCTGCGCATCGTTCTCCGCGACGTGCTCGGCGTGGCCACGCTTTCCGATGTCGTCGAGGAGCTTTCGAACCTGGCCGACGCCATCCTGAGCGTGGCCTACGTGCGAATTCGCGCGGAGTTCGTCGCCCGCCACGGTGAGCCGCGCCTTCCCGACGGGCGGCCGTGCGGCTTCTCGGTCATTTCGCTCGGCAAGCTGGGGGGCAAAGAGCTGAACTACAGCTCCGATATCGACCTGATGTTCGTGCATGGCGGCGACGGCGAGACCGGCGGCGCCGCGCGCCTGAGCAACAAGGAGTTTTACAAGAAAGTCGCCAACCAGTACATTGCCCTGCTCTCCACCTACACCGCCGAGGGCCAGTGCTACCGCGTGGATCTGCGCCTGCGGCCCGACGGCACGCTGGGCGAGATCTCGATCTCCGAAGACGGGGCCAAGACCTATTACGAACAACGCGCGCGCGATTGGGAAAAGCAGATGCTCATCAAGGCGCGGATCTCGGCCGGCGAGCCCGAGCCGGGCGCCGCTCTGCTCGAGTTCGTCGAGCCGCTCATCTACCAGAGCTCGCTCGATTTCCGCGCGGTGGAGGCGGTCTCCGAAACCCGCCAGAGAATCAGCGAGAAGCTGGCGGCCCGGCGCGGTCTGAAGAACGGGCTCGATGTCAAGCTCACGCCCGGGGGCATTCGCGACATCGAGTTTCTGGCGCAGTGCCTGCAGCGGCTGCACGGCGGCCGCGACCCGTGGGTGCGCCACGGCGGCACCATGTTCGCGCTCTTCCGCCTGCGCGACAAGGGCTTGCTTTCCGGCGGCGAGTACGCGCGCCTGGCGGCCGCCTACCAGTTCTTGCGATATATCGAGCACCGTCTGCAAATCGAAGAGGACCGCCAGACCCACACGCTTCCCTCGGACCCCATCCGGTTGGATCTGCTGGCTCGCAAGATGCCGTCGGAAAGCACCGGCGCCATACTGACAGGCGAAACGCTCAAGGAGAAGCTGGACGAGCACCTGGCGGCTGTCCGGGAGGTCTACGATCGGGTGGTCCACGCGCAGAAGCCCATGTACTACACCATCCCGCCCGAGCCCGCGGCTCCCGAAGAGGAAGGGGAGCCTCAGGCGCCGGCGGGCAACCTGGCGCGCCTCCTGGAACAGCGCGCGCCGCAGCTGGCGGAGGCCGTCGCCAGCGCCGGCCTGCGCCGCGGCATCGAGCGGTTCCAGCACTTCCTGGAGAAGAGCGTGGCCGGCGCCGACCTCCAGAGCCGCCTGGATGGCGACCCCAAGCTGGCCGCCAGCGTGCTCGATATCTTCGAGCACAGCTTCTACTTCGCGGACGACCTGCTGCGCTACCCCGAGCTGCTGGACGAGATCGGGCAGCCGCTTCAACTCGAAGGCGAATGGCTGGAAGACGCCGAGTCGGTGCGGCGCTTCTACCGCCGGCAGATGCTGCGCATCCAGGGCGAAAGCATTCTCGAAGGTGCCCCCATCTTCGCCACCCTGGGAAAGACTTCCGCTCTGGCCGATCGCGTGATCGCCGCCGCCTACCGCATCGCCCTCATCGAAGCGCCGCCGCCGGCCAGCGCTTCCTACACGCCCGGAGACCAGATGATGACGATCGCACTCGGCCGCCTGGGCATGCGCGAGTTCGACCTGGGCTCGGACGCCGACCTGGTCTTCGTCATCCCCGACGCCGACGCCGGCGAGCACACGTTCTGGACCGGCGTCGCCGAACGCATGNNACGCGCCTGCGCCCCGACGGCCGCGAAGGCGACCTGGTGCAGTCCGAAGCCGCGTACAAAAGCTACTTCGCCAGCCACGCCGAGGCCTGGGAGGGCATCACCTACATGAAATCGCGCGCCGTGGCCGGCAACGTGGAACGCGCCACCGAGTTCCTGCACGAGTTGCAGGACGTGGACTGGCGGCGCTACGGCCAGAGCATGCGGTCGCGCAAGGAATTAGCCGAGATGCGCGCGCGCCTGGAGCGGGAGCAGGGACCGCGCAATCCGCTCAAGGCCGGCAAGGGCGGTTACTACGACATCGATTTCGCCATGATGTACCTCCGGCTCAAGGGCGCGGGCATTTTCTACAAGGTGCTGAACACTCCCGAGCGCATCGACGTGATCGAGAAAATGGGCCACCTGGACCGCGAAGACGCCGACTTCCTGCGCGAGGCGGCCACCTTCTACCGCGCCGTGGATCACGGCCAGCGCGTTTCCACGGGCCACGCGGAGGGCAGCCTTCCCACGTCCCCGGCGCAATTCGAGGTGCTCACCGGCCTGGTGAAACGCTGGACGCCGCCCCATCTGCACCAGCAGCGCCTCGATGCCACGCTACGCGAAATTCGCCACCGCACCAGGGAGTTCTTCAACCGGCTGTTCGGAAGCGCATGAGACAGAAGTGGATGAACATGGAGATACGCCGATTCGGAGCCGCGAACGTAAGAGAGCGGTTGCCGGCGCGAGATTAAAGTTCGTGAGACTCGAACACGGACATGGCATCGCCCTGCTCCCCAACGACATACTGTATGGCCGCCGAAACGTGTTGTGGTTTCCATAGCCATCGGGTGCTGCCGTGGCGCGCCCATCGCTTCCGGTCCGGTTCTTCCAGCCGCATGCGATTCAGACGGCGGCTGGCATAAGTTTTGAAGTCGTGCATGACCCGCTCCGGCGGAACCTCCGCTTCCACCACCGTGTGCACGTGAGTGCTGCGCACATGAGCTGCCAACAGACTCCAGCCACGCCGTGCACACACCTCCTGAATCGCCTCCAAAACGGCGTCACGACGGATCTGGTCCAGATTATAGAGCGCCTGATCCATACGCTCCCGCTCGGCTGCCGCGCGCGCGGAATCCGCTTCCAGGATCGGGGTTCCTGGCACATTGTGCTCGTGGTCGACGGAACCCGGTTCGCTCCCGTGCAAGTGGCGTCCGTAGCAGACGAAGGTGATCAGGTAAATCACGGACCGATGCCAATTCTACCGCTCTCTTACGTTCGCGGCTCTGCTGGGTCGCGCACCCGCTGGCAAGCGGAGGCAGCGGCTGGCGGCATCCGCGTGAGTTCCGCTATCATCGAAGGACACGGCGATGAGTCTGGAAGAAGCCATCCTCGATAGAGTTCGCCACCGCCAGCCTGCTGTGAGGCCGGTCCGGACTTCCGACCGCACCAGGGAGACGAAGTGGATTCGAGACAACCGCTCCGCCTACGCCGATCAATGGGTAGCTGTGGAAGGCGATCGCCTGATCACCGCGGGTGTGGACGCACGAACGGTCTTCGCCGCGGCAAAGGCCGAAGGTATCGAAAGCCCTTTCGTGGTATACATCCCGCCGGAAGATTCGCTCCCCTTCGTTCCGGGCTGGTAAGATGCCGGTCTCGGGCAGGAAGGCTTTTCTGGAGAGACCCCAATGAAGAAGCGGATGGAGGGACAGCCCAAGCGCGTCATCCCCGCTTTCGCCACCGAGGCGGAAGAGACGGAGTGGTGGTATAAGAACCGCAACATACATGGCAAACAACTGCTTGCCGCCGTGAAGAGTGGCGAGGCTCAGGTGTTGACGAAGGAGAAGCTGCAGGAGCGGATAGCTGCATCCAAGAAGACGCCACCGCCGGTGTAATGTTGCGGCGTTCAGGCTGAAGCGGATTTCAGCCGCGCGCAGATTCGCGTGCGAGGCCCTCGTGCACAAACATCTTCAAGAGGGTCTGATAGCCGATGCCCTTACGGCCAGCGATCTTGCGGGCCTGTGCGAGATCGGCTTCCGGCAGGCGGATGGCGATCTGCACGCTGCTCTTCTTGTTCAGCATCGCAACCAGTTTCGATCCCCCGGTGGTGGTTCCCTTCGATTGGGCCTCACCGGATTTGTGCTTCACATAAGCGCGCCCCGCCTTGCTGGCCCACCAATCCGCCTCCTCGCTCTCGCTCTTGAATCTTGGCATTTGCGGTGTTTTCTTGTTCATTGGCCCCACTCTCCCTGCGTCCGCCTGTCGACATAGTATGCGTGGGGCGACGGCGACGCCTACTTTCCAAATCGCTCCCACAGATAATAGACGGTGACGCAATCGACAGCCCTCGTTGCCCAGCGATACGCAACATATGCGTGACGGAGAAGCCTCCGGGCTTTGGCAGGAATCGTAGCTGCAGGCACGTGGCAGAGCGTACCCGTCGCGGCAATTTCAGTTGCGAAGAACAGCACCGCGCCGCCCCTACCGCCGCCGGTGAAGCGAACTTCAATGCTGCCCACCGCGTCGGGAAGCAGGCTCTTGATCGCTAATTCCCCGGCCTCGCTGCCGAAATGGCCGCCCACGTTGTTGCGGAGTCGCTTGACGTAGCGATCATATTTTCGGAAGTAGGTCGTCGCTCCTTCCCATTGCCTATCGGCCACGGCGTGAACCTCGCGCGGATGATCTGGAAAGACGGCATTTGGCTCAGTTCCCGAATCACAGCGGCGAATTCATACAGTGTCGCGACGGATCGCCGAATAAAGTAAAGTTGGCGCCCAGTTTTTCCACATTCATCCAACCCGCCCAGCTCCTGTGCGGCTTGGCCAGCTAGCTCGATTCTGAGGTCCTCAAACAACACGCAAAGGCAGGCGATACGCGCGTGGATCTCCTTATCGCTGCCGGTGGAAAAGACGCTCGCCAGAGTCCCGCATCGTGTCTTTGTTCGGAGCCGCCTTCCCACATACTTGAGTTTACTGCTGTTAGAGAACACGTTTCCAACAGGGCAAATTACCGAGATGAGGACCCTTTCCACAAACCTCACGGGAGATGGAAACGAAGTCCCTGTCCCCACCCTGCGCCGCTGAGCTACCATACCCTTGGTGCCGCTCCCATGAAAGCTCTGCGATTTGCCGCATCGGTCCTCATCATTGCGGCGATTCTCGCGCTGTACCGCACGCTGCTGCCGGTCAACAACACCACCGTCGCGCTGACGCTGCTGCTGGCCATCCTGGGTATGTCGGCGGGCTGGGGCCTGGCCGAGGCGACGGTGGCGTCGCTCGTCGCGGTCGTCGGCTTCAATTACTGGTTTCTGCCGCCGGTCGGAACTTTGACCATCCAGGACCCCCAGAACTGGGTGGCCCTGCTGGCCTTCCTGGTGACCGCCGTGACCGCCAGCCAGCTCTCGGCCCGCGCACGCCGGCGCGCCGCCGAAGCCGAAGCGCGGCGCCTGGAAATCGAGCGGCTGTATGCGCTGGTGCAGGCCATGATGCTCAGCGGCAGCGCGCGCAAGACCATTCGCGAATTCGTCAACAAGGTGGTGCAGGTATTCGGATGCGGCGCCGCGGCGTTCTATTACCGGCCCAGCGACGAGATCTTTCGCTCGGGCGCGGAGAGCAATCCCGTATCCGACCACGACCTGCGCGTGGCGGCGGAGATCGATGACGTGTCCATCGATCCCCAACGCCTGCTGGCCACGGCGCCCGTGCGGCTGGGAGGCCGGCCGTTGGGAAGCATGGCGCTCATCGGCCCGCTGCCTTCCGAGCAGTCCGTGCGCGCCATCATGAACCTCATGGCCATCACCCTCGAGAAAGCGCGCGCCCTGGAAGACGCCAGCTACGCCGAAGCCGCGCGCCAGAGCGAGGTGCTGAAATCGGCGCTTCTGGATTCGCTGGCGCACGACATCAAAACACCGCTCACCTCCATCAAGGCGGCTGTCACCAGCCTGCTGGGCGGTGCGGCCGGCGCCGAGAGCGAGCTGCTCACCATCATCGACGAAGAGGCCGACCGGCTGAATCAATTGGCGGCTGAAGTGATTGAGATGGCCCGCATCGAGGCCGGCAAGCTGCACCTCGAGAAGCGGGCCGCGGCGGTGGCGGACCTCATCGGCGGCGCGCTCTCGGAGCTTGCCCCGGCGCTCAAAGGCCGGCCCGTCGCGGTCGATGTGCCCGAAGGACTTCCCGCGGTCGAGGCCGACCTCGAGTTCGTCCAACAGGTGGTCAAGCAATTCGTGGAGAACGCGCTCAAATATTCGCCGGAAGGCTCGCCTCTCTCCATTTCCGCCGCGCTCAGAAGTGGGAAAATCGTGATCGGGGTGGCGGACCGCGGCCCCGGCATCGAAGAAAACGAGCGCGCCCGCATCTTCGACAAGTTCTTCCGAGGCAGGCGGCACCGTTTCGAAACCAAGGGGACCGGCATGGGCCTGGCGATCGCAAAAGGCATTGTGGAAGCGCACGGCGAGCGCATCTGGGTGGAAAGCGAGCCGGGGCAAGGCGCCGCCTTTTACTTCTCGCTTTCCGCCAGCGGCGGAGGCCGCGACAATTGAGCGCGGGCAAGATTCTGGTGGTGGACGACGATCCGCAGATCCGCCGCGTGATGAAGGCCACCCTGGTGGGTCACGGCTACGAGGTGATTGAAGCGCGCACGGGCGAAGACGCTCTGGAAAAGCTGCCCCACGAGATGCCCAATCTGGTGCTGCTGGATATGAATATGCCGGGCATGGGCGGCCTGGAGACGTGCCGCGCGATTTGCGCGGGGTTGGACACGCCGGTGATCATCCTTTCGGTCCGCAATAGTGAGAAGGACAAGGTGGCCGCGCTCGATGCCGGCGCCGACGATTACGTCACCAAGCCGTTCGGCATCGAAGAATTGCTGGCGCGCATCCGCGCGGCCCTGCGCCGTTCGCCCTTGTCGCCCGAAGGCGGGCCACACGCGTTTCGCTCGGAGGACCTGGAGATCGATTTCGACGCTCGCCGCGTGAGAGCCGCGGGCAAAGAGGTCCGCCTGACGCCCAAAGAGTTCGAGTTGCTGCGCTACCTGGTGGCGCACGCCGGCAAGCCGGTGACGCACCGTGAATTGTTGCAAGCCGTTTGGGGCCCCGATTACGGCGACGAGCCCGAATACCTGCGCGTCTTCATCAACCAGGTCCGCAAGAAGATCGAGGCGAATCCGGCGCGGCCCAAGTACATCGTCACCGAGCCCTGGGTCGGCTACCGCTTCGTGGCGCCGGGTTTATCCTGACAATAGTGGCGAATCGACCCGATCAAAGGCCGGACCCCGAGGAACTGCTGCGCCGCGTCCAGGCGGAAGAGCGGCGGGCGGGGCGCGGCCGGCTCAAAGTGTTTCTGGGCTACGCCCCGCGCGTCGGCAAGTCGCTGCGCATGTTCGATGAGGGCCGCCGCCGCAAGTTGCGCGGGGAGGACGTGGTGGTGGGGGCGGTCCAAGGCAACGTCACGCCCGACGTGCGGGAGATCGTATCCCGGCTCGAAGTCGTCGCTTGTATCCGCGAGCGGCATGCGGGCCGCATGTACGAGGTCATCGATCTCACCACGCTTTTCCGGCGCCACCCGGGCGTGTGCCTGATCGACGAGTTGGCCTACGACAATCCTCCCGGCAGCCGCAATCCGCAGCGCTGGCAGGATGTCCAGGAACTGCTCGATCGCGGCATCGCCGTCATCACCGCCGTCAACGTCCAGCACATTCGGGAGCAGCAGGACCGAGTGGAGCAGATTACCGGAAAGCGTGCGGCCCAAAGCGCGCCCGAAGAATTTCTGCGGGAAGCCGACGAGATCGAGGTGGTGGATGCGCCACCCGAAGCTCTGCTCGACCGCACCGGCCAGGGCAAGATGCCGGATGCCCACCAGTTGGCGGAATTGCGCGAACTGGCGCTCCTGCTGGCAGCCGACGTGGTGGACCGGCAGTTGCACGAATATCTCGCGGCCCACGGCGTGGCCGTGCGTTGGGGCACGCAGGAGCGCATACTCGTCTGCCTGACGCCTCGCAGCAACGCCGCCCAAATGCTGCGCAGCGGCCAGCGCAACGCGCTGCGGTTTCACGGCGCGCTGCTGGCGGCATACGTGGAACAGCAGGGGCTTCCCCCGCACGATCGGGAAAGACTGGAATCCCACCTGGCGCTGGCGCGCGAGTTGGGCGCCGAGGTGCACTGCCTCGAGGGCACGGATTTCGTCGAGACCATCCTCGATTTCGCCCGCGAGCAGCGCATCACGCAATTGTTCCTCGGACACACCAACCGCGAGCGGCGGATTTGGCTCTCGCGCACTCCCATCGACCGCCTGATCGACGCGGCCGACGATTTTGACGTGCGCCTGTTCCCCCACCAGGAGGGCTGACGATCCGCGCCCCTACGCCATCTCCAGCGGGTCCGTGGTCCGCATTTCCAGCCAGCCTTGCTGCGGCACGGCATCCATGGGCAAACCGGACTGCCATAGCGAGAACTGGAACCGCAGGCCGCCGCCTCGCGCCACGCCCATCGACTCGAGCGAGATGCGCGCTTCCAGCACGCGCGCGAAAGCGCATTCCACCGGCTGGTCCGTAACGGACGCCGCCAGCTTCATCCCGGTGACCTGCGCCGCGCCATTCGCGAAGCCGATCTCGACCGAACTGGTGTGCGCCCCGTCCAGCGTTTGCGCCGTCAATCGCGCTTCCATGCGCGAGAGTTCCCGCTCGCATCCCAGGTGGAAATCCACGCGCAAATAGAAGTTCGCGCCGTCGCTGCCGAAATGCACTTCCTTCACCAGGAATGTTTTGCCGTGCATCGATCCGGAGCGCTCGTCCACGCGATAGATTCCCGCGCCGATCCATTCGAAGTACGAGGTCACCTGGCCATCGATCACCGGCGTGACCGGCCCCGATGGCGCCACGTGCACCTCCGGCAGCTCCACCCGCAGGATCGGCCGCGAAAGCTCCTCCGGCGGCGTGAGATTCAGAAAACGGTAGACGTTGCCGAGGTGGCTGCGATAGAGCTGGTCGAATTCCACGCGGTTGGCCGATTGGTGTTCCGGCCCGTACCACCAGCACCAGTCGCTGCCTTCCGCGATCATCAGCTCCTCCAGGGCCAGCCGCCGCCGCTCTTCGGATATCCCGGCGGCCGAGTCGTACGCCCGCCGCGCGCGCAGCAGTTGCGTCCAGGCCTGGTTATCTTCCTCGGCCCCGATCCAGACATCGAAATTGGCGTCGATCCACGATCCCGGAAAAATGTGATCCACCGGCTCCGGCGCCAGCAGCCGCAGGGCCTCGCTCACCCTCACCGCGCGCATCTGCCGGTCCTCCGAGATCCTCCGGTACAGCTCGCGCAGAAAGGGCCGGCCGTTGTGGTCGTAGTATTCCCAGGCATTCTCACCGTCGAGGATAATGGGCACCAGCGCGTCGCGCCCGGCGGCGCCCATGCCCGCGCAGTTTTCTCTGATGCGCCGCAGAAAATCCTCGGCCGCTTGGGCCGCGTCCATCTTGGCGTAGACGAACCCGATCAGGTCGCTGAGGAAATGGTCGCGGAAGATCACCTTCAGCGTCTTGCCGCCCTGCCGCCAGCAGTATGGACGGTAGAGACCCTCCACCGGGACCGCCCGTCCCAAGGTCCGGTTCAGCACCCCGCTGTCGGTCGCCGCCCATTCAAAACCCAGCTCGGAGGCAATCGCGAAAACCTCGTTGGAGACAGAACCCTCCGAGGGCCACAGCCCCACCGGCGCCGCGCCGAACTGGCGCTCGATGTACTCCCGCGCCAGCACGAGCTGGCGGCGCGCATCTTCGGGGTAGCGGAACCGCGGCGGAAGCGGCACGTGGGGATGCGCCACGTCGGCGATGTTCGAATCGCACAACAGCGGCAGGATCGGATGGTAATAGGGGGTGGTCGAAACCTCGATCTGCCCCGCGGCCGCCAGCCTCCGATACACCGGCAGCACCTGGCCCACCATCTCGCGCTGCTTCTCGCCCATGCGGCGCTGGTCGGCCGGCGTGAAGTCGCGCCCGCGCCGGACCCATTCGCGCACCTCCGGGTCCTGGGCCTGGAACTCCTCGTCGAACCAGGCGAGCTGCGACCACATTTGCAGGTCGCGAAAATCCTGCGGGCCGAACAGATTCCGCGACCCCGAGCGCTTCTGCCCCTCCCACGCGCCGTACAGCTCGCCGTAGCGCGGGTAGCGGTAGATCATGCGCTCCGGATCGGAGTAGAAGGAATGTTGCAGCAGGAATGCGCGGTCCGCATCGGTGAGATTCTCCGCCGGCTTGAGGGCCGCCTCGAGAAACGGATCCGCGGCATCGCCCGAGGCGTACTCCGCCACCTGCGCCATCATCGAAGGGACCAGGTTGAACGTCTGCCGGACTTCCGGAAACTCCTCCAGAATCCGCGCCATGCCGTAGTAGTCCTTGAGGGCGTGCATGCGCGACCACGGCAGCTTGTACTCGCCGGTAACCAGGTCCTTGTAAAAAGGCTGATGCATGTGCCACAGAAAGCACAAATAGATGTGCGCCATGTCCTTCCTATCGGCCGAAATAGCTGCGCACCGGGGGAGGCGGCGGGTCTTTGCGAATGGCGCGCCACAAGATATCGTTCAGCGCGTCGTCGTCGTTCTGGTCCGCTTCGTCGAAATTCATGTGTACCGACGCTCGCGCGGCCGGGGCGTCGGGATTCCGCCGGTCCAATGGGATGCGCGGCTTCTCGGCGGTGTACGGCGCCGGGTCGGGCTGGCTCTGGAACGACGCGGTCATGACGCGCGCCCCCGCGTCGAAGTGCGTCATGGGCTGCAGGCCGAGCAGGAATTCGATGGTGCGCAGCATCGACGTGGTGTTATACATGGTGCCGTCCACGGCGTGGCGCTTCACCCAGGGCGAAATCAGAAACGCCGGCGAGCGGTGCGAATCCACGTGGTCCGGCCCATTCTGAGCGTCGTCTTCCAGCACGCAAATCACGGTTGACGCCCAGAAGCGCGATTTCGAGACGCCCTCCACCAGCATCCCCACGGCGTAGTCGTTGTCCGCCGCCAGGGAAAGCGGCGCCAGCCGCCCGGCCGTGATGCCGTTGGTGTGATCGTTGCCCATCCGCATCACGATCAGGCGCGGCATATTCCCCGACTTCTCGTATTCCGCCAGCTCGCCGAGGAAAATCTTGGCGCGCTCCACGTCGGGGTAGGTCAGGTCGAAGCCGCGATACCAGCGGTTGGTCGCTTTCGCCAGCACCGGGTCGCGCACATCGGTGATTTGTTCCGACCCGTTAGCGGCATCCGGCTTGTTGTTTACCATGTAGCCGAAATTCCGGATGGAAACACCGGCGGCGGCGGCGTTGGTCCACAGGTAACCCGCGGGGGGCAGCGACGCCGGGTCCTGCTCTTCGAAATCGTAGAGGCGCCGCCGCCCGGCGTACTCGTTGGGCCACAGCTTCTGCACGTAGTCCGGCGCAATGGCCGCGGTAGACCAGTTGTGCCCGTCGGCGCTCACGTCCGAATTCACGTAGAAGTTGTCGAGCAGCACGAATTCGCGCGCCAGTTTGTGGAGGTTGGGCGTGACGTTTTCGCCGAACAGCACCAGCGAGGCGTCGCCATTGCCTTCCTTCATGTCGCCCAGCACCTGGTCGTACGAGCGGTTCTCCTTCACAATGTAGATGACGTGCTCGATGGGCGGCAGCGGGCTGGTCTCTTCCAGTTTGGAATCCCGGTACGGCGAGTTGGTGAGGGCGGCCCTGGTCCAGGCCTCGAGCTGGTCGCTGGTGAATGGGTCGATCCACGAAGCCGTTCCGGTTTGGATGTAGGGCCCGTACCCCGGACGCCCGCCCGGATCGCCCTGCTCGACCGGCGCCGCGCGCTTGGTGGGGTTCGGCCCGTCGGGATTGGGATACGAGCGCAGCCCTTTGCCGTTCAGCACCACCAGCGTCCCCGAGGGCAGCGCGCGCACCGCCGTGGGGTACCAACCGGCCGGAATGAATCCCTCCACGCGGCTGCGCGTTTCCGAAACATCCACCACGGCGGCCGCGTTAGCGTCCGAGCAGGCCACGTAGAGCCGTTTTCCATCGGGGCCGATCGCCAGCGCCGAGGGTGTCATTCCCAGAGGCTGCCGCGGCGTCATCGACACGTTGATGCTCTCCACCACGCTCAACTGGTTCCCCGAGCTGACCCCCACCGCGTACACGTTGTTGGTATTCGCCGCCGCCACGAACAGGCGCGCCGTCCAGGTGGGTTCGCCTTCCGCCGGTTCCGTGGGGGCGCCGTTCCGCCACACGATATCGGTGGGGTGGGCGCCAATGCGCACGGTGTCGAGCAAGCTGCCGGTGGCCGCGTCATAGTGCCCCAGCGTGCCATCGGCCCAGTGGGTCACGAAGAAGGATTTGCCGTCGGGATGGAACAGGATGCGATACGGCCGCCTCCCGGTTTTGTAGCGCTCGATAACCATTCCCGACTGCGGATTGATCGCCACCACGGAATCGCGGTACAGGTCGGCCGCGTACAGCAGGCGCCCGTCGGGCGAAAATGCCACGTCGCCGATGAAATCGCGCGCCGTGCGCTGCTCTTGCGGGACCACGGCAAACGTGCGCGCCGGCGTCAGCTTTCCGCCGGCGAAGCTGAATTCAAACACCGCCGCGCGCGACCCGCCGCCCACGTACACGCGGTCGCCCTTGGGTGAAAAGGCGAGTCCCAGCCACCCGTCCGCCACCGGCACGCTCGCGACCACGCGCGCCGACCCCGTTTCGATGACGCTGACCGAGGGCGGCCTGTACCCGCCGTTGAGCACCAGCAGATACTTGCCATCCGGCGAGAGCGCCGTCGCCATGGGAAAGGTGTCGAGCGGCACCTGCTTGCCCACGGGCGCTAGCCGCCACCCGCTATTGAGCAGGAACGAGCCGTCCGGCAGCGGACCTACCCGTTCCCGCGGCGCCGGCTGGGAGCTGAGCAGCGCCCCCAGAGAAATGAACGCGACAATGAGAGCAATGCGCGTTTGGAAGGAAGCCAGGGCGGGTTTCATATGAATGTACCCATTGTACAAGGCGCTGGGTGCGGCGCCGGTCTCGGCGCTACCGCCTCGGCGCAACCAGCGTCCGACTTGCCAGCTTACGCCCGGAGGATTTCATGCCAAACTATATTCTGGAGCGCAGGCCATCGCCTTTTGTGGCCTGCCAACGCAGCGCCTCAAAACACCAGCCGGGCCCCCAACTGTATTGTCCGGAACCGGTTGGCGGTAGCCGTAATCGTCCCGAAAGCACTGTTGCTCGCGGTGGTGCTGGGTGCGGCGAATACCGGGTGGTTGAGAACGTTATACGCTTCCATGCGAATCTGCAGAGACGCCTTCTCCGTGAGTGTGAAGCGCTTGGAAATGGACGGGTCCCACTGGTTGATGCCGTCGGCGCGCAGGTTGGAAAAGGCGCTCGGGAAGGTACGGAGGTGATAGTTGAAGGCGTCGGCCGACTTGATATCGAACAGCGCCGTGTTGAAGGCCGGGCCGTTCACCTGGCGGTTGTCGAGGTTCATGGAGCCGCCGCCGATATAGACGTAGTCGCCGGGGCTCGACGAGCTGCCGTTGACCCACAGGATGGGCGCGCCCACCTGGAAGGTGTAGACGCTGTTCAGCAGCCAGCCGCCGATAAGCGAGTTGGCCAGGCCCGAGTGGAAGTCCAGGGCCTTGCCCTTGCCAACGGGTAGTTCGTAGGTCATGGCGAAGACGTAACGCTGCGGGTGATCGATCGGCGAAACGCGTTTTTCCGGGACCGGATCGGAATCGTTGAGCCAGGTCATTTGTTCCATCAGCCGCGAATAGATGTAATTGAATACCAGCGTGAGGCCATGCGAAGCGCGTTTTTGGAGGCGGATGTTGACGCTATGGAAATAGGAGCGGCCGTCGTTGAGGTTCTGCTCGAGCACGCCGCCCCCGCCGCTCCAGCCGGTCGAGCCTTCGCCCACGGGAAACTCCGGATAGCGCGCGAGCAGCTGAACCGGGGTGGTGGTCGCGGTGTTCTGGCTGGTTTGCAGGCCGGAGAACGGGTTGGCGACGGAACTGGTGAGATAGGTCTGGCCGGCATCGCGCGTGGGGAGCGTGCTGAGGTACTGGCGCGGGATCCCGTTGAGCTGCGTGTAGTCAATCGGAAGATGGACGGAGTGGTTGCCAATGTAGACCACTTCGAGCATCAGGTCCTTGGTGAGGCTCTGCTGAAAGCCGATGTTCCATCGCAGCGAGTAGGGGCTCTTCACTACCGGATTGATCAAGGTGACGGCTTGGCCGGCGAAGGTCAGCAAGCCCAGCGAGTTGCCCGAGGGCTGGAGGAACCCGGTGGGGAAGGGGTTGCTCAGCGTGATCAGCGGTGTGAGGTAGTTGTTGCTGGTGGCAGTCACCGACGTGGACTGGCTGAAGCCCTCCTGGTTGGTATCGGGGTTAGTGGAGAACTTGCCGTCGACGCCCATGGCCGTGATGGTGACGGGCGCAACGAACATTCCGAAACCGCCCCGGATGACGGTCTTGCCGTGGAGGAAGCCGGGCGTCCAGGCCAAGCCCAAGCGCGGGCTCACCAGGTGAGAGTTGTTCTGGTAGACCGCCGTCTGCCCGGAGCCCGGGAAGGTCAAGCCGCCGAGCACATTGAAAGCGCTGGCGGGAAGCTGTGCGATGGGAGACTTGGCATAAGCTGCCTGGGCGGCGGCGGCCAGCGGATTGGCGGTGGTGGTATTGAAGCCGTCCACCGTACGGCCGTACTTTTCGTTGTAAGGGCCATCGTGGTCGAAACGCAGGCCGAAATTGATGGTGAGGTTGCTCTTCACTCTCCAATCGTCCTGCACGAACCCCGCGGCGTAGTACGAATACCAGGAGGCGGTGGTGTTGATGTCGTAGCCGCCGCTCGCAGTGGAAGGCAAGCCAAACAGAAAGGCGGCGAAGTCCTGCCCGGTGGAGACCGTCGAGGAAGCGCTGCTCGAGGCCCGCACCCAGTTGTTGTTGAAGGTGAAGGTTCCGGTGGAAGCACCGGAGGTGAGGGTATTCAATCGGTACTGCCGGAAATCGCCGCCTGCCTTGATGGTGTGATTGCCCTTGGTTGTCATCCAGGTTGGGAAGATCTGGAAGGACTGGGAGGGCAGCTTGTTGGCGCCGGTGGCGCCCAGCGCCTGCAGGAAGGTGGCGCTATTGAAAGAAATCACCGGCATTTGCAGGTAGGTCGAGTTAGCGGCCAGATAGGACGGGAAGCCCAGCGAGGTGGGGTTGAAGCCCACGCTGGGGATGTTGTGGCCTTCGTTCATACGCGTGAAGTTCAGGCGGATGTCGACAATGTTGGAGGGGTTCAGGGTGTAGACTTCGTCGGCGGCCAGGCCCCAGTTGTCCCGATATAGCAGCGACCCTTCGGCGATGTTGTTGAAATAGTCGTTCTTGCCCTGAGAGTACTCGGTATGGCGCACATCCGCGAAGAAACGGCTGCGATCGCTCATGTTGTAATCGATGCGGCCCATTTCGTTGCTGTAAATATCGTTGGTGTTGGGCGAGCTCACGAAGTTATTAATGGTCGCCGTGGGAGTGGTGGGTTCCGGGAAGTAAGCCAGATAGGTCTTGGCGATGGCGTTGAGCTCGTTGGCGGGAATCTTATTGCCCGGCAGCGCGGTCCGGTTGACGGTGGAACCGCTCAGGGTGGCGCTGAAGGGGTCGTACAGGGTGGTGAGGCCGGTGAAGTCTCCGGCCCGCATGGCGTCGGTGGGAACGGTGCCGATGAAGGGGTTCGGCTGCCCGTCCTTCATGCTTTCCCAGGCAAAGAACCAGAACAGCTTGTTGCGGGTGTCGATGAGTTTGGGGAGATAGAAGGGGCCGCCGGCGGTGACCCCGTACTGGTTCAAATGCGTGACCGGCCGCGGCGAATTCTTGGCGTTGAGGAAGAAGTCGTTGGCGGTAAGTGTATTCGGCTGGTTGAATTCCCAAGCGGAACCGTGGAAGTCGTTCTTACCGCTTTTGGTGATTTGGTCCAAAGTTCCGCCGGCGGAGTGGCCGAATGCCGCGTCGGTATCGGAAACTTTGACCTGCACTTCCTGCACGGCGTCCTGGGGCGGGCTGTAAGCCAGGCGGCCGTCCCAGGTGGCGTCGGGGGCGCCGTTGAGCAGCAGTTCGCTGGTTTGCTCGTAAGCGCCGCCGATGGACCAGCCGGCCGCGCCGCCGCTATCGAAAGGATGGACCAGGGTGGGCTGCGCATACCCGATGACACCCAACGACAGGGCCGCGGCCATCATCGGCGTGCGACCGTTGATCGGCAATTCCTCCACTTCCTTGGTGGTGATGGCCTGCCCCAGGGAGGCGTTTTCCGTATCGAGGAGGGGCGCGTCGGCGGTGACTTCAACCGAGGCGGAGACCTCGCCGACATCCAGTTTGAAATCCATCACCGGATGGTCCCCGGCGCCGATGTGCACGCCCTTCCGGAGGGCTGCTTTGAAGCCCGGCGACTGCACCGCGATATCGTATTCGCCAGGCAGAAGGAACGGGGCGGTGTACTGGCCGGAATTGTCGGACACGGTGGGGATCTTGGTGCCGGTTTGGGTTTCGGTAACCGTCACCTTCGCCCCCGGGACAGAAGAGCCGGTGGCATCCGTGATCGCACCGCTGATGGTGCCGCGGAATTCTTGAGCGAAGAGCGCGGTGGAAACGAGCAATGCAAATAGCGAGACCAAGCTGAGCTTCATGCTCAAAGCATAACGCTAAACGTGCTTGCTCGGCGCCGGGTCCCGCGCTACCGCCTGGGCGCGGCCTGCCTCTGCGGCGGGAAGTACCACAAGAGCGTGGTGTTGCCGAGTCGCTCGGTGGGTGGGATCTGTTCGGTCCACAGTTTGATCTCGGGGTGTTGGTCCTCGAGACCGAGACGTTCCGCTTTGATCATGGTGATGCTGGCGGCATTCCATCCGGGCGATGGCAACTCGGGGTCCATCGGTTGAATGGGCGGGAACCCGTGCACCGCTTCCAGGTAGGCGACAATGAACGGGCTGAACGTGACCTGGCGCGCGCCCACCTCGTGCAAGCGCTTGGCCAGCCGTTTCATGTCCTGCCCCCAATCGAGATCCGATTCCGCCAGGATCTTTTCCGGCTCGCTGCCCGCCAGCGCGTTGACGTAGGGAATGTAGTCGGGGTGGCTGAGCGCGGACGTGGCGCCATGCCAGACGAGCAGCAGTCCAACGGTCCAGGCAGCCCACGGGACCGTTCGCGACATCTCCAATAGGCGGACAGCGCCGGCCGCCGCGACAATCGGGAACCCCATATAGACGGGAAGTATGTGCCGGACGCCGATATTGATTTGGCTGAAGAGCGAAAAGAACAGGATTCCCAGCGAGAATGCCAGGGGCAGCCAGAAGGCCGGATTCGCGCGCCGCGCCTTTCCCAGGCAGATCGCGGCACCCGTAAACAGCAGCGCCAGGAAGGGCAGCGGAGTCTTGAAGGCCAGCACCACCGGGTAGTAATACCACCACCCGAACATGCTGTGCATCCCCAGCAAATAGGTAGGATGGCCCTGCCGGTTATGTTCGATGACGGCTTGAATGCCGGCGAACAGCTCGGGAGCGGGAAGCCTGATGCCGGCGACGTTACCATACGAGAACCTATACCCCGCCCACACGATGCCCGCGCCCACAACGGCTGCCAGGCAGAAAGGCAGCGTGCGCTGGAGCGCCCGCCGTGCAACCAGGGAAACGGCCGGCCGGTCGCTCCACAAGTGCCAGACGAGCGCCGCCGCAAATGCCGCGGGTATGAACGCAAGAGAGGAAAACTTGGAGAGAACGGCGAGCCCCACGCACGCGCCGAACACAATGCTGTGGAGCAGACTCGGCTTTTCCAGCCACACCACTCCCGAGAGGAAACTTGCGCCAACAAAGGCAGTCAGCGCCATGTCGGTGGTCGCCAGGCCGGCATGCGCCAGGATAGGCGGCAGGAAGGTAAACAAAAAAACCGCCACCGCCGCAACCAGATCTCCCAAATACTTCCGGCCCCACGCATAAACCACCAGAGCCGCAACCCAGAAGAATGGAAGGATTCCCAGGCGGGCCAATGCCAGGTTGCGGTCGTAGTGGTTATCGCGGTAGAGGATGAGCGCGCCTTCCTGGAACATGTTGGCGGCTCCGGACGGCCGGCTGCCCGCCAGGTACGGTCCCATGGCGGCGGCTACGCGAGCCAGGGGCGGATGCTGCACCTCGTAATGGTAGACGCCCTTGTCCAGCCACTCCATTCCGCAGGCGATATGCGCCGGCTCGTCGATGGTATGGTTGAAAACCGTGTAGGTTGCCACGATGCGCAGAGAAGCAATCACAACCAGGATGAGAAACGCCAGAACGGAGTGCTTTTGAAGCCAGGAGAGTGCCGCACCGAGGGCCGGCGCCTCGGCTTCCGCGGCGGCCCGCTGGGGTTTGAGTTGTTTCCGTTTCGCCACGCTATTTCTGTTCCGGCGGCTTGCTCTCCACGATTCCCAGGTCCGTCAGCACCTTCGGATTGGCCTCGTCCATGGCCAGCAGGTTGTGGCAGGCGTTGCAGTCCTGCGTGACGGAGCGGCCGTCCTTGGCGACGTGGTTGCCGTCATGGCAGCGAAAGCAGCCGGGGAAGTCGGTGTGGCCGATGTTGTTCGGGTAGGTGCCCCAGGCGACCTTCATCTCGGGGAAAATGTTGCGGTCGTAGACCGCCAGCACCTGCTGCGCGGCGGAGGTCACCTCGGCTCTGCGCTGGGCCCAGATGGCCGGATAGTTGTCCCGATAGTATTTCTCGAACGCCGCGGGAATCTTCTGCGCGGCTTCCTCGCGGGTGCTGTAGCTTCCCTTGACGATCTCCACGGCCCGCTTCTTGGCAAACGGCAGCGACGGCGAAATCTGGCCCGCGTAGATGGCGCGGTCCACAGCCCGCTCCGGCAATTCGTAGGCGTGAGTCGGGCGATTGTGGCAGTCCACGCAGTCCATGTCGCGGATGGGCAGGCCGCCGCCATCGGGCTTGGCCGCCGGCGTGGCGTAGACAGTCTTGCCGCCCGGGCCGTTGTACTCGATCCAGGGAATGTTCTGCCGTCCCTCGTCGGCATGCGCGTAGCGGATCAGCACGCCGGAGCCCAGATGCGTCCCATGTATCCCGATGCCGCGGTTGCCGCCGCCGATCTTCATCAGCAGCACGGTCTTGGAAAGCGTGTTGCTCTCGTCGTCGGCAAACTTGTTGATGATCAGCACACGGTCCTCACCGTACTTCTGGGGCCAGTGGCAGGCTTCGCAGGTCTCCCGCGCGGGACGCAGGCTGCGAACGGGCGTGGGGATGGGCGTCGAATAGGTGTGGAAGGTCACCGCGAGCACCTGTCCCACGCCCGACAGCTTGCTCCTCACGAACCACGAAGCGCCCGGCCCGATGTGGCACTTCACGCACTCCACGCGTGAATGCGGCGAGTTCTGATAGGCCGTGTACTCGGGTTGCATCACGGTGTGGCAGGTCTCCCCGCAAAACGTCACCGAATCCAGGTAGTTCACCGCGCTGTAGCTGACCTGGCTGGCAATCGCCAGGTTGACCATGGTGGTGAAGAAAACGAAATAGACCAGGCGGCGCAGTTCCGCGTTGTGCCACGTGAGCGGCGGGAATTCGGGCGGATAGATGCCGGCTCGCCCCTCGCGCTTGCGCTTGAGCCATATTCCCAGGGGAATCAGGATCAGGCCGGCGAAGAACGGCGCCGGCAGCACCAGAAACGCCAGAATCCCTACGTAGGGGCTCTCAGTCGTCCCCCGCAGCGTGACCGGCAGCAAAAAGAGCCAGAAGACGGTGGCGGTGGTGACGATCACCACGCCTGTCAGGCTCACCCAGTTGCTGGACAGATGGATGATCGGGGACAGCCAGCTCCCGTCCCTGCGATCGGATTGGTTTGGCGTCATGACTCTAGTCGTCTCCCGCGGCTGTCGCCTCGCGGTTCCTGGAGCGCTCCTGCTTCCTCACTGTAATACCGGTCAGGAAGGCGGTGTTCAACGGGTAGACATCGGGATCGAAAATGACGGGGTAGAAGTGCCAGACCACAATCGCCAGCGTGGCCAGCACGGCCTCGTAAAAATGAACCGACGTGGCGACGTCCAGCCAGCTCTTGGGCAGCAGTTTCAAGACCAGATTGTTGGCCCAGAGCAGCAGCCCGGTGGCGATCATGATCACCGCGCCCCACACCACCGCCCAATACTCGGCTTTCTCCACGTAGCTGTGCGAAGAGCGCCCCGGAGGCTCCCAACCGAGGCCCAGATTGTAGGCAAAATTGGAGAGCGCCTCGCGCGGGTCGTTGGTCGTTGGCAGCATCTCCTTCCAGTGCTCGCGCAGCTTGCGGCTGACGATCAGCGAGACCAGGTGGGTCAGCGTGACCGCCATGAAAACACCGGCGGCGATGCGATGGATGAGGCTCCGCATGGGGTAGGTCCCCTCCATCGACAGCAGCGGCCGCGCCCACCATTGGTCCGGATACTTGAGCGCGAAGCCGGTCCACACCAGCATGAGGAACGAGATGGCCAGAACGGCATGCTGCACCCGCTCGAACGGCAGCATGCGGAGTTCGCCGTGTTCGGAAAAGTTCCTGGCCCCGAGGTTATCCCGGCGAACGCTGAAACGCCGATCGATGAGCTTGCGAACCCAATCGCCGCCGTTGTGGAGCAGCATCAGCCCGATGGTCACGGGGATGACCAGCAGGTAAAACTGGCGCACCCAGCGCAGCGCGGCGGACTCGGCGTTGCCTTCGGTCAGGTGCACTTGGCTGATGGCGAAACGGGTGCCGGCGCCGGGGTGGCACTGGCCGCAGGTCTTGGGCAGGTTCCTGGGGTTAATGGTGGACTTGGGGTCGGACGACGGCAGAATGTCGTGCACTCCATGACAGCTCGCGCAGTTGGCGACGGTCTGCGATCCGGCCTTGGCGGCGAGCCCGTGGTAGGACGAATCGAAGCTCACCAGGCGGTCCGAAGGAAGGCCGAACTTGCGGGTCAAACGGACGTCGCCGTGGCAGCTCCCGCAGGTGTCGCGGATGTGCGCCGCGTTCACCGGGGAAGCTTCGTTGGTGTGTTTGAGAATCCTGTGCTCGCCGTGGCAGTCCGTGCACAGCGGCGCCTGCGTGACGCCGCGCGCCAGCGCCTGCCCGTGCACGCTGGCCCGATACTGCGCGGCGACATCGTTGTGGCACATGCCGCAGGTGTCCGGCACGGCGGCGCGGAACGCCTCCGACCTGGGCGCCAGCAGTTCGTGCGCGCTTCCGTGACAGAGGGCGCAATCGGGAGCGCCCGCATTCCCCTTCTTGCGCGCCTCCCCGTGCACGCCGAGCGCGTAATCGCCCGCCTGGCCCTGATGACAACTGGCGCACACGGGCTTGGCAATCCCGGCGGGGTGAGGATACTTCTCGTGCGATTCGTGACACGTATCGCAGGGTAGCCCCGCATGCGCGCTCTTCTCCAGTTTCTGCCCTTGGTCGTGGCAGGTGGAGCATGCTGCGCCCGGCGCGTTCGCGGCTGCCAGCGGATTGGCGAGGGCCGCCCCCAGCAGAAGGCCGATCCATGCGGAACCGAGGCGCCGGCCAGTCGAGGAAAGTGCCCGGTTCAGCATCGCCCTACAATCCGGCGGCGGGACCCAAGACCCAAGCCTTGTACAAGGCGGCGGCCCCTAGCAGAAGGCCGAAGACGACGGCGATCACCGTCAGGATCTTGACCCACTTGTCGATTTGCTCGAGTTTCTTGGCTAAGGCTATCTGCTCGGCAGCAGTACCGGCGTGCGCCGCCCCAAGGTGCAATGCGGGGTCTTCTTGCACGGCCACGGCCCGGCGCCAGAAGGACACCACGATCAGGGCCGCAATCTCGATCAACCAGAGTATCAGGAAAGGACGTAAATCAAGATGCATAAATTACCTCCTTCTAAAGTTTACATATCGAACCGCGAAGCTCAAGCGTTTCCGCGAGGGATGCCGTTTTTGTGGGCCAGGCGGGCCCAGAGTGCGCCCCGCCTGCCAAGGCTTACCCTATTGGGTTTTGCAACGTTTTGATCCGGAAATCCGGTGCAGTGGGGCTATTGGCTCAGAACTGGAACCGCAACTGGTGGATATTCCATCCGAAACAGCGGCGGCGTGGGATTTCGCTACCCGCAGTGCCGCCGCCATGATCGCCAGCAGAACTGTACTAATGGGATCTTCCTCGGAGACCACGGAAACGATCCCCGCCTCCCATGCCTGCGCCAGCAGTTGGGGATCCTTCCGGCTGATCAAAACAACCCGCTCCGGGTTGGACAGGGGGAGGGGCAGCCGGGCGAATGCCGACTCGTCCAGAACCAGCACACATTTCTGCGAGGGATCCGGGCGATCCACTGTTTCGACGTGCCACGCGCAACTGCGCGACAGTGCTTCCCGCACGGTTGCGGCATACACCCCGTTGGCAATCGAAAGCTGAACCGCCTGCATCACGGCCGACTCCACCCCTCCGCCTTCCATGCCTCCGCTACTTCTTCTCCTGGTAACCGTCCAGGCTCTTGTGCTCGGCGTAGTACTTGCCGGCCTCGGTCAGTTCCTTGGGCTTGGCCTTGGAATCGACATGGCAGTAAGTACAAGGCTTCTTGGTCAATTTCACATACTCTGGCTTGCCGAACGAAGCCGTCGAGCAAACCAGGAATCCGCCCAGCAAAATGGCAGCGGGCATAATGACTTTCAAATGGGACATGGCACCTCCATTGCCAAAAGTAGCAATTGCATCGCCACCCGCTTACTCCCTACGTTCCAGAGGGTTTGCAAGGATCTCCCCAGTTCGGTTGGGGGCAATTCCCCCCGAAACTGCCGCGCATTGCGCCAATTAACCCAGACGCCTTGCTATAATCAAGACAAGTTGCCAGGAATGTCAAAGCTCACTCCAAGCTGGCAGAAAACCAGTGTTTTGGAATCGGTGTTCGACCAGCTTTCCGATGCTCTGGTTCTGTACGACCCGGAGTTCCGCATAACAGGAGTCAACCGGTCCGCGGAGAAACTCTTCGGCATGGTCTCCGACGAGATGCTCGGGAAACACTGCCAGGAAGTCTTCAAGTGCTCCTTGTGCGAACCCGGATGCGGGGTCCTGGCGGGTCTGAACCAGGCGCCCGCCGCGCCTAACTGCACGGTCCGGCTCCATACCGGCAATGGCATGGAGCGGCTGGTGGTGATGCGCACTACGCAGATGTTCGACGGCGGCGGCCATCTCACCGGCGTGGTGGCCACCATCAAGGACATTACCGAGGAGGCTGCGCCGCAGAAGCGCGAAGTCATCGCCGAATCGGGGCCCATGCGCGAGGTGCTCAACTTCGTGCGCCGGGTGGCGGCCAGCGAAGCCACCACCATCCTGCTCGAAGGCGAGAACGGAACCGGCAAGGACCTGGTCGCCAAGACGCTGCACTACCAAAGCCTGCGGCAGGCCGAGCCGTTCATCGCCATCAACTGCGCGGCCATTCCCGATTCGCTGCTGGAAAGCGAGCTGTTCGGCTATGAAAAAGGCGCGTTCACGGATGCCCGCGCGCAAAAGCGCGGCATCTTCGAGCTGGCCGATAAAGGCACGTTGTTTCTGGATGAAATCGGCGAAATCCCCCTGATGCTGCAAGCCAAGCTGCTGCGCGTGCTGGAAGAGCAGTGCTTCCGGCGGCTGGGCGGTCTGAAGGACATCAAGCTCGACCTGCGCGTGGTGGCGGCCACCAACAAGAACCTGCGCGAGGCGGTGAAAGAGGGTGCGTTCCGCCAGGACCTCTACTTCCGCCTCAACGTGATCCAGATCCTGATCCCGCCGCTGCGCGACCGCACCGAAGACATCGTGCCGCTGACGAAGTTCTTCGTCGAGCACTACAACCGCAAGTTCAAGCGCAACATTGAAGGCGTGAGCGAGGCCGCGGCCAAGCTGCTGCTGACGCACGACTGGCCCGGCAACGTGCGCGAGCTGCGCAACGCCATCGAGCGCGCCATGATTCTGGAAGAGTCGTCGCTGATCACCCCGCCCAGCCTGCCGATTGCCATCTCCCGCCCCGATGCCGGCGCGCCGGCGGTTGCCGCGATTGTGGACATCCCCACCGACGGGCTTTCGCTCGAGGACAACGAGCGCAACCTGCTGGCCCGCGCTCTGGAGAAGACCAACGGCAACCAGACGCAAGCCGCGCGCCTGTTGCGCATCACCCGCGACACCTTGCGCTACAAGATGAAGAAGTTCAACCTGCGGTAGGGGCGGGGGGGCGAGCCGCAATTCGCGGTGTGCATCGACAATCGGGATTATCCCGCTTCGTTTGGCAGGTAACGCCGCCCGCCCCTCGTCTTTGAGGTTTCAAATTGAAACCTCAAATCAGCCTCCTCTTTGGTCAGACGGAACATGAAGTCTTCGGGGAAGCGGGCGGCGAACCCGCTACCGCCTCAGAGGGTCTTCCACCCACGGTGGCGTGGCTTCCATCAGGCGCCCTAGCTCGGGCTCCGTCTGCTCCATCTTGCGCTTCATCTCCCATGCGATTTCGCGGTAGCTGAAGTGGCCCTTCACGCCGCTGCGCAGCCGCGCGATGTACTCGGCTTCGGCGAAATCCATCTTGAACAGAAAGCGCGAGCGCGCGCCGAACGGCAGCAGGTAGTGCGCCGCGGGCGCGGGGAGGCGGCGCGTGGCGTCGAAGGCGCGGCGCATGGCGGAATCGTAGACTTCCTCAGCCCCGCACTCTGCCACCAGCTTGGGCGTATCGTGACCCAGGTTGCCGGAGTAGGCCTGGCGAAACTTCTGGCAGCGGCGGTGGCGGTGCAGATCGCGATACGCGCCGATATCGATGACGAAATCGTAGGCGTAGAGGCCGCCGCGGAAGCCGGCGAGGATCTCATCGCGAGCGGTGCGCGAGCGAAGCGCCACGTCCATCACCTCGGCGCGCTGGGCGGCGCTCCATCCGCGAGCGATTTCGTACAACTCGCGGAAGGGGCGATCCGTGACCGGGTAGAGCAGCGTGGCGGCGATGTCCGCCGGCGTGTCGGTGGGGCGCAGCAGGTCCACTCGCTCGGGCGCGGAACCGCGGGGCGCCACGCTTGGCAGGTTCTGTTCCGCCCAGCGCTTCAGGTCTTCCCGCGAGCGCGCGGCGTGCTCATCGGGCTCGGCGTGGCGCGCCAGGGTGGGCGCCAGCGGCTCGGCCGCCGCCTCGAGGTCCCATCGGCAGTCCGGTTCCGCCGCGCATGCCTGCGCCATCTCGCCGCCCAACTCGCGCACTTCCGCATACTCGGAAGCCCGCAAGCGGCGGATCTGTTTTTCCAGCGTGCGAATGGTGGTCACCTGGCCCACGTTGGTGGGCACGCCCCAGAAGAGCAGATACCGCGCCACGTCGAAGGCGCGCGCCGCGATACTGCGCCGCCAGGCGTCCGGCTTCATGTCGTCGGGGCGCGGCAGGCTCTCCGAGAGGCGCGCGAACGCCAGTTCGTTCACCTGGCCGTAGGCCGCCAGCAGCGCCTCGCCCGCCGTCCGGTAGGCTTCGCCGTCGCCGGCTGAAAACTCCGGCGGCGTGACGAAGCCGGAGCGCGAAAANNGCGGCCAGCTCGGAGATGCCCTCGAAGCACATCACGGTGTGGCCGAGGTCGGCGATGGAAGCGTGGCCATACTGGAAATAGAAACTCTCCAGGAATTTTTGCGAGTCGTGACTGCGCACCCAATCGATCGAATCGCGAATGGAATCGGGCGAGCGGCTATAGCGAGCCAGCGCGTAGGCGCTTTTCTCCGGCGGCATGGGCGCCACGGTGATGACACGTTTGGTGGGGCTCAAGACGCTATGATAACGGAAACAGATGCGCATCCGAATCCAACGAATTCATCCGGCCGCCATTCTTCCTTCTTATGCCCACGGACCGCTCGAGGACGCCGGCATGGACCTGCACGCGGTGGAGGACGCGACGCTCGAGCCAGGCGTGCCGCGGCTGGTTCCTACCGGCCTGGTCATCGAGGCGCCCGCGGGCTGCGAAGCGCAGGTGCGGCCGCGCAGTGGGCTGGCTCTGCGCCATGCCATCACTATGCCCAATGCGCCGGGCACCATCGACCCGGGGTATCGCGGCGAGGTTCGCGTGATCCTGCTGAACCTGGGGCGCGAGCCGTACACGGTTCACGCCGGCGACCGCATCGCCCAGATGATTGTGACGCGCTACGAAGCGGTAGAGTGGGAGGAGGGCGATCTGGCCGATTCCCGCCGCGGGACGGGCGGGTTCGGATCGTCGGGACGCTAAGCGAGGAGGGCGAAAATGAGTTTGGCCGAAAAGCATTGTGTGCCGTGCCGGGGTGGCGTCGCGCCACTCAAAGGCGAAGAGTTGCGGAAAATGCAGGCGCTGGTGACCGGCTGGCAGGTGGTGGACGATCACCATCTGTCGAAGACTTTCACATTCCCAGATTTCCGGACGGCCCTGGATTTTGTGAACCGCGTTGGCGCCGTCGCCGAAGAGCAGGGGCATCATCCCGACTTATACCTGGCGTGGGGAAAGGTCGAAATCAAGATTTGGACCCACAAGATCGACGGCTTGACCGAAAGCGATTTTATTCTTGCCGCCAAAATCGACCGGCTGCATCCAATCTAAATGGAGAACCATACATGTTAGGAGTTGGCGAGCAGTTTCCGGCCTTTTCCCTCCAGGCGACCGTCAGCCTTGAAAAGGGGAAGACCTTTCAGCCCATTACGGGCAAGGACTACCACGGCAAGTGGAAGGTTTATTTCTTCTGGCCTAAGGATTTCACTTTCGTCTGCCCCACCGAGATCGCGGCCTTCGGCAAGCTCAATCGCGAGTTCCAGGATCGCGACGCGCAGCTTCTCGGCGGCAGCACCGATTCCGAGTTCGTGCACCTGGCCTGGCGGCAGCATCACCCGGACTTAAAGGATCTGCCGTTCCCCATGCTGGCGGACATCAAACGCGAGTTGTGCGCGGCGCTGGGCGTCCTCGATCCCAAGGAAGGCGTGGCGCAGCGCGCCACCTTCGTGGTGGATCCCGAAAACGTCGTCCGGTTCGTGTCGGTGAACGACCTCTCGGTGGGCCGCAACCCGCAGGAAGTGCTGCGCGTGCTCGATGCGCTTCAAACCGATGAGCTGTGCCCCTGCAACTGGCAGAAGGGCGACGCGGTTCTGAAGGTCTAGCCCACACATTCATCCATGGAACTCGAACAACTGCTAGAAACCTGTCCGGAGTACGCCAAGGATCTGAAGCTCAACATGGGCGCCGTGCTGCGGCAGACGGAACTGACCGAGCGGCAAACCTGGGGCACCGCCGTGTGCTCCGCCATGGCCTCCCGCAACCGGCGGGTGCTCGAAGCCGTACTGGCGGAAGCCGCCAGGCGCCTGGACGAACCAGCGCTCGACGCCGCCAGGGCCGCCGCCGCGGTCATGGGGATGAACAACATCTTCTACCGCTTTCGCCATCTCAGCACCAACGAAAAATACGGCTCCATGCCGGCGCGCCTGCGCATGCAGGCGATCCGCACTCACGGCAGCGACCCGGTGGATTTCGAGTTGTGGTGCCTGGCCGTTTCGGCCATCAACGGCTGCGGCGTGTGCGTCGATTCGCATGAGAAGGTGCTGCGCGAAAAAGGCGTCGGCGAGGAAACCATTCTGGCGGCGGTGCGGATTGCCTCTGTAATTCACGCCCTGGCCGCGGTGATGGACGCCGTTACTGCGTAACCGTGCCAACCGCTCTCTAACGTTCGCGGCTCCGATCCGGTTGCCGACGTGCTTTCCGAGCCGCGAACGTTAGAGAGCGGTTACTGCGTGACGCCCTCAGCCTTCTTCAAATCCCTGTCGATCTTGCCGACGTAGTCGATGGTCTCGCGGTAGGGCGGAACGCCCTGGTACTTGTCCACCGCGCCCGGGCCGGCGTTGTATGCCGCCAGGGCATGCCATAGCCCGCCGTCGTACTTCTCCAGGAGGTCCCGCAGGTAGCGCGTGCCGGCATCCACATTCTGCGCGGGATCGCGCGGGTCGGCGCCCAGGGCTTCGGCCGTGGCGGGCATCAGTTGCATCAGCCCGATGGCTCCCTTGGGAGAAACCGCCCGCGGCTGGAAATCCGACTCCCTCGAGATCACGCTGCGCACCAACCGGCGCGGCAGGCCGTACTTGTCCGCGGCCGCATCGGCCAGTTTGGTGGCGCAGGCTTCAGCCTGCCATCCCGCCGCTACCGGGGCTGGGCTGGCTGGTGTGGGCGCCGGCGGCACGTATTCCTCCGCCTCGTAGCCCCGCACGGCGGCCACATCCATCTCGATATAGCCGTCCGCGTTGTACAGCCGGACCTTGTCGCCGGAGGTCTCGTGCCGGTCGACGTGCAGCCGGGAACCGCTTGCGAACACGGCATATTCGCCCGCGAACGCTACGCCGGTCACAGAGCACAAAAGTATTCCCAGAAGACGCCGCATCGAGCTTGTACCATTATACTTGACGCATCCGCACCCGCAGGCGTGGAGAGGCATTTGAGGCGGGCTTCTCTGGCCGATCTGCTATGTTGGAGGTAGCTCCTCGTGTATGCCTTTTCATATTCAGCCAATCCGGGAGTTTCTGGTGCGCCCCACCTTGCCGGAATCCCTGTCGCGCCTGAGCGAACTGGCGCATAACCTTCTTTGGAGTTGGGAACCGATTGTGCGCGCGCTCTTCCGCCGCCTCGATTCATCTCTCTGGCGGGAGTGCGGCTACAACCCGGTCCTGATGCTCGGCCGTCTTCCCCAAGCCACGCTGGCAAAGATGGGCGCCGATGCGCGCTACCTGGGCCTGTACCGCACGGCCTGCGAAACCTACGATGCGCGCGTGCGCAAAGGCCCGCCGCCCGCCGACGGCAGGCTGATCGCCTACTTCTCCGCCGAGTACGGTCTCACGGAGTGCCTGCCGGTCTACTCGGGTGGTCTCGGAGTTCTGTCGGGCGATCATCTGAAGTCCTCGAGCGATCAGGATTATCCGCTCATCGGACTTGGCCTGCTGTACCAGCAAGGATTCTTCCGGCAATTCCTCAACCCCGACGGATGGCAGCAGGAACGCTATCCCATGAACGACTTCTATACCCTGCCGCTGGCGACCGTTAAGGACGCCAATGGCGGGGATCTGAAGGTTACCGTCAAGCTGCCCACCGGCGACGTCCACATCCAGGTATGGAGACTGGATGTGGGCCGCATCACGCTCTACCTGATGGATACCAACATCCCCGACAACGTCTTGCCGCAGGATCGCGGCATCGCGGATTCCCTCTACGGCGGCGATATCGATACGCGCATCCGCCAGGAAATCGTGCTCGGCATCGGCGGCATGCGGGCGCTGAAGGCCATGGGCCTGAATCCCACCGTGTACCACATGAACGAAGGCCACTCCGCGTTTCTCGCCCTGGAGCAGGTGCGCGTGTTGATGCGCGACCGGAAACTGACCTTCGAAGAAGCCCTGGAAGCCGCGCGCGCCAGCAATGTTTTCACCACTCACACGCCGGTTCCCGCCGGAATCGATCTGTTCGACCCCGGCCTGATATACCACTACTTCTCGGACTACTGCGCCGAGGTCGGGATTGACTTCCAGCAGTTGATGGCGCTCGGCCGGCGCAACGTGTTCGACCGTGACGAGCGGTTCTCCATGGCCGTTCTGGCACTGAACACTTCGGCTTACCGCAACGCCGTGAGCCGCCTGCACCGGCAGGTCTCGCAGGAGATGTTCCACGACCTCTGGCCGCGGTTGCCGCTGTGGGAAGTGCCGATCACTTCGATCACCAACGGCGTGCACCTGCCGAGCTGGCTGAACGGCGACCTGGCGTCGCTATACGATCAGTACCTGCAACCCGACTGGCGCGACCGCTTCAACGATTCCACCATCTGGGAACAGGTGGGTGAGATCCCGGACGAGGAACTGCTCGAAGCTCATCGCCGGCGCAAGCGCCGCCTGGTCAGTTTCGTCCGGGAGCGCGAGGGCGCATCCGCGGCGCGGCGGCAAGCCTCCGCCACGGAGGTGCATCGCGCGGCTGGAGTGCTCGATCCCAACGCTCTCACCATCGGGTTCGCGCGCCGCTTCGCCACCTACAAGCGCGCCACGCTGCTGTTCCGCGACGTCGAGCGGCTCAAGCGCATTCTGTTAAACAAGGACCTGCCGGTCCAGATCGTCATCGCCGGCAAGGCCCATCCCAAGGACCAGCCGGGCAAGAGCTACATCCGCGAGATTGTGCAGCTCTCGCGCGATCCCGACCTCTGGAAACACGTGGTCTTCCTCGAAGACTACGACATGAAGGTGGCGCGGGAGATGGTGCAGGGCGTGGATTTGTGGCTCAGCAACCCGCGGCGCGGCGAAGAGGCCTGCGGCACCAGCGGAATGAAGGCGGCCATCAACGGCGTTCTCAACTTGAGCATCCTGGACGGCTGGTTCGACGAAGCCTATGAGAATTCGGGCGGCTGGGCTATCGGCGAACGGGAGCCGTATTCGGAGGACCAGGATGCGCTGCATGCCAGCGCCATCTACTACCTGCTCGAAAGCGAGATCGCCCCCATGTTCTATGAGCGCCGCGAGCAGACGCCGCGCGAGTGGATGCGCCGCATGAAGCAGTCGCTCATGTACATCAGCCCGCATTTCGATTGCCGCCGCATGGTGCGGGAGTACATGACCGAATTGTACGAGCCGGCCCACTCGTCGCACCTGCGCATCCTCAAAGCGGATTACAGCCTGGTGCGCGAAAGAGCGCGTTGGAACGCGCGCATTCGCGAGGTCTGGGATCGCGTGAAATTCGTGGAAGCGGGGCCCGGCCCGGCGGGTTCGGTGACCAGCGGCAGACCCGTTCCGGTGCGCGCGGCCATCGACTTGGCGGGCTTGAAACCCGACGACGTTCGCGTGGAGGCCGTGATCGGGCGCGTGGATAGCAATGGCTACCTGGTAGAGACCGAGGTGCTGGTGCTGCCCGCGGTGGAGCAGCAGGGCTCGGTTGCCGTATTTGCCAGGGACATCCTTCCCGAACGCACCGGCCGCCTGGGCTACGCCCTGCGCGTCAGCCCCAACCATTTCGACGATCCCATTACGCGGCCTTGCACCAGCCTGCTGAAGTGGAGTTCCGTAGGGTAAGCGCCTAGGGTAAGCGCCTCGGCCCTATCCAACGAGAGTGAGATAGGGGGTGCAAAAGACTTCGATCCGTGGTACATATGTATTTGAAGCATTGGCGGGCCGCGTACCTGTTTGTGTCAGGCGCCTCGGCGTTCCCGCAGAACCCCTCCGGTAAATCCACGCGAACCGCCACCGTCGGGAGTGCCGTGCGGCCGCGCGGGGATCGATTGGTATCTTAAGCGCCGGTTTTTCGAAGAAACGTTCTTTTGTCCCGCTAGTTACGGAGCGACTTTTCCCCATGGACAGCGATCGCAAGTACAAACAGCCCGGGTACATGGATTCGGACCGCGATTCCAGAGGCTACCGCGAAGACCGGCCCAAGCCATTCGGGCCACGTCCTCCCATCGACGTCACCGGCCCCCGCCTGCCGCGTCTCGTCCAGCATGTCGCCGCGGCCCGGTGTTTCAACTGCGCGACAACCCTTCCGCCCGACGTCGACTTCCGAGGCAACTGCCCCAAGTGCAACGCCGAGCTGCACTGCTGCAAGCAGTGTTCCTACTTTGAGCCATCCATGCGTTTCCAGTGCCTCAAGCCCATCCCGGTGCGCCTTGCCATGAAGGACAAGGCCAACGAGTGCAATTCGTTTATGCCGCGGGTGACCGTGGCCCGCGAAGGCACCAACAACGTGCCTGCGGTGGTGCCTATCGAAGTGGGCCCTCCCGCGCCGCGCAATCCCGAAGACGCCCGCAACGCCTTCGACAAGCTCTTCAAGAAGCCGTAGGGGCCAGGCCTGCCCGGCCCTTCACCTCTCAAACGCCGTCCCGCATGATAGTATTGCCCTGAGATGCGGACCCGGCTGGCGTGGTGTTTTCTGATACTGTGCGCCGGTTGGTATACCTACGACACCATCCTCACGCAGCTTCCCCAGAATACCGACAGCGACTTCCGGGGCTATTACCTGGCGGCGCGGCACGTACTGCGCGGCGAGTCTCCGTTTCTGGCGGAAGGCTACCATGGCTACCTTTACCCGCCGCTGTTGGCCTTGTTGATGGCGCCGTTAGGCGCCCTCGGTTATCTCACGGCGCGCTGGGTGTGGTTTGTGTTTTCGCACGCGTGCCTGCTGCTGGCGGCCTGGCTGGTCTATCGATATTTGGGACGCGGTCTGTTGGCAGTCTGTTCGGTGGCACTGGTGTGGGCCGGGGGCCGCGCAGCGGGTGAAGCGGTGGGGGTGGGGCAATTGGGGCCCGAACTGGCTCTATTGCTAGCCATTGCATATACCGCGGCGGACTGGCGCCAGGGCGCCAGCCTCGGGCTGGGCATTGCTTTGAAGCTTCTGCCGGGGCCGTGCGCCATCGGCTTGGCAATGGCGCGCTGCTGGCGGCCCCTGTGCGTAGCGATCTTGTGTTCTTTGCTCGGGGCGCTATCCTGGGTGTTCGCGTCGTTCGCGCTGGCTGGTCCGCCAGCGCCGCCGCATTCGACGGCCTTTCTGGCTGGAACGCCGGCGGTGCTGAGTTGGTCGCTGCCCTCGGTGGCGTTGCGCATCATGGACCCGACCGCGCCCGGCCGTGGACTGCCTTGGGCCAACGCGTTCTCACTGCAGTCGCTCAACCTGCCCCCGGCCGCGCGCAGGGTCGGACTCGGCGTGACCGCCGCCACGTTCACGCTTGGCATTGGCGCGCTTTTGGCGGTGACCCTGGGCCGCGTGAGCCGCGCTCGGCTTCCGCTCACCATGGCGTCCCTCACCACGCTGACGCTGGTGGCCGCGCCGGTTTGCTGGACGCATTACCAGGTCATGCAGTTCCCCGGCATGGCGCTGTTTGCCGGCGGGCTTGCCTTGCGCGGCGCCTGGAAGAAGATGGGGTTCGCGCCGCTGTGCGCCGCGTTTCTTTATCCCGTGCCGGTGACGGTCTTGCGCCAGATGTTTGCGGCCAATGGCGACGTCTGGCCCAACACGCCGGTGGCCAATTACTTCTGGATCTCCACGGCGCCGGTAGCGGGTCTCGTGTTGTATGGTCTGATGGTCGCCGAGATCGCGCGGAGCCGCGCGCCCGGCCCCTACCCCCGCTTCTTCGAATAGCTCCGCGCCAGCTCCATGTAGACGCCCAGGTCGCGGTCGAGGTCCGACTGTGTTCCGTCGAAATAGAAGTTGCGAATCGGTATCCCGCCCAGGTCCCGGCTGATGCGCGGATAGATGGCCTCGCAGACGATGCCGTTCATGCAGGTGAAGGGGCTGATGTCGATGATCCCGGCGGCGCCCTTCTTCGCCAGGTACACCGTCTTTCCGACGTTCAGCACCATCTCGCCAAAAGCGCCCTCGCGCGGCAGATACGGGCGCGCGCATTCCAGAATCTCGTAGATGTCGGGTTCCTCGCGGCCCACGAAATCTTCCTGGAATGGCGCCACCAGGATGTGCTCGTCCTGCTTCTGCACACGCTTCCGCACCCACGCGCCCAGCGCTTCCGCCGTCCAGATGCGTCCCTCCAGCTTCAGCTTCCGGAAGTGCTCGGAATTGGTGTACCAGATCCACTCGACCAGGTCCGAGATCCACGCCTCCGCGCCGTATTCTTCCAGACACTCCACCAGGTTCTCGTTCGAAAACGTGTTCAAGCGGCAGAAAATCTCTCCCACGATTCCAATCAGCGGATGCCGCCGCGCGCCGCGCTGCGCCGCCAGTTTGCGGAAACGGTCGCGGCTTCGAATCATGGAATCGCGCAGCGCCAGAAGTTGCACCCCCGGGTCGACCGGAGTCTCTTCGAGTGTGCGGCACAGGTCGGCCAGCGATTCCGCATAAACCGCTTCCGTGTCGCCGCGCCGCTCCTCATACGGGCGGTACATGAGCAACAGCTTTTGCAGCAGATCGGCGCACAACAGCGCGCGCCAGCCCGTGCGCACGAACGGTTTGGCGAGGCTGCCGAGGCCTCCATAGGCGTTCTGGCTGCTCGGCGAAAGGATCTCCACCGACTCGTATCCGTTGGCGTCCAAAATGTGGCGCAGGTAGGGCGCGTACTGCCCGAAGCGGCAAGGGCCTTGGGCGGTGGGCATGAACAGCGCCACGCGCGCGGGGTCGGTCGTGGGCCGCTCCAGCACCTTCATGAAATCGCCCACCGTCACCTTGGCCGGATAGCATTCGTCGCCCGAAGTGTAGCGCGCGCCCAACTCGCGCGTGCGGCTGTCGGAGGGCGGAGTAGGTTCCGCCTCCAGGCCGATGGCGCGAAAGGCCGAGGCGAACGCCTGCGCGCTGCCGTAAGCCATCGGCGGAATGTAAATGCGCTTGCCGCTTAGTGGATGCTCGCCTGTAGAGGCGGCGGCTCCGTCGACGGTTGGTAGCATCGCAGAATCCCTTTGCTGTCGAGATACGCTTCGCAGCGCGTCATGTAACCGGCGTCGTTGCCGTGCCCGTCGAATTGCAGGACCAGCAGCGGCGCGCCGGCGGCTTCGCGGGCAAAATGCTTGATATAGGAATCGGGCCCGCACTTGAAGTTCGTGATATAGACCACGTGCAGGTTGGGCCGGGAGGCCGCGAGGCGCGCCGCGTCCAGAATCTTCCGCCCCGACGCCCAGAACATGTTGGCGTGCGTGTCCGCGACCGGCTCGCGGCCGGTCACCAGGAAGTCCAGTGGAATGACGTTGGCGCCGTAGCGATGGCGCAGTTTGCGCGGGATGTCGCAGTTCACGCCGCGGTCGTAAATGTTGTAGCTGCGTCCCACCACGACCAGCCCGGGCTCGCCGGTCGATTCCAGCGTTTCGAGCGCCCGCCGGCCGGCCGCCAGCAGCTTCTCCTGGAACTCGCGCTGCGCCGCGTAGGCCGCCTCCACCGCGCGGTCGCTCGCGCGCCGGGTAACCCCAATGCGCCGCATGGCCTCGGCCAGCGCCTTCTTCACTTGCGCCGGGCCAAGCTGGAAATGCAGGGTTGGGATAAGGAATTTGTGCTGGTGCGGCGCCAGGGCCGGCGCGGATCGCAGCACCCAAGGCAGCGTCTGGTTCCACGGGCAGTAGTGCGAGGGGCAGGATTCGTCGGCGCCCGCTTCGGCGTCCGCGATGTTGGGAATCAGGATGTAATCTACGCCCGCCTCCGCCAGCGCCTGCACGTGCCCGTGAGCCACTTGCACCGGATAGCACGGCTGCGCCACCGCCATATCGATGCCCGCCGCCGATATGCGCGGATCGGTCACCGGCGACAGCACGGTCTCTATGCCCAGCTCCGCGAAGTAGCGCTTCCAGAACGGAAGCTGATCGAGCAGCGACATAGCGCGCGGCAGCCCGACGCGCAACCGAGCCGCGAACGTAAGAGAGCGGTTAGTGCCGCCCTCCAGCAACTGCTCGCGATACGCGAACAAATCTTCGATCACCGGCTTACGCCCCGTCAACGAGGGCTTGCGGAACTTGTCCGAGCACTTATCGCCCCAGTAACTCTTCTGCCCCTCGATATCGAACTGCTTCATGTCGCACAGATTCGAACATGCCTTACACACAAAATCGCGAGTTGCCAGCCGCAGCTTGTGCAGATCGTATCCGCGGAACCGGCTCACCGCGCCCGTGGCCTGGTGCCACTGCCGCGCAATGAGCGCCATTCCAATGGCCCCCATCACGCCGTTGTACGGCGGCACCGTGATCTTCTTTCTCAACAGGCTGGCGAACGCCGCCGTGACGGCGTCGTTGTAGGCCGTGCCGCCCTGGAAATAAATCGCCTTGCCGATCTTCCGCCCGCGCACCACGCGGTTCAGATAATTCAGCGCAATCGAGTACGACAGGCCGGCCACCAGGTTGGGCACGGTTTCGCCCTTGTGCAGCCAGCCGGTGACGTCCCGCTCCATGAAGACCGTGCAGCGCTCGCCCAGGCGCGTGGGGCTGGCCGACGCCAGCGCCAGCTTCGCGAACTCGCCCTTGATGCTGATCCCCAGCTTCTCGGCTTGCTCCTCGAGGAACGACCCCGTGCCCGCGGCACAGGCTTCGTTCATCGCGAAATCCACCACCACGCCGTTTTCAATCGAGATGAACTTGGAATCCTGCCCGCCGATTTCGAAGATGGTGTCCACCGGCTCGCCGCCCAGCGTGTTGCTCACGTGGATGGCGCCGGTCTTGTGCGCTGTGATTTCGTCGTTCACCGCGTCCGCGCCCACGAACTCCGCGATCAGCTCGCGCCCCGAGCCGGTGGTGCCCACGCCGCACACCTTCAGCCGGCTGCCCCAGATACGCTCCACTTCCGCGAGCCCTTGCTGAACGGCCTCGATGGGACGCCCCGCGGTTCGCAGGTAGACATCGTGAATCACCGTGCCGGATTCATCGATCACCGCCACGTTGGTCGAAACCGAGCCGATGTCCAGCCCCAGGTACGCCGGGATAAGTGCTCCGTTGGGCGGCGGCACGTAGACGCCCACGCGGTCGCGCAACTGCACCACGTTTTCAGTGGAGAGCGGTTGGGTGTCCTGCACCTTCTCTTCGGAATCGTGCTGGCGCAGGCGGTGGATCTCCAGAATGGACCGCTTGCGGTGCTCCTCGGCCTCTAGAATGGCGGTGCCGATGGCTCCGCACCAGGCGTATTCCTCGGGCGTCAGCAAGTCGGCGGCGGAAAGAGAGAAGGCTTCGCGCAAGGCCCCAACGACGCCCGCGTTCTGCGAAACCGCGCCAATCAGCGCTACCGGCGCCTCCACCGGCCGCCCCTTCACGATGGAGCTTTTGAAGTTGCGAGCCACGGCGTCGCACAGCCCGCGCAGGATCTCGGCCGGCGAGTACCCCTTCTGCTGCGCGTGGATCATGTCGCTCTTGGCGAACACCGAGCAGCGCCCGGCGATCCGCGCCGCGCTCTTGGCCGTGCGGACGATCTCGCCGACCTCTTCCACCGAGTACTCCATGCGGAGCGCCTGCTGATCGAGGAACGACCCCGTACCCGCCGCGCACTCGCCCGACCGGTCATAGTCCACGATGCTGCCGCCATCGAGCCGGATGTACTTCGAGCTTTCCCCGCCGATCTCGAACACCGTGCGCACCTGCGGGTAGACCGTCGTCATCATCCGGGCGATGGCTTTGAACTCATTTTCGAAGAACAGGCCCAGTACTTTGGCGATGGTGCGGCTGCCCGAGCCGGTTACGCGTATGCCTTCCACCTGGGTCTCGGGAACGATTTCGTAGAACTCCTGCAACAGGTCGTAGGTGGATTGAATCGGGCTGCCGGCGATGCGCCGGTATTCGGAAAGGACCAGCGGCCGCGCCCCCATTTCCGTCATGCGGAACTGCGGGTGCGTGGCGCACAAGGCATCCAGGATCGCCCGGTCCCCCGAGCGGCCCAAGGCGGCCAGTTTTAGACTGATGGCCCCGATATCCAGACCGATATTGATGCCCATTTCCATCCAGTTTCCGCCGCCGGCCGGCTGAACTCAAGCGAACCAGACCCGAATGGTCTATTATTGCAGCAACAGGCGATCTGCGGGGTGCCAACGGGACGGCTTCAGCTACCCGCCGCCCCGCCCGGCCCTGACCGCGCGCAGCCTGCGCTTGGCGTCCGCGTTCCAATCGGGCATCGTTAACCACGTCTCAGAGCTGGCTTGCATTACAATCGAAAGTTGCACCCTCCTTCGCCCCTCCGATGGCGCATGATCTCGCTCGCCTTTTGGGCGACCGTCATCAACTATCTGGACCGCCAGACGCTCTCCGTCGCCGCGCCCGTGCTGCGGGAACAGTTCCACATGAGCAACGTGGATTACTCGCGCGTGGTCTTCGCGTTTCTGCTGGCCTATACCATCATGAACGGCGTCTCCGGCCCGCTGATCGACCGGCTGGGCACGCGCCTGGGCTATGGGCTGTGCGTCGCGTGGTGGTCTATCTCCGCTATGTTGCACGCATTCTCCCGAGGGGCTGTGAGTCTTGGCGTCTATCGATTTCTGCTCGGCATGGGCGAAGCGGGGAACTGGCCCGGCGCGGTAAAGGTGGTGGCGGAGTGGTTCCCCGAACGCGAGCGCGCGCTGGCCGCCGGATTGTTCAATAGCGGTTCCGCCGTGGGAGCGATTCTGGCGCCACCCATCGTGGCGTTCCTCTTGCTGAAGTGGGGCTGGCAGTCCGCCTTTCTGTTCGTCGGGACGGCGGGCCTGGTGTGGCTGGCATTCTGGTCGTGGCTCTACCGGACGCCTGCCGCGCCCGACGGCGGGGCGAGCGTGCCACTGGTCCCGGTTGGGGTCTTGCTGCGGTCGCGCTTCGTCTGGATTTTCACCGTGTCGAAGATCTTCATGGACCCGGTCTGGTATTTCTACATCTTCTGGTTTCCGGAGTACCTGAAGCATGTGCGGAACTTCGACCTGGCCGCCATCGGCAAGTTCGCCTGGATTCCGTTTATGGTCGCCGGTTTCGGCAACCTGTCAGGCGGGTGGCTCTCCGGCTTTCTGTTGAAGCACGGCGCATCCGTGACCATCGCGCGCAAATCCGCCGTGACATTCTTTGCGATCCTCATGACCAGCGCCATCCCCGCCGTGCTGGTGCGGGAAGCATGGCTCTCCATTGCCTTTGTCTCGGTAGCGATGCTCGGCTATACGGGCAGCCTGGCCAACATGCTCATCGTGCCGGCGGACGTGTTTCCCGGCAACGCCGTCGCCTCGGTATACGGATTGGCCAGCATGGGCGCCGGCTTTGGAGGCATGGTCTTCACCCTCATCACGGGGTGGGTGGTGGATCGCTATTCCTATACGCCGGTCTTCATCGGATTCGGTATCCTGCCGCTGGTGTGCGCAACTATCCTGTGGGTGTTCCTCGGTCCGCTGCGCCCGCAAAGGTTGGCGTGAGCCGCGGGTTTCTCATCCTCGGAGCGCCCCGCCCTTGCGCTCCACCGCCTTGGGCCCCCAGGCGCCGGGCACGAAGAAATCCTGCCACCTCAGCTTGCACTCGTTCACCATGCGCAGCCCGTACTCCGAACGCCCCAGGTCGTCTGGTCCCGTGTTATTCGTTCCGAAGCTGAACTTGCACCCGGCTTCCTTCGCCATCCGGACGAATCCCAGGCTGGGCAGGCGATAGTGATTGTTGAGCTCGATGGCCACTCCGTTGCGCGCAGCGGCGCCGATGACCTGCATCATCCGTTTCTCGGTCCAGAGCCGGTCGTAATCTTTCGCGATCGGATCCGGCAGGAATGTCGGGTTGGCGTAAATATCGATGGGCTCCCGCTCCAGAATCCCGATTGTCCGCTCGACCAGCGTATCCATGAACTCCTGGGCATCCGCGATGCTCCCTACTTCCTCGGGAATCCACAGGCGCATGCGCCGTCCACGGTTGTCGGTCCACGTCATCGAGTCGGTGAAGGTATAGTCGAACAACGCCACCGCCCGCCGCGAGAACATCTGCGTCCATTCGCGGCCCTCACCCTGCATCGCTATGAACACGGGTTGGCCCTTGAGACTATCCACGAAAGTTCGGACGCCCTCGTCGTTGCCGGTGGGGAAACCCTTTCCGCAGTTCACCGCGATTCCATACTGGATGCCGTCTTTCCGCGATTTCGACAGCGCCTGCTCCAGCGTGAGCCCGCCTTTCAAATGGACGTGATAGTCCACCATGGGGATGTTGTCGGTGCCCATGGTGACGATTTGCCGGAACACGTCGTCCACCACGGGGGCGGGGCCAGCCGTGGGAAGATCATCCGGCAACGGCCGGACGCGCACGCTCCGAAACCGCGCCTTCGACCCGTCGTTGTGGCATTGCAGAGCAAAGGTGCCGCGGTCGAGGAAACGCTGGCGTCGATCGCCCTCGGCCGCGACGGGCGGCGTCGGCTCGGTGTAATCCACCAGCAACATCCCGTCGATGCGCACCTGGATGTTCTTGCCTCGCACCGCCGCATAGATCTTGAACCACTGGTCGTCGGGGATGAGTTGCTTGTAGATGTTGCGGAGGCCGTAGAGCGAACCGGTCTTCTTTCTCTCGCGGTATGTGCCTTCGCCCGCCGCCGTGTTGTCGATCTGGACCTCAAAGCCTTTCAGCGGGAAGCCCGTCTCCTGGTAGGTGGTGTGGAAGAAGACTCCCGAGTTACAGCCGGGGCGCGCCAGCGCCTCGACTTCGAGCTCGAAGTTCCGGAAGTTGGCGCCACGCACCGGACCGGTGTAGAACAAGTGCGACCTCGGCCCGTCGGCCACCAGTTCGCCGTTTACCGCCTTCCAGGAGCCTTTGTTCTCGCTCGGGCGCCATCCGTCCAGGTCGCGCTTGTTGAACAGCTCCACCCAACCCTCGTCCGCGGCCATGAGTCCCGCGGCCGCCACCGCTCCCACGAACGTGCGCCGTGTCAAATCGGAATTCCGCATGGATGCTCCTCAGATCCTGCCGAACTTCGCCACCGCCTCTTTGATGGACCGGAACTTCTCGATGAACGGGATCATGGTGTGCTCCGTGTTGTCCAGATCCTGAGCTTTCTTGAGGACCTCGGCGGCGTGCGCGCGCGGCACTACGGCCACGCCATCTTCGTCGGCTGTGACGATGTCTCCCGCACTCACTCGCACGCCGGCGCAAGTCACCGCAATGTTGGCGCCGGCGAAACGGTAGTGGTTGACGGTGGTGGAAGGCGCCACCCCGCGGCTGAAGACCGGGAATTGCAGCTTGCCGATTTGCGGCGTATCGCGCACGGAGCCATCCACCACCGCCGCGGTCAAGCCGCGGTACTTCATGGCGGTGACCATTAACCCGCCAATGCCCGCGTAATCCAGCCCGTCCTCGAGCACCATGACGTACACCGAGCCCGGCGCAGCGGCGTCGATTGCGTCCAGCATTCCCTGGGAAGCCGCCGAACCCTCCTTGTGTTCCTCCTTCTTCATGAGGACGGTTACGGCGGGGCCCGCAAACTTAGTCTTGAACAGCGGCCGCATGTCGTGCGACATATACGAGCGCTGCCCGTACAATTGCTCCGTGGCATCCGCCACGGAGGCCACTTCCACCCCGCGAAAGCCCTCGATTAGAGGATCGCCGGAAGGCTGTGCCATCACCCAACCGGCGAGGACGAGTACAGGGAGACCTGCGAGATAATATTTTCGAGTCATGTTTCAGATCCTTTCTACGGACTTCCCAAGCAGTGTCCGCTCGGGATTCACCAACAGCCAGGCCAGAGATCCCACCACGCCCAGGCCGGCGGCTACCAGGAACGCCGTCGACCAGCCAAATTGCGCGGCCAGCAACGGAGTGAGAGAAGGGGCCACGAC
>PMYB01000077.1:0-18645 GCA_003170915.1 Bryobacterales bacterium | reverse complement strand
CAGCGTCCCCAGCGCGATGAACAGCGCCGACAGCCCGATACAAGCCACCGCAATCCCGCAGCGGCCCGTGCGTTTCCCATAGCGCTTCGTCAGGCGGTCGCTGATCCAGCCACCCACGGGTGAGCAGATGGCCATCGCCAAAAACGGAAGCATCCCGAAAAAGGAGCTCGACTTGAGATCCAGGCCGCGCACCGTACTGAGATAAATGAAGAACCAGGTGAAGAAGATGTTGGCGGCATAGCAAAAAGTGAAATAACTCAACGAGACCAACAACACCTCTTTGCTCCCCAGAATTGTCCCCCATGGGAGGGCCTTGGTGGAGGCACCCGCCGGGTGGAGCGGCAATCCGGAGCGGATGTGCTCGGCCTCCTGCGGAGTCATCCACGAATGTTGCTCGGGGCGGTCCCGCGCCACCAGATACCAGACCAGGCCTGCCGCCAGCCCGATGGCCGCGCAGACCCAGAAGGACCAGCGCCAGCCCCCGTGCAACATAAGATAGATGATGAGGGGCGGCGCCACTCCGGCGCCCACGCCCACCCCGGCGAAGATCCATCCGCTGGCCAACCCGCGTTCCGCGGAAGGGATCCAGCTCGCCACCACCCGGTTGGCAGCGGGATAAATCGCGGCTACCCCCATGCCCAAAGCAAAGCGCAGTGCCAGCAGAACGAGCAACGCGCCGGAGATGCCCGCGGGTGCCAGCGCCGTCAGGCCCATGAACACGGCCCACCAGATGGTGGCCAGCGCGAGAACCCTTCGCGGCCCAAAACGGTCGGCCAAGCGGCCTGTGGGCGCTTGGAACAGGGCATACCCCAGCGTGAAAGCGCTGAAGACCCAGCCGAGCTGGACCGGGCTCAGATGGAATTCCTTGATGATGGAGCTGCCGGCAACCGACATGTTGACGCGGTTCAGATACCCGATGGCGCTGAGCACAAATAGCCATGCGATCAAAATCCACCGGGTCCGGCCGTGCGCGAGGTTAGACATAGACCTCATATCATAGCTCGCCTCTCCAGACCTTTCTCACTGTTTGATCACGGTGCCGTCGCGGCGCCGGACCTCTCCCCAGCCGCCGTTCAGGTTGTTTCTCCCCGCCGTGAAGGGGAACTTGGCGGCCGCCTTCTCATCCACCTCGATGCCCCAGCCGGGCTTCTCGCTCACCCACAGGTAGCCGTCCTTCATCACCGGGCAGCCCTGAAAAACCTCCTGGGTGCGGTCGTTGAACGGCGAGTACTCCTGGATGCCGAAGTTGTGGCAGGTCACGTCGAGGGTGACGTTCGCCATGTGGCCCACCGGAGAGACGTCGCCCGGCCCGTGCCACGCGGTCTTGACGCCGAACATCTCGGCCAGAACCGCAATCTTGCGAGCCGGCGTGAATCCGCCCGTTTGGGAAACGTGCACGCGGATGTAGTCGATGAGGCGTTCCCCAATCAGCGCAATCCACTCGTGCGGGCTGTTGAAGAGTTCGCCCATGGCGATGGGCGTGGCGCAATTCTGCCGGATCTGCCGAAAACAGCCGAGGTCCTCCGGCGAGAGCGGATCCTCCATGAAGAACAGCTTGAACTTCTCGGCGTCCTTGCAGAACTGCACGGCTTCGTTGGGCGACACGCGCTCGTGCATGTCGTGAAGCAACTCGACCTCTTCGCCCAGCTCCTGCCGGCAGACTTCCAGAAGTTTCAGCGCGCGGCGGATGTAGACCGCCGGTTCGAAGACCGGTTTATCGTGCAGCGCCTTGACCGCCGCATCGCCGGTGCGCCCGGCGCCGTAGCCGGCCATTCCGGGAATGCCCACCTGAACGCGCACATTCCGAAACCCCTGCGCCAGATAGCGTTTCGCAGCCTCGACCACGTCCTTATAGTCGGGGCCATCCGCATGGCCGTAGATATCGGCGGCCTCCCGGCATTTACCGCCCACCAACTGATAGACCGGCATGCCCGCCTGCCGGCCCTTGATATCCCAAAGCGCCATGTCGATGCCGCTGATGGCGGTATTCAGCACCGGACCGTTCTTCCAGTAGGAGCTGTCGTAGCAGGATTGCCAGATACCTTCGATCCGATCCGTGGTCTTGTTGAGCAGGAACGGCTTCAAGTACTTCTCCACGGCGGGCTTGACCAGGTCGGCCCGCTGCGTGAATGTGGCGCACCCGTATCCGTAAAGGCCGTCCTGGTCCGTGGTGACTTTGACTACCGTGAGCCGCACACCGGCGGGTTGGGATTCAATCACGCCGATGTCTTTGATGCGAGGCGCGCCGTGCCGCGCGTGGCGCGGGCCACCGCCTCTTGCGCCTGTTGTTCGCGGGGGCCGACCAGGGCTAGCAGCCCGGCAGCCCCCATGGATTGGAGCAGATTGCGACGTCGTAAGCTCATTACCATCTCTTTGCATTACTACACTCTCAAGCCTTCGCGGCTTGCGGCGATTTCGTGGGGCAGGCCCCCTGGCTAGCCGCCCTCACTGGGCCCTCTCCTACGTTTCCGGGGCGAAGCGGTACCGGATGGCGGGTTCAGGTCAAGGGGCAGCCAGGAAATGACGGAACGAAGCCATTCCGGTTGCCGGGCAGAGTTGAAACAGGGCCGGGTTGCGGAGGGTATCGGCGCCGGGGGGAACAAAGCCAGTCGGAGTTCCGAAACGGCGTGCCAGCGGGTATTTTTCACCACCTACAGTGTAGCGCGGGGCGGTGGGCGGCCGGCTCGAGATCCTCGCGGTGTTCAAAGATCGAGAAGTGCGGATCACGCGGTTCGAGGAGTTGGCGAGCTGGACGGCGTTCTGAGCCGCGAGTGTAAGCGAGCGGTTGCCCCGCAATCCGCACGATAGCTCTAAAGTACTACCCCGGAATGGCTCGAATGAACTGTGCGCATGCGTACGGTAACTTCCGCCATGGCCGAATCATCTCTTCAGATGGAGGCGAAGATGCCAATGGGAGCATCCCAAGGGAGGGTTTTGCCAAGCCTGGTCAAGGTGCTTGCGCTTTCCATGCTGTGGCAGTTGGCTGCCAGTGCCCAGGTGGCGGCCAGTGCCCAGGCGGCTGCGGGTGCGCAAGTGGCTGCCGGTGCGCAGGATCAAAAAAGTTGCTGGTTGCGAGACGGGGTTTCGCCGGCTCCATCGCTGGTTTACCTTCTCTGCGAACAGGGCGGTTTGATGGTCACCACCGACGCTGGAACGACCTGGTCCAACCGTAACACTGGCGCGAAAGGGCATCTGCGGAATATCGAGTTCTCCGATGCGAACCACGGTTTTGCGGTCGGCGATGATGGGCTGTTGGTTGCCACGGCCGACGGCGGCAAGACATGGGAACCTCGGAAAACGGACACCACTGAGAACCTGACGTCCATTCAATTCATCGGCCAGTCGGGCTGGGTGACCGGGTACGACGGAGTCATTCTTCACTCGGCGGACGGGGGCCTCACCTGGGCCCCACAAACCACCGGCACCAAGGAGTCGCTCGAAAACGTCTTCTTCCTGGACCCGGAGCGCGGCTGGGTTGTCGGCTGGGCCGGCATGATTCTTCGTACTACGAATGGCGGCAAGACCTGGCAGCAGGCGCGAACCGATGCGGCGCAGTGGTCGCTAACTTCGGTGTTCTTCCACGATGCGAACAACGGCTGGGTCGTGGGATTCAGCGGGCAGATCTTGCGCAGCCGCGATGGCGGAGTCACATGGACGGCGCAAACCAGCCCGGTGAGATCGTCGCTCTCCTCCATTCTTTTCGATAGCTCGAATCGCGGCTGGATCACGGCGGATGACAGTCTTCTGGTGAGCGAAGACGGCGAAAGCTGGAAGGCCATCAAGGTCGACGACCAGCTTTTTCTGTGCCAGCTTATCACCGTGAACGGGTCGCCCTGGGCAATCGGTCAACTCGGTGTATTGAGGCAGACCGGCCAAGGCTCGGCGTGGAAGAAGATCGCAAGCCTGGTTCCGGACGACCCCTTGAAAGACAACTATACGACTAGCATCTCGACGCCCAGCAAGCCGAATTGACGTTCAGCTTTCAGCCTTGCCGCCCGATTCGTCTGTTACGTTCAGGGTGTAGTCGCGGGCGAGTGCATACGACAGCCGCTCCAGCCACGTGTCCCTGTTACCCTTATGCTCAGTTTGGCCATCGGCGCACCATTTGAGCGACTCCAGGCTGAAGGAGTTCGACCCGACCGCGGCGTCGTATTGGCTTCCACTGGAACTGATCTCAACTCCCTGCTGGTCCAGCTTGATCAGGTAGCTGTAGCTCTCGCTGAATTCTTCGCCCCCCATACGGTGGGCGATTTCGATTTGGAGGTTTATCCCTGGTGTCAGCTCCGGCAACTTCTTCAGCGCTGCAACTGCGCGTTCGATCGCTTTAGCTTCTTCCGGGGCGAGGCTTGGCCGCGCTGCCAGGGGCGCGAGTCTCCTGGCAACCTCCGACAAGAAGGCCAGGTCGTTGTCGAAGCGAAAGACCTCCTCGTCGTGGCGCTCCATATGTTGTGGGTCCTTCATTCCGGATTGTACATCCAGAGCCACAAAACAATCGCTCCCTGACGGTCGCGGCTCGGAATGCGACCGTCAGGGAGCGGTTGCCGGTGATCGAACTGGGCTTATGCCGTACGCTGGGTTTCCGACTTATCGCCGGAGATGGCAGCCTGGGCGGCCGCCAGGCGGGCGATGGGCACGCGGTACGGGGAGCAGGAAACGTAATCCATGCCCACGCGGTAGCAGAACTGCACTGAGCTGGGCTCGCCGCCGTGCTCGCCGCAGATGCCGATTTCCAACTTAGGGTTGGACTTGCGGCCCCGCTCGACGGCCATCTTCACCAATTGGCCGACGCCTTCCTGGTCCAGAACGGCGAAGGGATCGTTGGCGAAGATCTTGCGGTCTTCGTAGTCCTTCTGGAACTTGGTGTAGTCGTCGCGGGAGAGGCCCATGGTGGTCTGGGTGAGGTCGTTGGTGCCGAAGCTGAAGAAGTCGGCCTCTTTGGCCACGTCGCCGGCGGTGAGCGCGGCGCGCGGGATCTCGATCATGGTGCCGACCAAATACTTGAGGTCTTTCCGGCCAGCCTTGCCGAGAACTTCCTCGGCCACCTGGACCACGATTTTCTTCTGGTTCTCGAACTCCTTGACGCCGCCGATGAGCGGGATCATGACTTCGGGAATCACCTTCACGCCCTTCTTGGCCACCTGGACGACGGCCTCGAAGACGGCGCGCGCCTGCATCTCGGTGATCTCGGGATAGGTGATGCCGAGACGGCAGCCGCGGTGGCCCAGCATGGGGTTGAACTCGTGCAATTCCTCGACGCGCTTGAGCAGACCGGCCAGCACGGTCTTGAGGTTCTTGACCTCGGCGCCGAAGCGCTGGTAGGTGGCCGCCAGCTCCCTTTTCTTCTTGATATCGGCGTAGGGCAGGATGGCATTGTCCACCATCAGGTCCTCGCGCTTGGGAAGGAATTCGTGTAGCGGCGGATCGAGGGTGCGAATCACCACGGGGAATCCGTTCATGGCTTCGAAGAGGCCGGCGAAATCCCTGCGCTGCATGGGCAGGAGCTTGGCCAGAGCCTTGCGGCGAGTCTTCTCGTCGCGCGCCAGGATCATGGCCTGCATGTGGGGGATGCGATCCTCGGCGAAGAACATGTGCTCGGTGCGGCACAGGCCGATGCCCTCGGCGCCGAACCTGCGGGCCGCCTTGGCATCGCGCGGAATGTCCGCGTTGGCGCGCACGCCGAACTTGCCGCGGAATTCGTCGGCCCATTCCATGAAGGACTTCAGCACGCCGGAGGAGGGATCGGCATCGAGGGTGTTGGCCTTGCCGCCGAAAACTTCGCCCGTGGAGCCATCGAGCGACAGCCAGTCGCCTTCCTTGAGAATGAGGGCCTTGCCGCCCGCCGTGACGCCGACTTCCTTCTTGTGCTCGTCGACCGTAATGCCTTCGGCGCCGGCCACGCAGGGGGTGCCCATGCCGCGGCAAACCACCGCCGCGTGGCTGGTCATGCCGCCGCGCGAGGTGAGGATGCCCTTGGCCACTTCCATGCCGTGAATGTCGTCCGGAACTGTCTCTTTGCGGACCAGGATGACGGGCGCCAGCTTGGCCTTTTCGACGGCGTCGTCGGCGGTGAAGACGATGGTGCCGACCGCCGCGCCGGGCGAGGCCGGCAGGCCGGTGGCCAGTTTAGCCAGCGATTTCTTGGATGCGGGGTCGAGCACCGGGTGCAGGAGCTGATCGAGCTGCTGCGGGTCGACGCGGAGGATGGCTTCCTGCTTGCTAATGAGGCCTTCGCTCACCATCTCGACGGCGATGCGAACCGCGGCCGGACCGGTGCGCTTGCCGTTGCGGGTCTGGAGCATGTAAAGCTTGCCGTCCTGGACGGTGAACTCGAAGTCCTGGATGTCGCGGTAGTGCTTTTCGAGCATGGTGGTGTTTTCGCGGAGCTGGTTGTAGACCGCGGGATTCCACTTCAAAAGCTCGGAGAAGGGCCGCGGCGTGCGAACGCCGGACACCACGTCTTCGCCCTGCGCGTTCTCGAGGAACTCGCCGTAGAAGGCCTTCTCGCCGGTGGCCGGGTTGCGGGTGAAGCCCACGCCCGTGGCCGAGGTCTCGCCCAGGTTGCCGAACACCATAGCCTGCACGTTGACGGCGGTGCCGAGGTCGTCGGGAATCTGGTTCATCTTGCGGTAGTGGATGGCGCGGGCATTGAACCAGGAGCCGAACACGGCGTCGCGCGCCCCTTGAAGCTGGTCCATGGCATCCTGCGGGAAGGGCTTGCCGGTCTTTTTCTCGATCAGCTTCTTGTAGCCCGCGATGACCTGCTTCAGGTCTTCCGCGGTCAGCTCGGTATCGAGCTTGGCCTTGGCCTTCTTTTTCTGGCCGTCGAATACGTCGTCGAAATCGGGTTTGGGGACCTCCAGCACCACGTTGCCGTACATCTGGATGAAGCGGCGGTAGCAATCGTAGGCGAAGCGCGGATTGTTGCTCCTGGCTTCCAGCGTCTTGACGGTCTGGTCGTTGAGGCCGAGGTTGAGGATGGTGTCCATCATNNCCGGAGCGCACGCTGACCAGCAGCGGGTTCTCGACGTCGCCGAGCTTCTGTCCCATGCGCTCTTCGAGGATCTTGAGCGCTTCCAGCATCTGCGCGTCGATCTCCGGGGGAACAGAGTTGTTGTTGTGGAAGTAAATGTTGCAGACCTCGGTGGAAATGGTGAAGCCGGGGGGCACCGGCAACTTGGCCCGGCACATTTCGGCGAGCCCGGCGCCTTTGCCGCCGAGCGTATCTTTCATTTTTCCATCACCGTCGGCGGTTCCGTTGCCGAACGAATAGACAACCTTCTTCATGCTTAGCTCCTATGAATTAGTAACGATTTCAGAAAAGTCCGCCATGGTGGAAAACTCCGCCAACAGCGTGTGCAGCAAGGTCAAACGGTTTTGCCGGATGGTTGCGTCCGGCGCATTCACCAGCACTTTGTCGAAGAACAAGTCGACTTTGGGCCGCAGTTTCGAGATCACGCTCTCGATGGGCTGGCCGGCGATTCCGATGAACTCCTCGTACAGCTCCAGCTCCGGCCCCGGCTCGAGCAGGCTCTGGTCGATGGCTCCGCCGCCCGTGAAGCCCGCCTGCACCAGAATGTTGTGGATGCGCTTGAAGCTGGCGGCGAGAGGCTCGAAATCCGGCGTGGGGCGAAGTGTCCGGATGCGCATGAGCCGGGCTTCGAGGTCCACGAGGTTGCTCCAGCCGGCGGCCATGGCGGCGTTCACTTCGTCATACTTGAAGCCGCGGTGATCCTTGAAATAAAACTTCACACGGTCTTCAAAAAAGGCGGCGAGTTGCGGGTTACCCTCGAGGAGATCGAGGAGCGGCACTGCGATTTTGCCCTCGACCAGAATTCTCACAACGCCCTGCGCGGCCCTCCGCAACCCGAACGGATCGCGCGAGCCGGTGGGAATCAAGCCGACGCGGAAGCATCCGCGCAGGGTGTCGAGCTTATCGGCCAGGGAAACCTGCCGGCCGGCGAGGTGGCGGGGGATGGCATCCTCCATGCTCTCCGGCTTGTAGTGGTCGTAGATGGCCTGCCAGACCTCGGGGCGCTCGCCCTGTGCGCGCGCATAGAGGCCGCCCACCACGCCCTGAAGCTCGGTGAACTCCTTGACCAGCTCGGTCGAGAGATCGCACTTACATAGCCTGGCGGCGCGCACGGCCAGCGGCTTGCCGCCAAGTTCCTTCACCAGCGCCATGATGCGTTTGGTCTTGTCGCGGTAGGAACCCAGCTTGGCCTGAAAGGTGACGTGCGCCAGATCGGGCAGCCGGTCGGCGAGCTTTTTTTTCTGGTCGGTTTCCCAAAAGAAGCGGGCGTCGTTGAAACGCGCGCGCAAGACGCGCTCATTGCCGCGGCGGATGAAGCCTTCGGGATCGGCATCGATGTTCATGACCGTCGCAAATTGGGGCGCCAGCTTGCCCTGGGCGTCCTCCACGGAAAAATACTTCTGGTGATGCCGCATCACCGTGACGAGCACCTCTTCGGGAAGCTCGAGGAATTGTGGGTCGAAGCTGCCCACGATGGGCGTGGGGAATTCGGTGAGGTAGACCAGGGTTTCGAGCAGCGCCGGGTCGGGCTTCACGCGGACGCCGGCGAGGCCTTCGCGGATCCGGTTGCGCCGCTCCTCGGCCGAGAGGATGACGTAATGATGGCGCAGCCGCTCGACGTAATCGGCGGGCGTGACGGCGATCTCTTTGGCTCCCAGCCGGCGGTGGCCGGAAGTGAGAGCGCCCGAGCGCACGCCGGCCAGCTCGAAGGGCACGATCTCCTCGCCGAGCAGGGCCACGATCCAGCGGATGGGGCGGATAAAACGCGGGCCGCTCTTCCCGGTCCAGTACATCGTCTTGGGGAAGTAGATTTGAAGGACGATGCCGGGGAGCGCCTCCGCCAGGATGTCTTTGGTGAGGCGGCCCGGAACGTTTCTGATGAAGCTGTAGTAATCGCCCTTGGGGGTGGTTTCGATGGCGAGGTCTTGGGGCTTCACGCCCTGTTTGCGCGCGAAGCCCTCGACGGCCTGAGGGGGGGCCGATTTGGCGGGGCCGAGCACGCGCTCCTGGCTATCGGCCTGCCGCGCGGGCAACCCTTCGGCGCGCAGAACCAGGCGGCGCGGGGTGGCGTCGAGCGTCACGGATTCATATGGAATCTCGAGCTTTTCAAACAGGAGGCGCAGGTTCTCCAGCGCGTCGGGAATCATCCAATCGGGAATCTCCTCGACGCCGATTTCGAACAGGAATGGCAAGCTCACGCGGCCACCTCCCGCTGGACTAGTTGTTGATCCAGCCAGGCCTGCGCCACTCCTACCGCCAGCTTGCGCACGCGCTGGATCACGCCCACGCGCTCGGTGACGCTGATGGCGCCGCGCGAATCCAGCGTGTTGAAGAGGTTGGAGCACTTCAGCACATGGTCATACGCGGGCAGCAGCGGGAAGCGGCTCTTCTCCGCGGACTTCGGGGCGTAGGCCGCAAGCAGCCGCGCGGCTTCGCCCTCGTGCAGATCGAAAAGTTTCCAAAGCGTAGGGATGTTGGCCATCTCGAAGTTGTAGACCGAGTACTGCAACTCCTCCCGATGGCGAACATCGCCGTAGGAAACGCCCTTGGCCCACTCGATGTCGTAGACGCTGTCTTTCACCTGGAGGAAGGCCGTGAGGCGCTCGAGCCCGTAAGTGAGCTCGGCGGGAACCAAGTCCAGGTCGATGCCGCCGCACTGCTGGAAATAGGTGAACTGGGTGACCTCGAGGCCGTCCAGCATGACCTGCCAGCCGATGCCCCAGGCGCCCAGCGTGGGGGCTTCCCAGTTGTCCTCTTCGAACTTGATGTCGTGCTTACGGAGGTCGATGCCGATAGCCTCGAGGCTGGCCAGGTACTGCTCCATGATGTCGTCGGGCGAGGGCTTCAGGATCACCTGAAGCTGGGAATGCTTGTAGAGGCGGTTGGGATTGTCGCCGTAACGGCCGTCGGCCGGGCGGCGGCTGGGCTGGACATAGGCGACGCGGTAGGGTTGCGGGCCGAGCACGCGGAGGAAGGTCTCGGGACACATGGTGCCGGCGCCGACTTCCACGTCATAAGGTTCCTGGATGATGCAGCCGCGGTCGGCCCAGTACTGCTTCAGCTTGAAGATGATTTCTTGAAACGATTGCATTCGCTAACTCGATACTTGTTCAAACAGCGGCGCCGTCACCAGCCGCCGCTCGATATGCGACTCGATCTGCCGCACCAGGTAGCGGCGCAGATCCGCCGCGGTTCCCTGGTCCCAATCCGTTTTCGAAAGCTGCGCCACCGGGGTACGCAGCATCTCCAGGGCAATGGCCCTGGATTCCGAACTCAATTTCGGGGCGCTTCCCATTTCGGGCATCCATCCGGAAAGCCGGAGCGCCCACAACGAAAAGTACGTCACCGCCCGCCACACCTTGCTGGTCGGCTGAAGGTCGTCCAGCACGGCCAGCAAGAGGCGGAAAAACCTCTCATTCGGCTCCGCGGCGGGGAGCAACTGCTCGGAGACCTCCGCGAAGTAATCCAGCGCCACGCCCGCCCAGTAATCGGAAACCAGGCCGAATTGGGAACGGATCAATTCGCAGGAATCCAGGTTTACCAGCTCGCGGGTTTCGCGCTGGAAGTACGCCATCCGCACGTGCGATAACCGCTCCAGCCCCGCGCCGAAAGGGTTCTTCGGACGGCGCGCCCGCTTGGCGACGCCCCGCAACATCCCCTGGTCCCTGGTGAGGAAGCTGACGACGAGGTCGGCTTCTTTCAGCGGGTAGGTACGCAGAACGAGAGCTTCGCTGACACGCGCTGGCACACGTGGAAGCTTCAGAGTAACACAGATGAAAAGTCAGTCGTGGCGGAGGGGTGCCGACCGCTTCGCCAGACCCGTCGAGCACTCCGCCCGCGTGACGCATCGGGAGGTTCTGTGGAATTTTTATTTATGACGTTTTAAGCTCCTCTTTTTCAATGGGTTGAGGTGGTGGTTTGAGATTTTGTGACGCATCGGGAGGGCTTTTTTGGCAAGATGCGTCACGGGCCGGGGGCCAGGGGTCAGGGGCCGGGGGCCGGAACACTGGCCGCTTTGCCGGGATGACGGAACGAAGCCAATTTCGGATGACCAAAGCGGATTCCCCCCTGTCCACAGTGTACTATGCTGAGGTAGGGGCAAATGCGTAAGTGATTGATTCGGCTGACACAATGTGGTGTGATCGAAAAGGGCCAGCTCGGTTCGACGGCGCCGGAAACCTGTGCTGAATTGAGTGAACCGCGCAGGGAGGGATATCCGATCCTGGGATGTGCATGAACCTGTGGCGGCCCTTTTGATATCGTATTGTCTGAGAAGCCAGCGCCTGGCAACCGTGTCAACACCGGAGCGAGCCGTGGTTATAAGCCGGAGAAGACTCGTACGTGCAGCTACATTGGGGATGGGATCCTGGTATCTTGGGGTTCCGCCCGCCCGTTCCCAGACCGCGTCCAGCGCCAAGTTTCCGAAATCCGAGGACCTGACCCGTTACGTTGCGGAGTTTGTGGTGAAGACGCAGTACGCCGACGTGCCCGGCGATGTGGTCGAGTACGGTAGAAAATCAATTCTGGACGGATTGGGTCTGGCCCTGGCCGGCTCCGTGGCCGGGACGGGAGAACTGAGCCGAGCTTACATTCGATCGCTCGGCCTGATGCCGGGGCCCGCAACTGTGATCGGTACTTCAATGAAGACCGCACCGCGGTTCGCGGCTTTCGTAAACGGAGTCTCGATCCATGCGGACGACTATGACGATACCCAGTTGGCGTCGGCCAAGGACAGGGTGTACGGGCTTCTCACGCACCCCACGGTAACATCGTTGTGCCCAGCCTTGGCCGCGGCGGAGGAAGGAGGAAGATCGGGGCGAGATCTGGCGCTGGCATACCACGTGGGCGTCGAGGTGGAGTGCAAGATCGCGGAGGCGATCGCGCCGAGGCACTACGCAGACGGATTCCACTCAACCGGGACCATCGGAGTCTTTGGATCGGTCGCGGCACTGGCGAAACTGCGTGGTTTCGATGCGGAGCGCACCCGGCGGGCGTTCGGCATTGCCGCCAGCCAGTCCGGCGGACTTCGGGAAAACTTCGGTACCATGTCGAAGCCATTCCAGGCCGGCCATGCGGCGGAAGCCGGCGTAGTCGCCGCGGATCTGGCCGCGCTGGGGTGGACGGCCAGCGAACAGATTCTGGAGGCGCCCAGCGGCTTCTTCCATGCGGCGGGGGGCAGCTTCGCCCCGGCCGCCATTGCCGGCAAGCTGGGCAAGCCCTGGACTTTCCACGACCCGGGTGTCTCGATCAAACCGTTTCCTTCCGGTTCGCTGACCCATCCCGGCATGACGGAACTTCTGCGTTTGATTCACGAGCACGAGATCCGTCCGCAAGATGTGGAACAGGTCGATGTGGGCACTAATTCTTACATGCCGACGGCTTTGATTCACCACCGGCCAACCAACTCGCTACAGGCCAAGTTCAGCATGGAATTCTGCATGGCCGCTCTGCTCCTCTACGGCAAAGCCGGGCTGACCACATTCACGGATGAGGTGGTGAACCGCCGGGAAGTGCAAAGCATGATCGGCCGAGTGCATTTCAGTGTCCATCCGGAAGCCGAGGCGGCGGGGTACAACAAGATGACCACGATCATCGCCATCCGCCTCACGAACGGCCAGACGATTCACGGGAAAGCCGATTTTGGCAAAGGAAGCCCCGCGGACCCCATGAGCTATGAGGACGTAACCGCGAAGTTTCTCGACTGCGCCGCTTACGCCAAGTGGCCTGAAGCAAAGGCAAAAGCGATCGTGGAGCAGGTGCGCCACCTGGAGGATCTCGGCGACGCGCGTACCCTCACGGCGCTGTGTCGTCAAGACTGAATCGGCGCTGGGGCAGTCTCGTACCAGCAGCGATACATGCCGGGTCCACCGCTCGAGGGATCCCGAGGCGGCGATGCTTGCTCTTCTGAAGTAACGGGCGTATCACGGGAGGAATCGTGCGGGCCTGGCGAGGTGGCAAACTTCCCCCAAGGGGACTTGGGGCCCGCGCCGGCCGGCGCACATCTACGGGTCGGGCGTTTTTCGCCCAAGTGCCGGTCTTCTGTGGGCTGGTAGACGATAACATACTTTATCGTCTAATAAAAGAGGCCGTTTTCTTGGCTTCTAGAACGCGCTCGTGCTTAAACAGTGTCCGGCTACTGAATAGAAATCGGAACAGCTACGCTCGACGAGTCTCCGACCGTTACCACAAGATTCACCGCCGACGAAGCCTGAGGGCCCGAAGGCAGAGATACGTTAATTTGGAAGTACCCGGATTCGAGCGTGGGAGCCGATCCGGCGTAGAGAACAATGGCATTCGTTCCCCCGATCGACACTGAGACCGGCAGAGTCAGGGTCGCAAGCGATGCAGTGATCGGCCATAGTCCCCCGGTTATTCCGAGGGGATTCGTCACACCGCCGCCGGTTCCGTAGATCGTTATGAAACCGCCCACCTTTGCCGGATTCGAGGGAGAATTCAGCGTCCCGTCGGAATTCGCGACGGCGAAAATCCCCGGCGCTGCCGTCGCGACAACCACCGGTGCCGATGCCGACGCCCCGGCCGGCGGACCACCATTGTAAGTGACGACGACTTCAGTGGACGTTTGGCCGGCGATCTCCCACGGCACCTGCACGGTGACCTGTTGTGACTGCGCGGAGAATACCGGAGCCGCGATACCGCCAAATGTGACCTGAGTGCCTCCCAGTTGGTCCACTGGAGCCTGACCTGCCGCGACCGCGGCCGTCGCGGGACCAATCCCGTAACCACGGAGGGTAACAATTTCTCCCGGCGCGACGGTGCCCGCCTCGCCGCTCGCCGCGTTCTGCACCGTCAGCCACGGGTAGATGCTAAAGACCGAAGTCTGCTCCGCGAGCACAATCGCGCCGTTGGGAGCCACCGCGATCAGGGGCGTAGCGCCGGTCTGCAACGGACCCGCGTAGGTGGCCCCGGCAGACTCGCCATCCGGTGTGAACTTCGCCGCGTATGCGTTGGCAAGGCTTCCCTCAAACCCCGATTGAAACGCTCCCGGCGAGGCCGCGAGAAGCGCGTACCCTGCAGCGCCGGCAACGAAGGCGCTGCCCGCGGAATCCAAATCTAAATCGAATTTGTTCGTAGTGGGGAGATAAGTCGAGTAGATGAGGGCCGATCCGTCGGCGCTTAGGTGCGAAAGATAGCCTCCGGAAGACAGCTCCGCCCCACCTTGCGCCAACACATACGCGCCGCCTTGTGCATCCACTTTTACCTCCGATGCGTAGTTCCGCGTGGCGCCGAGAAATGTGGAATAAACCAAGCCCGTTCCCTGGGGGTTCAGCTTGGTTACAAACTCCATGTACTCCGCGCTCGGAAAGTAGCCGGTTTGAAATGCTCCCGGCGTGACCGGAAAATCGGCCGCCTGGGTAAACCCGACGACGAACGCGTCGCCTGCCGCGTCGATGGCAATCCCTTGCGGAACGCTTAGTCCATTGCCGGACAGGTACGTTGCGTAGAGCATCGCCGACCCGGATGCATTCAGCTTGGCGACCACGCCCGAACCGTATGGATACGACGGCGGCGCGGGCTGATAGGCTCCGGGCGTCGTTGGAAATGGCAAGGCCCCCGCGGTTGTGGTGGCGATGTAGGCCTCGCCCGCCGTGTCAATCGCCAGGGCAATGGCCTGCGGCATGGCGAGCGCCGGTGGACTCACCGGAAGAAGGGTCGAATAGACAAGCGCAGTTCCCGAGGAGTTGAGTTTAGCGACGAATCCGAAGCCATCCGCCACGTTGGTGAACGCGGCGCCAGCCGTAACCGGAAACGTATCCGGCTGACTGACAGTATTTGGAAACGTGGTGCCACCCAGGTAAACATTCCCGCTCGCGTCCACGCAAATCGCGCTCGCGACTGTCTGGCTTCCGTTGCCCCCGAAATAGGTCGCGAATAGGACGTTCCCCGCCGGGTCCAGCTTGATCACGAACGCATCCGTGCAGGGAAACATCAGCGGGCCTCCTCTGGGGTTCGCGAGAACCTCGCAAATACCGCCGCTGAACTGGGTTTGAAGCGCGCCCGCGGTCGCAGGAAAGCTTGAAGAGGTTGTCGAGCCGGTGAGGTATGTGTTTCCCGCCGCGTCCACCGCTATGGCTGTAACTGTGGTGCTGGCAGGGATAGCGTAGGTAAACGTCGGCTGATTTGCAGCGATCACGCAGGGTGCAAGAAACAACAGAACAGGCGTTGCCCGCATGACATGAAGTATACAGCCCAGCTTCCGATAATTCAAACACTATGTTCACTTGGCTGGTTTGTCGCCGACGCACCCCGAAGCCGGGCCCGGCTAGGGCTCAATGCCGATCCGATCGTTCACCGCTCCGCGAATCCGCTGTTTGCAGCCCAGATAACGCTCGGTTGTCTGGACCGAGACGTGACCGAGCAAGAATTGGATCTGCTCCAACTCTCCGCCGGCAGCATGGCACAGCTTCGCGCACGAGCGCCTCAGGTCGTGAGGCGCGACGCCTCTGAGACCGAGTTCGGCGGCGTATTGCTTCACGACGTGCCAAACGAGGCGTTCGGTCACGCCGTCACCCCAGCACTTTCCAGCTCGGCAGACGCAACGGAATAGTTTGCCCGTTTCGAGTTCGGCGGCCCCGACCCACGCGTCCACGGTGGTCTTGACCCAGGTCGGTACAGGCACGGTCCGGATGTGCCCGCCTTTGCCTACCAGATCCACAATTGCCCAGTGTTCCTCTCGCTGCTGCAGATGAGTGAAGTCCAGATCAGCCAGTTCCCGTCTTCGCAAGCCGCAGCCAAGCAACACTGCGAGAATCGCGCGGTCCCGTTTGCCTTTGAGGGTGTTGGTATCGGGCGCCTGCCAGAACCGGCGCGCCTCCTCGGCCGTGAGCCAGTTTCCAAGCCTCACGCCCAATTTCTTGACGCCTTTCACACGACGAATGCCGGCCGCGAGTTCAGGGCTGAGCAAACCGGCATCTGCCGCCTCGTACGCTAACCGTCGCACCGCAGCCAGTCGCCCATTGATCGTTCCAGCGGCGAGGCCACGGTTCTCAAGGGCAATCCGGAAGCGGGTCACCACAACCTTGTTGAACGACAGTCGGGGCTCAGAACAGTACCATTGGATGAATTCATCGAGGGCATGCAGATACCCTCGCTTCGATTCCGGCGAACGCAAGCTCTCCAATACCGCCGCTTTACTGTGATCCAAGTCCGGAAGGCCGAGCTTCGTTTTCGGCCTCTTCGTCTTGGCGGTTCTTTTCCTGCCATGTTTGCCCATCGCGCAGCCGCCTCCAACGCGGCTACCCAAAAGCGTACGGCCCGGCGCGCCGACGCGTCGGGCGTTTCCGGTAAAGTTATCAGGCTGCGACGGACAAACGCGTCCTGTCCCCGTCACCCGCTGTCCGCTATAATCGATAAGGGAAAAGTGATCAAGCACACTAAGGCATTCAAAAGATTCCGGGACCTAAGCCAAGGCCACATCAACTTCGTAGTTCTAACGTGCTACAGCGTTCCCCTCCTCAAAGCAACGCTCGAAGCACCTGGGGCAATCGTGCCAACTCCCGATCACTTTAAAGGAAATAGCAATGACATAACCGCCTTGCTAGGATTCATCGCCAGCTACCAAAATGAGATAGCTCGAAGCACGCTTATTACGGTATTCAGTTATTTTGAGGCATACCTGAAGAGCGCCCTCCAGGAGGTGATCGAATTCCATGGAGGTAAGTCGGAGTTCCAGAGGAAGGCTAAAAATAGAGCCGAGCGATTCTTCCGGTCAGTGCCAGCGACAGTCCAAGCGAATAAACGAAAGCTCCAGGATATACCTAATGCTAGTAAGCAGGCCAAATACGAGAAATATGCTCGACTGCTCGAGCAGGCCGGTTTTCGATTTCCGACCGACTTGCTTTCCCATTTTGGCGTCACTCAGCTAATCCTGAAGGCAGACGATAAGCTCGGCTTCAAGGCGCACGAGATACCCTCTGTCTTGAAGGATGCGCTTTTGTATCCACTGACCACCGCTGAGAAAGAGATAATAGAGCGCATACGACTCGAACGAAATGGAATTGCGCATGGGGGTGGTACGCCAATCCGGCTCGCGACGAGCCTCCGAGATGCGTCATCGCTGCATACGCTTGCGGCGGCGGTGGACCATCATATCGTCGACCACTTCTTCCTCATCCAACAGCCCTGACAGCGAACCGCCGCGTCCTGCTAAGGCACGATCGATGTACCCGCCTTCATATTCGAACTCTGCCGCTACTGCGCGCGGAAAGGCTGCTGGAAGGCGCGGGCCGTGAATCACTGAAGCCACATGGCCGAGTAGTCCCCATGTCGGACTTGTGGCGCTCGCGGTCCAGATACGGCGTTCGCGGAGATCGGCGTCAAGCCGAGGCACACTGTCGAAAATCTCGACAGACTGGGCCGTCTCCCAGAAGAGGACATATGGGGCGCGCGCCCTAACGGTAATCTCCGGTAGCGCCGTCTCACGACCTTCATCACATGTCTGGATCACCGAGCCCACCCCGCAAAATAGCCGGCGCGACCTCACGCGGTTGATTGCTTACCAGTTTCTAAACGGAATTCGTGTTTCCGTCACCTTATCCTCGGGATCAGATAGCTCGAGTTTTCGCAAGAGCATCCGCACCGAGTTAACGGCCAATTCCCGATGGGGAGTCGGGCCAACCCTAACAGAATCGAGGTAAGCGTTCTTGTGCTCTTCCAAGGCGAACTTAAAAAACGGGACGAGCATCGAAGTTCCTTGCCGAAAATGCAATTCGCTGATTATCTTTGGCATCGAAATCAGCCGCCACTCGCGCTCTTTGGCGAAGGATCTGTCTTTTAACATAATCGCCAGTCGCATTGCTGTCGCTACGCATCCCCCTTGCTCCGTAGGTCCCCATATCGGCGAAGTGGTCATCCGTTCCCGGAACTCCTGTATCAGCTTGCCTATAGCTTGCTGCTGGTCCGCTTGAGTGTAGATGCACCGCACCAAATAGAATCCCTGCCGGTGAGCAGCTTTCCGGAGATATTTCGAATGGAGGCCAAGGGCAAATCCGCCCGAGCCGCCGGCGTATGCGCGCCACTGACTCAGTAGATCACCCTTGGAGGTCAGCGAGACCACGCACACACTCCAGAATGGTGAGAGGGTTTGTTGAGCGATAGCGGATAGATTGGCGGCCTCCTGCTTGCTGATTGCTTTCTTGCTCCCCTCGAGCAACCCTTCGGCAATATGCTGCAGACCGTAACGGTATTCAGATGAATCATTGAGATAATGGGCCGCCGTGGCCCATATGCAGTTGTCCTGCAGTATGCCTAAGAGGCCGGCTTGGGTTGTGTAGTGATAGAGGACTGGCGGAGCTGGCGTCGTCTTAAGTCGTTTAAGGAGCGTCATCTGTTTACAATCAATGTACCTCGATTGACTGGTAAGCCGTGGAAAGCGTTTTCGCAACCCTTTTAGGATCGGCCTGAACTTCAATTCTGCCAAATTCCTGTCATGCCGGCGGTCTTTGCCCGATTCGAGCAGGATAGGCGCGTGCTTGAGATCCAACTCGATGCCGAACCAGCCGCGGCTGCTACGTTCGTACGCCCGCTGTCCGAAGTGACAGCTCCAGAGATCTGGGGTTTCCGGAAACGGTCCCCAAACGGCGTTGAACGAAGCCGCC
>PMYB01000038.1 GCA_003170915.1 Bryobacterales bacterium | reverse complement strand
GAGACCTACCCGTTCAGCACGCTCAAGGGCGGCGCCAACGTGCTGATCTTCCCCAACCTCGAAGCCGGCAACATCGCCTACAAGCTGCTGCAACGCATCGGCGGCGCCGAGTGCATCGGACCGCTGCTCACCGGCCTGTCCAAGCCCGTGCACGTGCTACAGCGCGGCTCGGAAGTCAACGACATTGTGCATGTGGCCGCTGTGGCCGTGGTGGACGCGCAGGAGGTTGGCAAGCCCTACCGCACCCTCAGCGCCGCCGTGCGCCGGTGACTGCAAGGCGCCGGGGACCGACGAATCTGTCCCAAGGCGCTGGGGTGCCCTCTGGGCCCTGCGCCGCGCGGACAGATCCGTCTGTCCCCGGGTCTTCGCGCCTTGATTTCTGGATCTGCGTCCTGCTGTTCCTCGCCATCCTGGCGGTATATGGCCAGGTCCGAAGCCACGACTTCGTGAACTACGACGATCCCCAGTACGTCACTGAGAATCCACAGGTGCGTGGCGGACTGACGTGGCATGGCCTGGTTTGGGCCTTCACGTCCGCGCACGACTCAAACTGGATTCCGCTCACATGGCTTTCCCACATGCTGGATTGCGAACTATTCGGACTCGAAAGCGCCCCCCACCACTTCACGAATGTCGCACTCCATGCGGTCGGCGCCTTTCTCCTGTTTGGACTTTTCCGCCGCATGACCGGCGCGCGGTGGCGGAGCGCGTTCGTCGCCTTCGCTTTCGCCCTGCATCCGCTGCACGTCGAATCGGTGGCGTGGGTGGCGGAGCGAAAAGACGTTCTCAGCGCGGCGTTCTTTTTTCTGACGCTGTGGGCCTATGTGGATTACACCGAGCGGCGGTCCCGCGGAAGATACCTGCTCGTCGTACTGCTCTTCTGCTGCGGGCTGATGGCCAAGCCGATGGCGATCACCCTGCCTTTTGTTGCGCTGCTCTTGGACGTTTGGCCGCTTCGCCGCAAGGCCGCGGTGGGTTTGGTTTTCGAAAAGCTACCGCTGTTCGTGCTGGCGGCGGGCGCCTCAGTTGTGACGTACCTGGTTCAAGAACACGCAGGTATTGTCTCATCCATCAACCAGGTTCCCTTTGCCGTGCGTCTCCAGAATGCGCTCGTCTCCTATGTGACGTACGTGGGGAACTTCGTTTGGCCCGCCAGGCTGGCGGTATTCTATCCGTACTCGATTCCGCAGGTTTGGGAGTGGATGATCGCCGGTTTCGCGCTGGTCGCGGTCACCGTTTTGGTTCTGCGCGCAATGGGCCGGCATCCCTATGCTGCCGTCGGGTGGTTTTGGTATTTGGGCACTCTGGTGCCAGTCATCGGTCTGGTTCAAGCCGGCGCGCAATCCCGGGCGGACCGCTACACCTACATACCGATGGTGGGGATTTCGATCGTGTTGGCTTGGGGCGCCTCCGAAGCGGCCGGGCGATGGCGCTGGGGCAAACCGGCGCTGGCGGTCTCGACGCTCGTCGTATGTTCGGCATGGTCGATAGCCGCCTGGTTCAATGTCGAGCACTGGCAAAACAGTATCAGTCTGTTCCGGCACGCCATCGAAGTGACGAATGAGAACTATGTGGCCTACAACAATCTCGCTGTCGCCGAGAGACAGGCGGGAGAATTCAACGAAGCCGTGTCCAGTTTTGAAAGCGTCGTGAGAATTCAGCCCCAGGATGCGCAAGCCCGGGATAATCTCGGCGAGGCCCTGATGGCCGTGGGGCGGGCCGACGAGGGGATTGCGCACATCGAGGAAGCGGTTCGGCTCGAGCCCGGCTTCGCCAAGGCGCGCATCGATTTGGCCTCTGCCCTGATCCGGAGCGGTCGCGCGGCCGAGGCCGAGGCGCAATATCGCGTAGCGCTTCAACTTCGGCCGGCGAGCGCGGAGGCGCACTACGGCCTGGGAGGGGTGCTGGTGGAGCAGGGCCGGCTCCAGGAAGCGCTTCCACACCTGCAGGAGGCGCTACCACAATTGGTTGAGGCGGTCGGGAGCAAACCCGGCGATCCCGATCTCCGCTACAACCTGGGGACGCTGCTCGGCATGATGGGGCGTGCGGATGAGGCCATCGCGCAGTTCGCTGAAGCAGTCCGTCTTCAGCCTGGCAACCCCGAGGCCCATTTCAACTTGGGAACCGCGCTTGCCAGGCGAAATCGGCTGGAGGAAGCTCGCGATGAGTTTGCCGCGGCGGTGCGGCTCAGGCCGGATTACGTCAATGCGCACTTGAACCTGGGAAGGATTCTGGCCGCCCTGGGCCATCATGACGAAGCGGCCCGCGAGTTTTCCGAAGTCGAGCGTCTCAGGCCGGGCTTGTAGCGCTAAAATAAATCCATTCATGCATCGCCGAGACTTCCTCCAGGCTGCCATCGCCCTGGCCGCCGCGCCTGCCTGCCGCGGCGCCGAAAAGTTCGATCTCGCCGCCATCGAACGCCCCTGCGTGCTGAAAGCCGCGGACCGATACCTCGCCGAACAGCCGGTCACCGTGACCGCCTCGAGATCCCCGCGCAGCGCGGGCGGCCAGCACGACTTCTTCTCTGAAGGCGACTACTGGTGGCCCGATCCGCAGCACCCCGACGGCCCCTACATCCAGCGCGACGGCATGAGCAACCCGGACAATTTCGTCGAGCACCGCCGCGCCATGATCCGGTTGAGTCTCATCGTGCCCGCGCTGGGGGCGGCCTACAAGATCACACGCCAGCGCAGGTATGCGGACCATGCCGCCCGGCACCTGCGCGCGTGGTTTGTCGATAGCGAAACCCGCATGAATCCCAACCTCGAATACGCGCAGGCCATCCAGGGGCGTTTCACGGGGCGGGGAACTGGCATCATCGATACGCTCCACCTGGTGGAAGTCGCGCGCGCCGCGGGGCAACTCGGCCTGGCGCCGCCCGATCGGGCGGGCGTGAAGCAATGGTTCGCGTCCTATCTCGAGTGGATGACCACGCACGCCTACGGCATCGCCGAGCGCGACGCCAAGAACAATCACGGCACCTGCTGGGTCACGCAGGTGGCCGCCTTCGCCCAACTCACCGGCAACGCGGACCTGACGGCATACTGCCGCAACCGGTTCCAGACCGTGCTCATTCCCAACCAGGAGGCGCCCGACGGCAGCTTCCCGCTGGAACTGGCCCGCACCAAGCCTTACGGCTATTCCCTGTTCAATCTGGACGCTTTCGCCATCGCCGCCCAGACCCTCGCGTCGAACGGCCAGAACCTGTGGACGTGGAAGCTGCCCGACGGCCGGGGGATGGCGAAAGCCATGGCCTACATGTATCCGTACATGCTGGACAAGAAGAAATGGCCCAAGCCGCCCGATGTCATGTATGACAAAGAGTGGCCCGTTCGCCAGCCGTGCCTGTTGTTCGCCGGCCTGGCGCTCGGCAAGCCCGAGTACCTCGCGCTATGGCGCAAGCTCGACGCCGACCCCACCGTCGAAGAAGTGGTGCGCAACTTCCCCGTGCGCCAGCCGCTGCTTTGGGTGTGAGGACACCCGGGGACGCGCTCAGTCGTTCCAGTTCTTGCCTTTGAAGATGCCGCTCATCATCTGAAACAGCACCTGGGCTTTCGGCTGCTGGTCCTTGTCGAGTCCCTGATAGATCTTGACGAAGGCTTTCATCTCAATGCCGGCCATCTGGGACTCTATGGCGGCGTGGCTCTTTACCAGTTGGTCGATCTCGTCCTGGCTCTTGCCGGCTGAAATAGCCTCGCCAATCGCTTGCCGGCTCTTGATGGCTTGGTCGCGCAGCGGCGTGGCGTCCTTCTGGCTCTCGTCGAGGACGGTCTTGACCAGCTTCTTCTGGTCCTTGTTGAGCTTGAGGTTGTCGGTGAGAATCGCGAGTTTATCGGGCTGGCTGCCCATCGGCGCCATGGGCCCACTCGATCCGCCCCTTCCTCCGCCACCGCGCTGGGCGGAAGCCAGAGTGGCAGCCAGAATGCCGGCCAGTAATAATTTGAAAAACATGAGAGATCCTCTAGTTCCTTCCTCTTCTTCCCCCGGCGCCGCCGGCAGGCGCATTGAACATTCCGGCCATCAGCTCGAATGCCGACGCGGCCTTGCCCTGTTGATTGGGTTTGAGCGTCGCGCAGACCTTGGCGAAGGCCTTGGTCTCAATGCCGGTCACCTGGGCGGCCACGGAGGCATAGGTGTCCATGGTTTTCTTGAGATCGTCCGCGCTCGCGCCGCCGAGCATCGCCTTGGCCATCTCCAGCTTGGTCTGCGTCAACTGCTGGCGCAGCGCCGCGGATTCTTTCAGGGCGTCGGCAAGCGCCGTCTGGGCTTCGGTCTTCTGGTCCTTGTTGAGCTTGAGGCGGTCGGCGAAGATATCGAACGGGGTCTGGCGCTCGATGCGCGGCATTGCGCCGGTGTCGTTTCCCATTCCACCGCCCATACCGCCGGTGTCGTCGCCGCCTGTGCCGCCACGCTGAGCGAACGCCAGAGTGGTGGCCAGCATCGCCGTTAGCAATAGTCTTATGAACATAAAACTTCCATGATTTACTCGATTAAAGCACGAATCGGCGCGCAATGGCTGGGGCGGATAATTCGGAGTGGCCGTTGGCGGCGCTCGCACGTAGAATAGAAAAATGAAGCTTTTTGCCCTCGCACTCGCCGCACTGTTACCCTGCCTGGCGGCTTCTTCGGACGCCGATTCGGGCAAGTCGCTGGGCAGCCCTAGCGCTCCCATCCAGATCGAGGTTTTCAGCGATTTCGAATGCCCCGCCTGCAAGGGACTGCACGAGCAGATCTTGCCTTTGGTCATGAGGGATTACGTGATCCCTGGCAAGGTATTCCTGGTGAGCCGCGAGTTCCCGCTTCCCATGCATCCCTATTCGCGCGAGGCAGCCAGCTACGCCACCGCGGCCGCGCGGCTCGGCAAGTATCAGCAGGTGGCCGACACGCTGTTCCTGAACCAGGTAGCCTGGTCCGCGAGCGGCAAAGTGTGGGACACGGTGGCCAACGTTTTGACTCCGGTGGAAGCCAAGAAGGTGCAATTGCTGGCCAAGGACCCCTCAGTGTTGAGCGCGGTGCAGCATGACCTGGACGCGGGAAGGGCCGCGAGTATCAACCAGACTCCCACCATGATCGTCACGCGCGGCGCGAACCGATTTCCGGTTGCCGGCGCGGTCAACTACAATCTCTTGAGGTCGCTACTCGATGGTCTCCTCAAGTAGAGTTTTCCGGGCGGTGGTGCTGGCGCTGCGGGTGGCGCTGGGCGCGGTGTTGGTCTACGCCGCGTGGACCAAGCTACGGCAGCCATGGGAGCTGTTTGCGATGTCGATCGACGCCTACAGAGTGCTGCCCTATTGGGCCGTGCTGGTGGTGGCGCGCACGTTGCCGTGGGCGGAAATGCTGATCGGCCTGGCGCTCATGGCGGGGCGCTGGCTGCGAGTTTCGTCGACTGCGGCTTCGCTGCTGCTGCTGGTGTTCTTAGCCCTGATGATGAGGGCGTACGCCGAGGGGATGCACATCGACTGCGGCTGTTTCGGTTTTGGGGACGCCATCTCGGCCCGCACGCTGGCCCGCGATGGAGGGCTGCTGGCGGGCTACCTGTTTCTGACCTGGACGAGCTTCCGCGGCCGCCGGAAGGCGGCGTGAAAGACGCTCTTCAAAGCGAGCTGGAGTATCACGAGAAGCTGTATTCGGGCTTCGCTCAAGCGCACTTCGCGCGGCCGGCGGTGAGGGCCCTGCGCCAGCACATGGTGGGGCGCATCCTGCGGATGACCGGCGCGGGCGCGCGCTCCCGCGTGCTGAGCCTGGGATGCGGAATCGGCGATACGGAACTGCTGCTGGCCCCGCGCGTGGCCGAGGTGGTGGGCGTGGACCTCTCGCCCGCCGCGGTGCGACAGGCGCGCGCCGACGCCGGCCGCCTGGGGATCGCCAATGCGCACTTCGAAGAAGGAACCACCGCCGAGGGCGCCTACGACCTGGTAATGGCGATCTTCTTCCTGCACCATCTGCCGGACCAGGCGCTGGCGGAACTGCCGGGCCGGGTGAAAGGCTTGCTCGCGCCGGGCGGCGTTTTCTATTCGCTCGACCCGAGCAGCAGGCGGCTTTCCGGCGTTCTTGGAAAGCTGCTGGTTCCGGGGTTGATGAAGCGATACCAGACTCCAGACGAGCGAGAACTCGAGCCGGGGCCCACAGCGGAGTTGTTCCGCGGCGCGGGGTTCGACGCCCGCGTCAGCATGTACGACTTCGGGTCGTCGCCGCTGGCGGGGTTGTTGCCCGGCTGGCGCGCCGGGTACCGGGCGGCGCGCGCGGTGGACGATTGGCTGCTCCGCGTGCCGGCGCTGCGCCGCCGCGGCAGCAATTTCGAAGTGATCGCGCGCGGGTGAACCATGTGGGGCCGGATGGCATCCGGCGCGGCGATTGGCAATCGCCGCGCGGGCCGAGTGCCACTCGGCCCGCAGGTTGCCGTACGGCCAACCTGCCCCACAGAGCAGCAGAGCCGCAACCAAACGTGGGGCGGACGCCCTCGTCCGCGCCGGCCCCCCTGGTCCGACTCTTTCTGCGTCCGAGCAGGCCGACCAGGGGGTCGGCCGCGGGCCAGGGGGGCCCGCCCCACAAAATCGTCGCAGGCGCTCACTTGGAGCGTTTGGGCTTGGCGCGCCGGGTGGCTTTCAGAGTTTTCTTTAGGAAAGCGGAAGCTTCTTTGGCGGTGAAGGGGCCGTGGAACGGGCCTTTCTCGGCCTCATCAAGACGCGCGTTGACAATCCGGCGCTGCTCGGGGGTGTACTCGTCAACCTCCACCCTGCGGCTCATATCAGGCAGACCTCCGAAACGGTGGCGAGCATGCCGCCGCTGGCGCGGATTTCTTCCAGCGCGCGCGCGGAGGCTTCGGCGGTCAATGCCTTCACCGCGTCTGTCACCACCGTCACCGGCTTACCGGTCTTCAATAGGCCACGCACGGCGGATAGGACGCAAATCTCGGTGACCACGCCGTAGACCACGTAGCGGTCGGCGTTCAGCCGCTCGACCACGCGGACCAGAGTGGGGGACAGGAAGACATCCACGGTCTGCTTTTCGACGATGATCTGCGACGCACCGTCGAGCAGCGTCGCCTCGGCCTTGCGTTGGCCCCAGGTGCCGGCGACGCAGTGCGGCGGCCAGTCGGAAAACTCGGGATCGTTCTCGGCGTGGGCATCGGTGGTGGAGACCACCGGGATGCCGTGGGCCGCGGCGAAGCGGTTGAGGCGCGCGATGGCGGGGACGATGCGCTCGGCGTTGGGCACATAAAGCGCGCCGGCGGGGTAGAGAAAGTCCAGTTGGGAATCGATATCGAAGAAAACGGTTTTCATCCAGCCACGTTCAAACGGGTGCGATCGATCAGGGCACGCAGTTCGCGGCTGTAGACCACCGGCCACGGCTCCCCTACTTCCAATTGTCGCAGAGCCGCGGGCAGCTTCGCCAACCACTCGGCCGCGCGGCGGCGCGCTGGTTCGACAGTGGGCAGCGGCTCGACCAGGCGCCCTCCCAGGATCACCGGGCGCAGCAGCGCTTCGCCTTTGCCGCATTCGCCCGACCGCGCCACCACGTCGCGCGCCGGCTCGCGGAAAATCTGCTTCGAGCCGGGGAGCGAAATCTTGTCGGCGCTGTATTTGGCGGTGAAACGCTGGATGCCGCGGAACTCCAACTCCACCATTTTATAAACCGCGCTGAGCGCGGGGGCGTCGGCCGAAGTCGCGAGTTGGGTGCCGACGCCGAAAGCGTCGATGGGCGCGCCGGCGTTCACCAGTTCGCGGATGCGGTACTCGTCCAGGTCGCCGCTGGCCATGATCCTGGCTTCGGGCAGGCCGGCCTGGTCGAGGATGGCGCGGACCTGGTGCGAGAGGGCCAGAAAATCGCCGCTATCGATGCGCACGCCCCACAGGGGCCGGCCGAGCTGGGCCGCGCGGCGCGCGCCTTCCAAGGTGTCGTAGGTATCGATGAGCTGGACGGTGGAATCGCCGAGAACCCGCTGGAGCTGGCGGAAGGCCTCCATCTCGCCTGGGAACGACATGACCCAGGAGTGCGCCGCCGTGCCCATTACGGGGATGCCGAAGCGGAAGCCGGCGAGCGTATTACTGGTGCCGGCGCAGCCGCCGATGTACGCGGCGCGCGCGCCGACGACGCCCGCTTCCGGTGTATGCGCGCGGCGCGTGCCGAATTCGACCACGGCTCGGCCGCCCGCCACTTCCACCGAGCGCGCGGCCTTGGTGGCGACGAGCGACTGGAACGCCACCGCCGAGAGCACGTACGTTTCCGGGATCTGCGCCTCGATGATAGGCGCGCGGATGGTGAGGACCGGCTCGCTGGGAAACATCGGGACGCCCTCGGGGACCGCGAAGAGGTCGCCGGTGAAGCGGAAGTCGCGAAGGTAGTCGAAGAAGGCCGGCGATACGTGGCGGAACTGCGCCAGGCCGCGGAGATAGTCGATCTCCTCGGCGGCGAAACTCAGGTTGAGCAGGTAATCGACCACCTGGGGGAGGCCGGCGGCGAGGATGAAATTGCGGTGCGGAGGGAGACGGCGGATGGTGTATTCGAAAACGGCTTTCTCGGAGACCTTGCCGGACTCGAAGTAGCCGGCGGCCATGGTGAGCTCGTAGAGGTCGGTGAGGAGGGCGTTCACTTCTTCTTGGGCTGCGGGGGCGGCGGCTCTTTCACGTCGGAGGCGGCTTTTTGCAGGTCGTCCACAGCCTTGCTATCCAGTTCATAGATGCTCGGCTCGTTCTCACGTTGCGCGAAATATTGGCTACCCTGCTTGGTAATGGAGACTCTTTCGACCCGTTTGCCGTCGTTGGAAGTCACTCTGGCCTCGAAGACCGGCTGGCCGCCGCCTTTCTCGGGGAACTTCGCGGCGCTGAGTTCGCGCAGCTTGTCGATCAGGTTCTGGACGCTGGTGTTGTCCATGGTCTTGGAGCCGGCCAGCCACTTATCGCCGCTCTTGGCGTAGGTCACGGCCTTGAGCTCGACCTTGCTGGGATCGCTGAAACCGAAATCGAAAAGCTTCTTGTTGCGGAAGTCGTCGAGGTTTTTGTCGAGCGCGTCGGCAAGATCGGAGGCCACTTTGTAGGCGCCTTCGACCGCGGAACTCTTGGCGTAGCAGTTCTTGTCCTTGTCCCTGCGGACTTCGAGCGTCTGGTTACCGCCGGCGTCGGCCACCACCACGGTGGCCACCTTGGCGGCGGCCGCGAAGTTCTTGGCGATGTCCAACTGGGCGCCGGAAAGATCCATCTTGGCGTCTTTGAGCTTGTTGATGAGGGTCTCCACCTGCGAGCCATCGGCGCGCAGCGGACGCGGCTTGAGGATCTGCCACTCGTTCTGATTGTTCTTGCCGAACTCGACGGGCGTCCCTTTGGCCTGCAACTCGACACGTGTGAGCTTATCGGAATCGAAGGTGAGCAGGCGCTTATCGCGGAGATCGCTGGGAGTCTTGTCGATACTGGACTTGATGAAGCTGGCGACGGTGAACACGCGCGGGTCGCCGGCCAGCTTGGCGTAGGCGCCGGAACCGGTGGGCGTGTCGTCGCCGATCAGCAGCTCGTCGCTCTTGCCATCTTTTTTTACGACGGTGATATCGAGCGTGGGCACGTGCAGGCCATAAGGCTGGAGGTCGGCGGCCTTCTCCTCGATCAATTTGTCGGCGTTGAGGGAGGAAAGCGATGAGACCATGGAACCCACGGTGTCCGGGTCGGCCGAAAGCTGCGTGGGTTGGGTAAGCTGCCACTTGCCGTTCACGCGGCGCAGGTCCTGTAGCTCGCCGGTGAGCTTCTTGATCCGGATTTCCTGGAACTGGTCGTCCGGTATGGAAAGAAGCTTGGTGGTGGTGTCGGTAGACGTCTTACTGGCCGCGGCCTGCTTCTTGTTCGACCACCAGATGAGGCCGCCCAGAACAGCCAAAATAGCGACCGCGACCAACAGCCCCGTCGGCTTCATGGGTTATCTCCTCTTCCACCAGGTGGCCATGCCGAACCCCACTACGGCCAGCGGGAAGATCACGATGCTCAGCCAGAACACCAGGTTCATCTTCTGCGCGGTGATATTGAGGGGGCGGTCTTCGGGCGCCTTGGGCCGGATGGAAATGAGGTCCTCGTCCGCGGTGAGCCAGTTGATCATGTTGAGGAACAGGTCGCGGTTGCCGTTGAACCGGATGAAGCTGTTGCCCGCCCACATGGAGCTGCCCACCACCACGAACCGCCCTGGGGCCGTGCCGTTGTACGTGCCGGCGGCCGCCAGGGTGAGGGGGCCCTTCTTGTCTTTCTTGGGATCGATGCGGATGGAGCCGGAGCCGAGGTTGGTAGTAGCGAAGCTGTTTTCGCCGGTGGCGAAGAGCTTCTCGACGGTGGTTTTCTCCCCGTTCTTGGTGTCCAGCGTGCGGGAGAGCGGGAAGGCCGTGGCGACTTCTTTCAGATCGCGCACGATGGGATGGGATTCGTAGTTGGTCACGAGCGGCACTTCCGGACCAAGCCCGAAGACCTGGCCGATACCGCTGGTATCGAGCGCCAGGTCCTTGTGGAGCGTGACGCCCCAGCTCTGGAACAGCGCCGCCAGCGTGGTGTTCTCGTCGGTCTGGGTGCGGCCGATGCTGAGCGCCGGGTCCATCAGGAAGAGGGCGTGGCCGCCGCCTTCGACGTAGGCTTTGATGGCGTCGGTCTCAGGCTGGATGTAGTCGTGCTGCGGGCCGCCGGCGATCAGGACCGTGCAGTCCCTGGGGACCTCGGGCTTGCCGGGCGCGGGCGGGGGAGGCGCCGCGCCTGCCTTGGCATCCGCGGGAGGGGCGCTGGGGGCGGCCGCCAGCAAGGAGACGGTACGGGTCTTGTAGTTGTTGTGTTCGAGCGCGTCCTTGATGGCGGAGTAGCCGGAGCGGTCGGTATCGTCGATGCTGTGTTCGCCGCTGCCGGAGACGAAGCAGGCGTTGCGCTCGCCCGATTTCAGCGAGCGGATGAGCGCCCCGGTAATCTCTTCTTCGGTGAGAGTCTTGGCTTCTTCCGTGCGGAGGCCGCTATTCACCAGGATATTGACGTCGCGGCGGAAGCCGGCGGCTTTGGCCTGCTGCGGCTTCTTGACGGGATCGAGGTAATCGACGTGCAGCTTGGGGGAAAGGGCCGAATATCGGTCCAGCAGGTCGCGCGCCTGGGGGAAGCGGCTGGTGTCGTCGAAGTAGGCGATGTGAACGTCGCGGTTGAGCCCTTTGACCACCTTGATGGTCTGGCCGGCGAGGCTGAACTGCTTGTTGGCGGTGGAGTCCCACGACTTGTCGTAGCGGTTGGCCAGGAAGTTGACGGCCGTCAGGACGGCGAGGATGACGACGACGTAGACGGCGACGTAGGCGGTGTACCTGGTTTGTCTTTTCTTGAGCCATTCGTGAGACATGTTATGCCCTCCACCGCAGCGATTCCATCGATCGCGAAGTTGCAAACAGCGCAAAGAAGATAAAGGAAATGTAGAAGACCGTGTCTTTCAAATCGAGCACGCCCTTACCGAAGTTTTCGAAGTGAGTGACGATCGAGAGGTAATTGACCACCTGCGCGGGCACGGTGGAGTCGAAGGCCGTGAACCAGCTCAGTAGCCACAGCAGCAGGCAAGTGAAGAAGGTGACGCCGCCGGCCACGATCTGGTTCCTGGTGGTGGTCGAGATGAAAGTCCCGATGGCCAGCAGGCAGCCGCCTTGCAGGGCCAGCCCGAGGTAGGCCACCAGCACCGGTTTGAGGTCCGGCTTGCCCCAGGCAAACAGCAGCGCGATGTTGATCATCGACATGGCCAGCACGCAAAGGTACAGGAGCATGGCGCCGAGCCACTTGCCGAGGATGATTTCGGTATCGGTCACCGGCGAGGTGAGCAGCAGCTCGATGGTGCCGGACCGTTTCTCTTCGGCGAAGAGCCGCATGGTGATCATGGGGATGAGGAACAAAGCCACGGTGGAGGCGAAGCCCAGCAACGGGCGGATGATCTGCTCGTTGACGTTCATGGTCTGGCCGCCGCCCATCATCTGCGACTGGAAGCTGAAGCGGACGAAGTCGCGAGTGGCGGTGTAAAAGCCGAAGCCGAAGATCAGCCCGAACAGCGCGAGGACCGCATAGGCGATGGGCGAGGCGAAATAACTCTTGAGTTCCTTCTGGCACATGAGGAGTACGTTCTTCACTGCTTGTCTCCTTCCTTAACCTGGTCCTTCGCTTCGGCGGCGGTGAGCTGGAGGAAGATGTCCTCGAGGCTGAGGCCGACGGCGCGCAACTCGGTGAGGCTCCAGCCGGAATTGATCACGGTGCGGGCGAGCTCGGCGCGAATGTGGCGGCCTTGCAGGCTTTCAACTTCGAAGGTGAGCCGGCCGTCCTTGGAATCCTTCATGACCACGCGGCTGACGCCAGCCACCTGCTCGAGGCGCTGCTGCACATCGGTGGGGTTGGGTTGGCCGCCGGCGGCTTCCACTTCGAGCGCCACGGCTTCGGAGCCGCGCAGGCGATTGGTGAGGTTGGAGACCGTATCGATGGCCACCAGCTTGCCGCGGTCGATGATGATGACGTGCTCGCAGGAATGCTCCACTTCCGAGAGGATGTGGGTGCTGAGGATGATGGTGTG
>PMYB01000188.1 GCA_003170915.1 Bryobacterales bacterium | reverse complement strand
GACGCCTCTCACCACCGCCTGGCTGCCCAGTTTGCCCTCGGTGCCGACTTCCCGCGCCACGCGTGTGACTTCCGCGGCGAAGGCGCCCAACTGTTCAACGGCGGTGTTCAGCAATCGTGCATTCCGCAGGAATTCGCCTTGCAGGGGCCGGTTATCGACCTCCAGCGCCATGCTCTGGGCCAGGTCGCCTTTGACCACCCCGCCCATTACGCGCGCCACCTCGCTCACGGGTTGGACCAGGCCGGCGATCATCCCGTTCACCGAATCCACGCACACCCTCCAGGAACCGCCGGCCCCGGATAAAGCCGCTCGCTCCCCGATCTTGCCCTCTTTGGCGACTGAACCGTAGACCCGGACCAACTCGTTGGTCATGTTTTCATTGCGCTCGATCACGTCGTTGAGCGCGTCATAGATCTTGCCCACGGTCCCGGTCTTTTCTACCGGCAGACGGGCCGAGAAATCGCCCTTTTTGAAGGCCATCAAGACCTTCAGCAACAGCCGGGTGTCGAGTGTTTCGGGGTTCTGTGCCGGGGTTTCCACGAATTGCCTCCGATTTACCGTCCGAGATCGCATCAACGAAGCCCACCTTGCGGTGAGCTCTTCAGGTACCTAATCGGCGGCTTTAGGGAAAACTATAGACCGGAGGGATTTTGGGGGATTTCGGCGACGGAGATTTCGGGGGATTTCGGCGACAGGCTACGAAACCCCGAAATGCAAATCGGTGAGCGGAGTTTCGAGGTTACGTAGCCTGTCACCGAAATACTGTCTCCCAGACATCGCGCAGGAATGGGGCGATGTCGGAGGCTTCCTGCGGGCCGACTAATACCCTCCAACCATCGCCCAGGGCGTCCTCAAGCTCGCCCGAGATGACTGACACATAGCCGGGAATGATCGCCGTCCGATGACTTACTCGCTCGGTGGCCTGCATCGCGCGGAGCGACTTGGCTACGCGGTCGCCGGAGAATTTCCCCGCGGACCAGGCGGTGAGTACGCTTAAGCCCTCGGCGTCTACCACCGCCAGATGGCAAGCCAGGCCAGTGGCTTCGAGTTCCGTCGAGACAATGAAGTAAGTGAGTGAGAAGTTAGTCGTGACCAGCAGCGGTGACTTGGCATCAGGCTCGCCGATGGAGTAGACGCCCGGCTGCATTTGCAGAGGCTTCTGAGGGTCCGTGTAGATGTTCTGCCGCAGCGTCCAGAGAGGCAGCCAGGTCTCGCCGCCGTGGTCCTCGATGGCCAGGAGCGAAGCGAACTTGGTGATGCCGAGCACGGCTTTTTCGAACTCCCCGGCGGCGATCCGCAGAAAGACCGGGTGGCCCAGACCGGGGTGGATGCGGTCGAGCGCGCACCGTCGAATACCGCTCAGGTTGTGATGGAGCCCGCACAGATCCGCGCCCGGAGGCTCCAGCAGAATGTCGGCCACGCCGGCTCGGGTGGCATCCATGGCGGCGGTGGCGAGAGCGTTTAAATCGGCTCCTGAAACCACCAGCGGCACGCCGAGGCGCGCGGCCAGGCCCGCGTACGCGCCCAGGTCCGCGCCAGGCGGCGGGACGAGCAATGGGCGATGGTCCTTGATTCGTTCCGCCATGGCCGATGCGCCCTGGGGTGTTGCGGCCAGCAACGCCACGGGAAAACCGCGCTCGGCGGCGGCAGCGGCGTCGTCCGGCGAACCGGGAGATTCCGGAATGGCCACGCCATCCACCTGAAACGTCTCTCCCGCTCGGTCAATGCGTAGCGCGCGCCACGAATCCAGCAGGGTGTCCCGATCGGAGGCGGGGTTCAGCACGCGGAAAAGCCCGGGGCGCCGCACGAAGGTCTTCTCGTGCCGAAAGAACACCGTCTCTTCGCCCACGGTGATGGCGCGCGGGCCACGGCCGATGGTCACTCCGCGTATCGGAGGCGCGGAGGCTGCGCCCAGCGCCGCGCAGGCTTCCGGAGAGGCATACGGGCACTTCTCGAGCGATTCTTTTCCCGCCGCCAACTTCATGGCGAACGCCAGGCAGGTGGGGTAGCCGCACTCGCGGCAATTGGTATTCGGAAGCAGTTTGAAAACTTGCAGGCCGGTTAGCGGCATGTTTCACCTCCGAACCAGCAGTCCACTTGCTTGCGCAGCCGGGCCAGCGCCTCGGGATGGCGCAAGACCAGAACCTCCGCGCCCGCTTCAATGAGCGTGAGCGCGGTGGCCACCTCCCAGTGGACGCCGCCGCTCACCTTGACTTCCTTGGCCTTCCAGGCTTCCTCTCCCACCAGGCAGATCATGGGCGAGCTCAGCATGGCATCGCCGCCGAGGGCCGCCAGCCTGATCCGCTCCATCACGGAATATGTGTACTCCAGCCCATAGCCAAGGCCGCCGGTGAGCGGGTCAATGAGAGTGTGGCGCAAGTCCATGCTGGCATCCGACAGCAGGATATTGAGCTGCTTGGCGATGTTCATGTCGATGGGGCTCTCGGCCACCAGCACATGGCCATACGCCACCGCGACGGCGGCCAGGGTCTTGTATTCTTCCTGGCAGGCCGAGTGGAGCACAAGTCCCTCGCCCTGGCATTCCTCCGCCACGCGGGCCAGCACATCGTTCTGCTTGGGACCCGCACCCGGCCCTTTGACGATCAGCGGAACCCGCACGCTCTCGAGAACCGCGCGGACGTCAGCCGCCGCATCGTCGGGCGAGCGATTCCCGCGGTCGGGGTGCGTGCCCATAAGATGCAGCATCACCAAGTCCGCGCCGAATTCGTCCACCGCGCGGCGCGCGGCAGCGGCCGGCTGGCCCAGCACTCCATTCCAGGGCTGCCGGACGGTATCAATCCATCGCGGCGGCGCCACATCGGTGATTTCCAGCGCGAAAACCGGGCGGTGTGGGAAGCTCGCTTCGAAGGTGTGGAGCGGCAGACCGTTGCCGCCGCCCACCGTCACAGGCCGCCGGCTCCCCGACCCGAGCGTCACCTCCCGTATGGCGCCGGCCCATCTCTTCGGTTTCAGTTCCAAACTCATGCGCGTGGTTCCTTAGATCATCTCACCCAGCGCCAGCGCGGGATGCTCGACGGCCGCCAGGTGCTCGATGAGCGGTTCCAGTTCCGTGCAGATGGTCTCATCGGCGATCTTGCCGTAGAGTTCCGGTTGCCCGATTTCTTCGCACCGCTGCCGAAGCTTGTCGCCCAGCTTCTGCTTCACGCGAGTCGTGGTCCAGACCAGCCGCGCCAGGCCTCCATCGGCGCTGATGAACTTCTTCGACAGAATGTAGAGCGTGCCGATGCCGATGAAGCCCGGCGTCTGTTGCCCGCCTCCCGTCATCTCGGCCAAAGAGGAGAAGGTCATCCCCACCGGAGTCTGCCCCGAAAATTCCCGGTCGACGATCATGATGCCGCCGGTGCCCGGAAGAATGCAGGCGATGCACTCGAAGCAACCGCACGAGGTCATGGGATCGTTGATCATCGAGTAGGCCGAGAACTTGAGAAAGGCGCCGTTGGAAGCGTTCTGGATGAAATCGTTGATCCCTTTCCACTGGCCGAGCACGGGGTCCACCACTTCCACTTTCTTCACCGGAAGGTTGCCTCCGTGCGGATTCATTTCGTAAGCGGCTTTCCCGTCCAGCCAGTTGTAGGCCCCGCACAGACCCAGGCGCTCGGGCGTGATGATGCACACGTGATTGGGCGCGTAGCTCTGACACAAGGCGCAGGAGTAGAAGATATCCACGCTCTCATCGGTCAGCGCCCCCATGCGCTCGTCGCGATGCTGGTAGGCGGCGGCAGCCTCCGGGTAAAGCTTCTCGACATCGTCGGAACCGGTGAACAGAGTTACCTGCACTTTGTCGACGATGGCCGGGAAGTCGTTTCTCAGCTTGTGCAGCAGAACCGTTCCCAGGTGCTCGATGCGGAACCCGGCATCGCGCGCTTTTTTCGAGATGCGGAGCCACACCGAGTCGCGCTGGCCCAGATGCATCACACCCATCGGTTCCGACAGGAATGAATGAATGTGCCGCTCGAGGATGGATTCAAACTCGGGCTGCATCTTGCGGCCAGCCACCTCGACGAAGATCGCCAATGGCAGGCGCGCGCCCTCCGGCACGTCCGCGATCTCGGGACCCACCACGCGGATCAGCCCGTCCTGCAGCCTATCCATGGGACGGCTGGTGAGATACTCGAAACACCGCGTGTACTTGCCGCCGAACTCGACGGCGACATCCTCCTTGCGCACCCGCTCGCCTTCGAAAGCCGGGCCGTGCCGGACCGGGATGGGGATCTCGACGGTTCGGATCTTCACCCCGCGCACCTCGACGGCCCGGGACGGCATGTCGCGATGCGCGACATTGGCCACGACGTGCTCGTAGGTGCAGATGCCGCTCGGCAGAATCTCCGGGATATCGGTGTCGGCGATGACGGGGAAGCCGAAATTGATGGCGCCCGCGGCGGTGGCATACTTCTCGTCGTCCACCTCGCCCAGCGCCAGGACAAAGGCCATCACGCGGCGCTTGTTGTACAGCAGAATCTCGCGAGTTTCCTTGATCCCGCCCGGCCGCAGCCCGCCGAAAGTGAATGCGGCGCGGCACGCGAAACCCAGGGCGTGAACAATGGAGGACGTATCGGGCCCATAGGGAACCAGAAAAGTCTCCCAGTTCATTTCGACGCCCCGGCGGTTGAGTTGCGCAGCCATGGTCTCGCCGCCGGTGTTGCCCCCCATGAAGACCAGGATGTTGCGCTCTTGCAGGTCTCGAGCCAGTTGCTCGGCCACCTCGTCGCTTGGTGCGGCGCCCACGCAGGCCGCGAAGCCCGGCATGCGCCCGTCCACCAGCTTGATGCCTTGCTCGCGCAGGATGCTGTCGGGCGTGGGTCCCAGCCAGAAATCAAACGCCAGCCTCGGCTTCATGGCCTCGACGGCCTCATGCGCCACCAGTGTGGCCGCCCCCGCGTCGAGCGTTCCGCCAAGATAGGGAAGCCAAAGCTTCTCCGTGGGCGGCGCCGGAAGCCACGTGCGCGCCACCTGCAAGGCCTCCTCCAGATCGCCCAGTTTCTCGACCCTCTTCCCCACCAGCGCCAGGATCACGGGCAAGGCATAAGCGGTGTCGGGGAAGGCGATGCTCTTCGCGCGGCCATGACGGTGGATCGCCTCCGACAACATCGCCTCCGCCCGGTTCATACAAGCGTAAGCGCCGCGGATGGCCGCTTCTGCGATGATCTTGGACATTGGCTAACTCACTTCCTCAAATGGACCCACCGCTCTCTTACGTTCGCGGCTCGGTACGACGCCCCATTCCGAGCCGCGACCGTTAGGGAGCGGAGGCAGATTCCCGATACAGCCGATAAAAACTCCCCGCGCCGGAAATGTCGCCGTATAGCAGCGCTCCCGCCAGCCGCCCCTGGTGGTACACCAACTTGCGATACACTCCTTCGCGGTTGACCAGCACCTCGGCCGATGCCCCTTCCAGCCGCTCCGGGCACACCTCGCCGATGGAGATAATCGGCTCCCCGAAGAAGCGCGAGGCATTCATGCGCAACGCGCCGGCGGACGGCCGCTCCACCCCCACCGCCGCGGCTCCCGCCGCACGGCCCATTTCGTACGCCACGGGCCAGATGCCGCTCACCGCCGAGCGGCCGGTCAGCGGGTCGATGGCTTCCGCGCAATCCCCGGCGGCGAAGATCCCCGGCACGCTGGTGCGCCCGCAGAGGTCCACTACGATTCCGCGCGCCACGCGCACCCCGCTCCCGCGCAGCCACTCGACGTTGGGTTTGATCCCCTTGCCCACGATGACGAGATCGGCGCCGATCAGCTCGCCGTCATCCAGGCGCACGCCTTCCACATGTCCGTCACCCGTAATCTCAACGGCGTCGCGGCCGGTGCGCACGTCGAGGCCGTGGCGAATGAACAGATCGGCAATGCGGCGGCCGGCTTCCGCATCCACCATTTGCGAGAGAAGCTGCGGAGAAGTCACAACCACTGTTACCGTCAACCCGCGGGCGAGCAGGGCCTCGCAGGTCTGGAGACCGACGTTGCCGCCACCCAACACCACCGCCCGCCGGCCCGGCCCGGCCTCTCTTTCGATCTCTTCCAGGTCTTCGAGATTGCGCAGCGTGTGGACTCCCGCCAGATCCGCGCCGGGTATGGAAATCTCGGCCCCGCGCGCTCCCGTGGCCAGGATGAGGCGGTCAAAGGTCAGCGTGGTTCCATTGTCCAGGAGGAGCCTATTGGATTCGAGGCCCGTTGCCCTGCGAGCATTCAGTACACGAATCGTCAGATCGCTCTCGGGCCAGTAGATCGCGGGCCGCCCGATCCGCCCGGCCAGAACGTAAGAGAGAAGCGGCCGGGAATATTGCGGAGAGGCATCCGCCGTGACCAGCGTGATGGAGCACTCCGGGGCGTACTCGCGCGCGGCTTCGCAGGCGGCAATCCCGGCGGCGGAGGAGCCTACCACCACGACGTGTCCCTTGAATTCACTGCGCGCCGGGCGGTCCGGCGGCGCCCCGGTCGCGAGCGCGCCGGTGGGACAGGCCGCCACGCATGCGGGGATTTCACGGCCAAGGCACACATCGCAGCGAACCACGCGGTCCGTCGCCGGATCNNTCTTCGAGCGCGATCCAGCCGCTGATGGGGTCGCGATGGAGCGCGCCGCTCTTGCAACTGAAGGCGCACAACGGCTCGGCGCACTGCTCGCATCGCAGTGCGTCGATTCCATCCTTGCCGGCGGCCACTGTCACGCGCCGCTTGGGCGGAAACTCCTCGGCGATGGCGGTCTCGAGTTGCCCGCTGCGGGAATGCGCCACCGAGCAGGCCAGCTCGCAAGCCCAGCAGGCCAGGCAGCGTTCGCGATTGAAAATCAGAAGGGCGCGCACGTCAGGCCTCTGGAACCCTCTCCTGGCTGTGTTTCTGGGCCTGCCCGCATCCCAGAGATTTCAGCCCTGTCGCGGGAACGTAGGTCGTCAAAGCGCGGGGCGCCAGCTTGAGCGCTTTCCGCTTGGCATCGAGGTGCGCCAGGATTCCCTTGGCCGCGTCGTCCATGTTGCTGGCGAACAGAAACTTGCCGCCGGTTTCCTTCTCGACATCCTCCTCGAGATATTTGCGCACCACGCTGCTTCCCGCGATGCGCGGCGCCGGAGTGAACGCCGTGAAGATTCCGGAAGCCACGGCGTAGAGGCCAATGGTGATGGCTTTCTCGCTCATGGCCTCCGGCGCGGCGGCGGCGATGGGCAACTCCGAAAGATCGCCGCCCATTCCGCCCTCGGCGACCAGCGCCACGCACACCGAAAGAATGCGCGAATTGTCGACGCAGCTTCCCACGTGCAAAACCGGCGGAATTCCTACCGCCGCGCACACTTCCTGAAGGCCCGGCCCGGCGTATTCCAGCGCCGCCTCCGGGCGCAGCAGGCCGAACTTGGCGCTCGCGATGGCGCTGCATCCGGTCTGCACCACCAGCACGTCCTGCGCCAGCAGGCAACGGACCAGGGCCAGGTGGTTGCTATCCTGCGCGACGCGCGGTGTGTTGCAGCCCACCACTCCCACAATGCCGCGGATGCGGCCCGCCGCCACCGCGTCGATGAGCGGCCGGTAACCCGCGCGGAAACGCCCGCCCAGGTAGAGCGGCAGGTTCTCATTGGTGAAACCGGCCACCAGGTCCATCTTGTGGCGCGGAATATTCACGCGCGAGGGGTCGCGCCGCGAGAACGCCTCGATGGCGCTCTTCACAATGGCCCGCGCGGTCTGCTTGGGGTTATGAGCATCGAACGCCATTTGCTCCGCACCCGGCATGTGGGCCTTGGAGGAAGTGGTCACGATCTTGGTGTGATGGCACGCGGCCACCTGGGGAAGGGAAGGCATGACGCATTGCACGTCCACCACCATCAGGTCCACGGCGCCCGTCAGCAGCGCCAGCTCCTGGTGCAGATAGTTGCCGGCCACCGGCATTCCCTGGCGCATCAGGATCTCGTTGGCGGTGCAACAAATTCCGGCGATATTGATGCCTTCGGCGCCCGCCTGCCGCGCCAGGGCGAGCAGGTCCTCATCGCGGCTGACGGCCACGATCATCTCGCTCAGAATCGGTTCATGGCCATGCACCAGAATATTGACCTGCCGCTCTTCGAGCACTCCCAGGTTGGCTTGAGACCGAATCGCTTGCGGCCCGCCGAAGAGCACGTCCTGCACGTCGGTGGCGATCATCGACCCGCCCCAGCCGTCGGCCAGCGCGGCCCGCATGGCCCCTCGCAACAGGGCCACCGGGTCCGATTCCACCCCGTGGTGCGTCCGGTGAAGCAGTTCGACGATCTCGCGGTCGATTCCCCGCGGCGTGATGCCCATCTTCTCCCATCGCCTGCGTTGTTCCTCGGGGGCGCGCAGCAGCGGGATGAGCGGGCCTTCCTGGGAGCCAAACTGGGACGCCATGCGGGCGGCCAGAGCGCGGTGGTCCACGGCGACTCCCCATTCCTCCGCCAGCATTTTCAGCTTCTCGGGGTTGGCGATGACAGTCGCGTTGCGCAGGGCCTCCACCACCTCGCGCCCGTGATCGCTGTGTGCGGCGGCGCCGCAGGCCACCGTCCGCGCCAGGTTACGAGCCACAATCAAGTGGGCATCCGCGCCGCAGGCGCCCACCTGGGACCGTTCGCCGAAAGGATCGATGCGGCAAGGCCCCATGTAACAGACATCGCAGCACAGCCCCAGGTCTCCGAATCCACACAGTGGCTGCATCTCGTCATGGCGGTCCCACACGGTCTTCGCGCCCAGATCGCGCGCATGCACCAGCATCTCCTGCGCGGCAGGGTCAACAGAGCGGTTGTCGAAACTCATAGGGCCTCCATTGCGATTCGCAGCATTTCTTTATAAAAGGGGCGGTCGCGCGATACACGCCCCGCACGCGCCTCCGGCTCCAGTTCGCGGTCAAGAGGAAGGACGCCGACCAGCGGCGGTCCGACGAGATTTTCCCGCACGAAAGCCAGGTCGGCATCTCCTGAGATCTTGTTGGCGATGGCTTGAACTTGCCGAATGCCCAGGTCGCGGGCCAACTCGGCCACACGAGCCGCGGTCTGAAGGCTGGCCCACCCCGGCTCGACCACCACCAGCATCGTGTCGACGCCTTCGGCGGTGCCACGGCCCAGATGTTCCACACCCGCTTCCATGTCCACCACTACGTGTTCCCGGCTCCTCAGCATGAGGTGGTTCAGCACCTCCCGGAGCAGAATGTTCTCGGGACACGCGCAGCCGCTCCGGCCTCGCTCGATGGTTCCCATGACCAGCACGCGGATGCCATCCACCAGCACGCCGACATCGCCCGGAATGTCATCCACGCGCGGATTCATCTTCAGGAAGCCGCCCCAGCCCTCGCCGCCGCCCACGCGCTCCTCGATCAACCGCTTCAGCTTCACCAGCGGAGTGATGTCCGGCCCGCGATAGCCGAGCGTTCCGGCCAGGTTGGCATCCGGGTCCGCATCCACGGCCACCACTTCGTAACCCAGGTCCCGCCAGCAACGCGCCAGAAATGCCGAGACGGTGGTCTTGCCGACTCCGCCCTTTCCCGCTACGGCGACCTTCATAGCCCGACCTCCCATGCGCCGAGCGCGGCAATGGCGGGGCTGGTGGAACTGAGCGTCAGCAGCGATTCTCCCGCCGATTCGAGCGCCGCCACCTGGGGGTCCCGGGGGATGGTGACAACGCCGCTGAAGGGACCGCCGGCCAGCGCGGTCATCTGGGCTGCCAGAGGCTCTCCCTCGTCGAATTGATTGAGCACAAGCTGGACGCGCCGTGGAAGCTCGCCGTGAATACTCACGAACAGGTCGAGCGATCGCCGGATGGTTTCAGCGGCCATGCGGGAGCGATTCACGACGCAGACGATCGCGTCCGGACGGCCGCTGGTGCGCCGGGAAAGGTGCTCGAGCCCCGCCTCGCAGTCCAGTAAAACGTGACGGTACGAGCGCGCGAGGCGGTCCAGGTGGTCGCGAATCAGGTTGTTCACATAGCAGTAGCAGCCCTTGCCTTCGGGGCGCCCCATCGTCAGCAGGTCGAAACCCGGATTCTCGACTAGAGCCTCTTCCGCGCGCAGTGCCAGCCATTCGGCGGACGACATCGAGGGAGGGCGCTCGTTCTCCCGCAACTCCTCGCGCATGTCGGCCAGCGTCCGTTCGACCGCGACGCCGAGCGCCGTGCCCAGGCAGCTCGAAGGGTCGGCGTCGATAGCCAACACGGGAGTCTCGCCCGATTCGACGAGGCGCCGCAAGAGCAGGGAAGTGACGGTGGTCTTCCCCACGCCCCCTTTTCCGATGACCGCGAGGATCACCGGTGGGCTTCCCGCTCTCGCACCAGACTGGACAGCTCGGCCAGAGCGTCCATCAGGCGGTCCGCGCTTTCCACGCTCTCGGTGCCGAGACCGCAGGTAGGCGTCAGGAGCGCCTGCCGGTAAAGTGCGCCGCGGTCCAATCCCTTGGCGGCAAGCTGTTCCACGCGCTCGTCCAGCGCGTCCAGCAAAGTATGCGGGTTGAGGTTGCCGTTGGCGCGAGAGGCAGGGACTATGCCCCAGCTCAGCACGCCTCCCTTCAGCAGAAACGAGCTCAGCTCCGCGGGGTAGAGCGACAGCCCCTGAAAGTATTCGTAGGCGTCGAAATTGACCACGTCCAGATCGGTGCTGAACGCCAGAGACCAGTCGGTGTTGCCGCAGCAGTGCAACCCGGCCAGCGCTCCTTCCTTGTGGATGGCCGCCACCCCCGCGTCGATGGCCGCGATCACGTCGTTTCGCGGCACGTTGACAAATGCGGAACCGAAAGCGCACAGATAAGGCTCATCGAGCACCACCAGCACGCCCTCGGCCACCTCACGGAGTCTTCGGGCCACCCAGCGGGCCTTCATCGCCATTCCCTGGACGGCCACTTCATACAGTTCGGGGTTGTAGGCCAGCGCCCGCTTGTTCTCATCGGTGACGGTCATGGCGAAGCTGAAGGGTCCGGTGACCTGCCCTTTGACCCATTTCGGCCGCTGCCCGCCCAAGCGCGGGACGCTCTCCAGGAACAGGTGCAATCCCAGCGCGTACTCCGGAGAAATCGCGAAGCGCTCGACATCGTCATCGACCAGCGCCTGATAGAACGCCTCCAGTTCGCCCGCCAGCGCCTCATCGCCGCGGAAGTAGATGGTTTGTGCCGCGCGATCGACCACGGCCCCCGGCAATCGTTCCGAATACTGAACGTACATGCTCTCCAGCCAGTCCCGAACGGGCATCTGGGGCCAGGCGGGCATGTCCGGAAAAAGGCTGAAGATCCGGTCCAGGAGCCGTGGCGGCTCGGTATGCGGAAAGCTTCCCACGACGGTCGGTATGGCAGCGAAAGCCGGGCACTTCATGGTGTATTTTGAGCCTTGCAGTCTGAAATTAGTATAGCTCGGAGCATTCCGGTGTATACTTTCAACAACCTGTGTATGGGGGAGGCAAATTGGCCAAAGTAGAGCTGAACAAGTCGATCGAAGCCCGGAAGCTCAACCAGAGATCGGGGCTGCCGATGACCGGCCCCGAGGTGACGATTCCCTACGGAGCCATCATCGAGCATACCGGAACCGACCGCGGTACGGAGAAGTTCCACTATCTCGGGGAGCTGTATTCGTGCAGCCACGAAGTCTTCGCGTCCGCCGTGAACGCGGCCGCTCCGGCCGCTCCCGCGCAGCAGACCGCGCCCAGCCGGCCTGTCACTGTCCCCAGCCAGGCAAAGCTGCAATGGGAGTCATTGGACTCGGACCAAGCTCTCCTGCGGGCCAAGGTTCCGGGCGGATGGTTAGTGGCTCTGCACGGCGCCAGCGTGACGTTTTACCCGGACCCCGAGCATCAATGGGACGGCTCGTCCGTGGCTTGAGCCTTCCCGGAGATTCTCTCGATGGCCGCGCTGGCGGCGATAGATGTCTTTTCGTCGGTGTGCCCGGTCCATTTATGCAGCGCCGGTAGCGCCGCGCTGGCTGCACCGCCGTAACTTGCCAGAACGATCATGGCGTTGATCCGGACTTCCGGACTGGCATCGTCCAGCAGGCGCACCATGGGCGAAACCACTTCGGAGGTCGGCGCGCGAATCCGGCCCAGCGTCAACGCACCAGCCGCCCTCACTTCGGGCGCGGGGTCGGCGGCACATTGGAGAATCCTGGGAATCGCGGGATGTGCCGCGGGCCCCAGTTCGGTGATGCGCTCCAGCGACTGCTTGCGTACGGACGGGTCCGGATGGTCGAGCGCCCGCAGCAATAGGGGAAGCCCGCGCGATGCGTCGCCGCTGATGCGTGCCACCGCCGCGGCACAGGCCATCTGCACGGCCAGTGGAGCGCGCGGCGCCAAGGTTTCCAAATCCGCCAGGGACTCCCGCGCCTCCGGGCCGATTTGCGACAGGGCGCCGACCGCGGCGACCACCGTCCGCGGATCGGAGAACTGCAACATGAGCCGCAGTCCGGGCACCGATGCCGGTCCGATCCGGGCGAGCGCAAAAGAAGCGACGGCCCGCAGGTCGTCTTCCGATGCCGTCAGGCAGCGGCACAGGGGCCGCACTGCCGCCACCGCCGTCGCGCCAATTTTGCCCAGTACCGCAGCCGCCAGTTGGCGCACCGGTACTTCCTTATGATCCAGGCTCGCCGCGACCTCCGCCAGGTACGGCGAAGCGTCCACATCGTCGGCCATCAGCTCCCCGAGGGCGGCCAGCCGGTGGTGCTCCTCGGCAGCACGCAACTGCCTGCGGATTTGTGCCTCGTCCGGCATCACAGCATGTTTCCTACGCCTGGTGAATAGGTGGCGGAGACCACGCTGGCCGAGGTCAGGTTGGTCGTAGTGATTGCGGGACACATCAGCGTACCAGCAATCGTGACGTTGCCGGTGATTGAGATATTCGGGGCCGTGATGCTGATGGAGGTTGCCGTAATCTCGATTGTCATCGCGGTCAGGGAGTCGTCGCTTGCAATCGTGACGCTCCTGCTGCTCCCGACGGTGCGGGTCTCGGAACCGCCGACGGTAAGGCTCTTATCGGAGCCGACCACCTCCGTTTTCGACGAACCGATAGTGATGTCCTGCTTTGCGCCGACCTTCTTTGTCTCGTTGTTGCCCACCGTTACACTGCGGTCGTGCTGGACCGTGCGAGTTTCGTCGTGCTCCACTTCGGTGGTCAGGTCCTTTTCCGCGTGGATCAGGATTTCTTCGCTGCCCTTTTTGTCCTCGAATCGGATCTCGTTGTAATTGGCGGCGCCGCCACCCTGCGAGCTGCGCGACCGGATGCCGCTCTGGGTCTTGTTGTCGGGCAGGCTGTAAGGCGGCACCTTGACGGCGTTATATACGCTCCCCACGACCAGCGGGCAGTCGGGATCGCCTTCCAGAAAATCGACCACGACTTCCTGACCGATTCTAGGCAGGTGGATAGCGCCCCACCCTTGTCCGGCCCAGAAACTGGCCACGCGAATCCAGCAGGAGCTGGCGGCATCGTTCTTGCCTTCCCGGTCCCAATGAAACTGCACTTTCACGCGCGCTTTGTCGTCGGTGTAGATCTCCTCGCCCGCCGGGCCCACCACCACGGCTGTCTGGCAGCCCCAAACNNTCTTGTCGCCGGAGTGAAAGTCGCCTTCCACCGCGGAATGGGTCACCGAGCCGGCCACATAGGTTCCATCCGCGTTGGGGTGCCTGGTAACCGTAAAACGATAGCCTGGAATCAGGCAATGCACGTTGCTTTGGCCGTGGATCGAAAACTGCGAGAGCTCCATTTCCTCCATGCCGGTCTTGGCTAAACCGGTGCCGTTAGACTTGTCTCCCACCGCCTGGTACCGGATGCCGTACTTGCCCGGATAGTCGTAAACCTCGAACTGATCGTTTCCGCCCACCTTCAGCTTGTGGGTGACTTTGCCGACCTGAACGCTGTCCATAATCGGCTGAGACACCATCATGTCGAGCATGGGCTTGCCGTAGTTGTAGTCCTGCAACGTGTTCTTGCCGGAGCCCAGTTCCTGGGTCTTCATCCACCCCGTGATGCGCAAATCGTCGCGCATGCCACCGGTAACTTCGTCGTAGATCAGAGCCGGATCGCCGGGGATGTCCTGGTGCGATACGGGATCGTCGGCAACCACCAGCTTGTGCCCGCTGGCGGTATGGCGGAAGAAATAGAAGATGCCTTCTTCCTCCATCAGGCGCGACATGAAATTGAAATCCGTCTCGCGATACTGAACGCAGTACTCCCGCTTGGGATACGATTTGTGCAACTCCCACGTGACATCGAAGCCCTGCAGAACCTTCTTCAGAATATCGGGCACATCTTTGTCCTGAAAGATGCGCAGGTTCTGCGTCCGTGTCAGCACCCAGATCTTAGGCGCCACCGTGGCGCGGTAGCGGGAGAGACGGAAGGTTCCCGGCAGTTGTGTGAAGGAGGTCACAATGCCGTTGATGTGTCTGGGTTCGCAGCCAGACGGACCGATTACCCCGAAGGAGATCCCCTGGCCCAGGATATCCTCGAATTTGATCCCGGCGTTTTCGGACCACAGCTCGAGCTGGAACCAAAAGAGGTGCGAGATGGCCTCCTCCCCGGTGAACGACTCGAGCAGCAGTTCATCCGCACCCAGGCTCGAATTGATGTAAAGGAAACGATTCTCTTCAAGATACCGGTCCGCCATGTGCGGTCTCCTTCCGTCGGCTCAATTGAGCACTCACGAATACACGAAATTTCCGTCGGCGCCGATGTCCACCCGGATGGATTCCAGCTTCTGCCCTTCCGCGATCCGGCTCAGCAACTGGCGCGAGATCTCCGGCAGCAACGTGTTGGTGAGAATGTTGTCCACATTACGCGCGCCGCTTTCCACCTCCGTGCACCGCCGCGCGATTTCGTCGATGAGCGCGCTGTCGCACACCAACTGGATCTTATGGTTCTCGTGGATGCGCTTCTGAATCTTGGCGAGTTTCAAGATGATGATCTTCTTGAGCGCCTCGTCGCGCACCGGGTAATAGGGGATGACCACCAGGCGCCCGAGGAACGCCGGTTTGAAAATCTTGTTCAACTCCGGTCTGATGGCCTTCACGATGCCTTCAGGAGTGGGCAGGGTTTCGGGATCGGCGCAGAGCTTCATCATGGTATCGGTGGCGGCGTTCGAGGTGAGCAGGATGATGGTGTTCTTGAAATCGATCCCGCGCCCCTCGCCGTCTTCCATGCTGCCCTTGTCGAAAACCTGGAAGAAGAGTTCCAGCACGTCGGGGTGGGCCTTCTCCACCTCGTCGAGCAGAACCACGGAGTACGGATGGCGCCGCACGGCTTCGGTCAGCACTCCGCCCTCGCCATAGCCGACGTATCCCGGGGGCGACCCCTTCAGAGTGGACACCGTGTGGGCCTCCTGGAACTCCGACATGTTGATGGTGATCAGGTTGCGTTCGCCGCCGTACATCAGGTCCGCCAATGCCAGGGCCGTTTCGGTCTTGCCCACACCGCTGGGGCCGACCAGCAGGAATACGCCGATAGGCTTCTTGGGATCTTCCAATCCGGCGCGCGAGGTTCGGATGCGCTGGGCGATGCCTTCCAGAGCATGGTTCTGTCCGATGACGCGGCCGCCCAGAACGGATTCCAGCGTGAGCACGGTCTGAACCTCGTCCTTCACCATCTTGCCGGTCGGGATGCCGGTCCACGCGGAGATCACTTCGCCGACGATCTGGCCGTCCACGCACACGCGCATCAACGGCGTCTCGCCTTGCAGCGCCGCCAGTTCGGCATTGAGCTTCTCCAGTTCCGCGCGCAGGGGTTCCCGCTCTCCCGTGCCCTCTTCCAGTTGGCCCCGGATCTCTCGCACCTGGCTCACCAGCGCGGACTCTTTCTCGAAACGTACTTTCAATTCGGCCAGCCTGGCGGCCACCTGGGCCCGCTTTTCCCGGATCTCTACCAGCCGCTCGGCGTGGTCCGCGCCGGCAGCCGACTCCCGCGAGAGCACGCGCTCCTGCAGGTCGAAATCGTCGATCTGGCGGGTGGCATCTTCGATGGCCGGAGGCGTGGCGTTCTGTCCCAGGGCCAGGCGCGCGCAAGCGGTATCCAGCACGCTGACGGCTTTATCCGGCAACTGCCGCCCCGCCAAAAACCGGTGGGACAGCCGCACCGCCGCCGAGACGCCTTCGTCCAAAATGCGGACCTTGTGGTGCTTTTCGAGCGACGATGCGATCCCCCGCAGCATGGTCATGCACTGGGCTTCCTCGGGCTCCTCGACCTTCACCACCTGGAACCGCCGGGCCAGCGCCGGGTCTTTCTCGAAGTACTTCTTATACTCGGACCACGTAGTGGCGGCGATGGTCCGGAGTTCTCCTCGCGCCAGCGCCGGTTTCAACAGGTTGGCCGCGTCACCCTGGCCGGCCTGTCCTCCCGCGCCGATCATGGTGTGGGCCTCGTCGATGAACAGGATGATGGGAGTCGGGGACGATTTCACCTCTTCGATGAGCCCCTTCAGCCGGTTTTCGAACTCGCCCTTGATGCCCGCTCCGGCCTGCAACAGCGCCAGATCGAGGGTCCGCAGGGTGACGTTTTTCAAGGCCGGCGGAACGTCGCCCTGCGCGATGCGCAGCGCGAAACCCTCCACTACGGCGGTCTTCCCCACACCCGCCTCGCCGGTGAGTATGGGGTTGTTCTGGCGGCGCCGCATCAGGATGTCGATCACCTGCCGGATTTCGGTGTCGCGGCCCAGCACCGGGTCGAGCTTGCCGCTCTTGGCGTTGGCCGTCAGGTTGACCGTGAACTGGTCGAGGTTCGCGGTCTTGCCGCCGGCTGGGCGCGGGGCGCCTTCGCCTCCGGGTTCGGGCGCTTCTTCCGTCACCTCGTCTTCGTGGGAGCCGTGCACCAGGGCGATGAAATCTTTCTTCAGGGCCTCCGGCTCGATCTTCTGGAGTTCCTTGCTGATCTCGCGCACGATCCTGGCGAGTTCCTCGTCCGCGACCAGCGCCAGCAGCGTGAAGCCGGTGCGCACCTGCCACGCGCCGAAATCGATCGACCCCGTGGTCCACGCCTGCGTCATCATGCGGAGCACCGTGGGGCTGATGGCGGGTGTGCGCGCGTTGCCGGATTTCAGTTTGTCCAGGCTGCGCGTCAACTCCGCGGCGAGCCTGGACTGGTTCACCTCGAAGTGACGGAAGATGCGGGCCGCATCGGTATCGCTGGCCTCCATCAGCTTCATGAGGTAATGCTCGATCTCGATGTTGTAGTGTGTGCGTGACAGGCACAGCCCGGCCGCCGCTTCCAGCGTGCTCCGCGTCGGGGCGTTCAGTTTTCCGATCAGTGACTTCAGGTTTACGCTCATTCCAAGCTCCTCGACTCCTCTTTTACCGCGTCCACTAAGACCGAAAGATCACCGCAGAGACGCAGAGACGCAGAGTAAGAAATTAAAGAAAAGTGTTTTCTCTGCGCTCTCCGCCATCTCCGCGTTCTCCGGTTCTTTTCTGTTCTTCTTGCTTTTCTCTGCGTCTCTGCGTCTCTGCGGTGAAATATCTTCTGCTGTTCCCTTCAGATGCGCAGGATGCTGTCATCCGGATTCTCCGCCAGCGGCGCGGTCTTGGCCCAGGTCAGCCAACCCAGACGGGGGCCGGCGTCGCCTTCTTTACCGAGTTCGCAGGCCGGCGTTTCTTCCTTCCGCAGCACCAACTGCACCTCGAAATCCAATTCATTTCCGGCGAAAAAGCGGACCAGCGCCCGCAACGGCGCGTGCGCGCTGCCGTCCGGGAGAAAATCCCGGTACTGTTCCAAGGTCAGCGGACCCAGGCGAATTCGCACCGTGGATTGCTGATCCCAAACCTCGTCTCCAACTACTGCCCCCATTCCCAGTTGCTCGGAGTACGACGCGGTATCGCTGAACCGGCACTGCGTGTCTTCCTCCAGCGAGTGCCACGCGCCCACGAACTGATCGATCTCCACGGGGACTTCGAAGTAGTCCATCAGCAGCAGCCGTAGCGCCGCCGCGGAACGCGCCTGGGCCGCCAAAAGTCCACAGCGGAAGACCAGTGCTTCGTCGGGAACCTTCTGGCGATCCTGCAAGCCGGCGGTCCCCAGGCCCAGCAAGTCCATCAGGTGAGGCGAGAGCCGGTCGTCGTCGCCGCGCTCGTAAGCCACGGTGAAACGGAACTTCTCCCATGCTTGGTAGAACAGCGAGATGGCCCGGTGGTTAAAGATGTCCAGAAACTCGCGCATGGCGGCGTCCCGCGCGCGCAGGCGCTCCCGCACCAGTGCCGAGTAGTACAGCGGCAGCAAGCCGTGGGGCCCGGTCAGACCCATGAAATTCACGCGCATCAGCGGCTGCCCGTTCTCCGGCCAGTCGAGCGCGGCGATCTGGCTGGGGGGGAACCCGAAATCGGCGCCCGTCCCGAAACGCACCACTTCCGTGCGGGGGTTCGAGTACTGCCCGACGGGCTGCCGATCCGAGAGAATCCGTCCCAGCAGGCGCACGGCCTGGAAAAAATCGAAACTGAACGGCTGCTCGTGAAGCACCCGCTCGAGTTCCGCAAATTGCGGCCGCTGGTTCTCTACAGGAGGATCCTGGAGCCGGCCCGGGGTGGCCATAGTTTCAGAACCTCCTTTCGCTGTCGCGTCGAAGCGCTCAGTTGGCTGAAGCTCGCCAGCGTGACATACAGCCCCAGAAAATGTTCGATGACGCTGGCGAAAAGATACGCGCCGCCGCCTACAAAGTTTTCCTCGTCGAGTTCCAGGTCCACCCGCGTGCCGCGCGCGAAGGTGATGCCGTTTTCCGATATGATCCGCGCGAACTGCGGCCGGCTTTTCAGATCCGTGATGCCTTCGATCTGCTTCACCGAATACGAAGAGTTGGTGAAGTTGTACAGCTTCAGGATTTCCTGAAGGGCCTCGCGCCCCTCCGAGACCAGGGACAGGTAATTGAGCGACAGGTGCGAAATCAGCCGCCACAGCGAGGTCTTCCCGGTGGGAGGCCGTAGCGCCGGCGTGGGTTTCCTCAGCGCCATGATGGAGTGGACCGGCGCTCCGCTCTCCAATTCGAAATCGCCCGACTCCATCCCGAACGGCAGGCGCGCGGGAAGATCCCGGTTGGTGGATGTGAGCCGGACGGTGAGGCTGTCCACGTCCGGGGCCACCGGCCGCTGCTCCAGATCCACCAGCGAGAGGAACATCTCGGTGCCTTCATCGTCCCGGCGGCCCGAAGGCCGCCGCGAAGCCATCCAAAAGACCTGCCCGCGGCCGCCCGAGTGGCCGTGGCGAAAGGAATAGAACGGCTCGAAGCGAACCGGTTCCTGCGTGTCCGGCCGGACACTGACCACTTCGTCCACGGAAAAAATCTCGGTGGCGTTGGGCCGGCGGATGTCGGGGACGATGGGGTAATCGAAGCGCCGCTCGGTGAGCAGGATCGGCTCCGCCGTCTGCTCGAACAGGTTCACCGCGGGCGCGCAGGCGGTTTGAAAGGTTTTCTCGGTGACGCCCAGCTCGAGGGCTTGGCGCCGGTCCGCCAATTCAAACGGCGCGATCAAAAAAATGAGTTCGGCCCGGTCTTTGAACCCGCCCGCCAGGGCCGTTTCGAGTCCCGTGAGGTCCAGAAAGAAGAACTTTTCCGGAAACGTGAAGTATTCGTGAAGCAGGCGGTAGCCGGTGAAGGAGCGGCGCGGGTACGGCAGCATGCCTTCATCCTCGGCGAACCCCACCGGGCGGAGCGCCTCGGGGCGGAGTTGCACCGGCCGCACGCGCGAGCCCGGAGTCGGGTCGCGCACCAGAATCTGCGTGCACCGGCTGCACAACAGTTCGTAGAGTGTGTGGATCAACCCGCTCTCGCCGTTCAGGAAGAGACGCAACGGGCTCGGGTGCAGCTTCTCGAAGGTAATATCGGGCCAGCACTTCAGTTCCACGCGCAACGCCGCCGCGGCTTCCGGAGCCTTGATGGCGGGCTTAAGCCGGTCCGGCGTCTTCCACTCCGCCGCCACCACGCTCAACGGCCAGACGTACGTGTCGTAACAGGTGCGGAATTTGCAGGGGACGCCGCCCACCGGCCGCGACGACAGCACCGAGCCGCGCGGTATCTTCAGCCCCCCGCCGATCTGCCCCTGCCCGGGGTTGACGCGAAAGTCGGCGATCGTCATCGAGGGCACCGGCCGGATGAAATGCGGGTAGATGATGCTGAGCAGCGCCTCGGTGATCTCGGGGAACTCGTCGTCGATCTTCAGATGCACGCGCGCGGCCAGGAACGCGAAGGCTTCCAGCAGTCGCTCCACGTGCGGGTCTTCGCACTTGTCCGGCTCCAGGCTCAGGCGCGAGGCGATTTTCGGGTACTTGTCCGCGAACTGCACGCCCATCTGCCGCAGGAACGTGAGTTCGCGTTCATAGTAGAGGAGCAATTCGTCTCGCACGCTATTCGCCCTTCACCTGGTACTCCCCGCTAGTCAGTTGCAGCAAGGTGTCGAACAGCACCTGTTCCGGCGCGGGGTCCATCTTGAGCAGCGCCTCGATCTGAAACCGCAGCACTCTCGGCCCCGAAGCGGTGGTGTCGATGGCGCGCACCCGCACGGCCGTGAGGCGGGGCTCGAAGATCGCGATGGTCTGCTCCACCAGGCGCAGCAGCCTCTGGCGGTCTCTGGGCGAGTTCAGGCTCATCGACGTCACATCGGGCAGCCCGAAGTTGTAGAGCGACCGGTGCAGTTCCCGGTAGGTTTCGGGGGCCTCGTCGGGATTCCGCCGCGTGTTCAGCAGCCATTCGAGGTCGCGCCGGAGCGAAGCTTTCAACTGCCGCACCGACTGCGAGCGGCTGGCCGGGGGATCCGCCGCAACCTTCGGTTCCAGATCGATGAGCCGGTCGAGCAGCGCCGGAGTGACGGCCACGTCGGGGTCCGCTTTGGCCATCATTTACCTCCCGCAGGCCAGGGCCTGCAACGGATCCAACCGGCAGATGCGGTCGTAGACCTTCTGTTTCAGATCCGATGCGGTGTCCAGTTTTTCCAGGCAGCGGTAGAGCAAGGCCAGCGGCTGGGCGACGCTTGGCGCGGCTTCCCATCCTTCCAGTCCCCGGCTGTCGATTTCCGCCGCCAGTTGTTCCAGAATCGGGTGCGCGATCCGCTCGTAGCCCATGGACATACACAATTGCGCCAGTTGCAGCCGGCGCTGAAACCGCCCGCGGCCCGATTTCTCGGCCGTGGCTTCGCGCGTCAGAATTTCGATGGCCTCCTGCGGTCTTCCGGACCGGGCTGCCTGGAGCGCCAGATCGTTCGCATCGATGGCTTCCGGCGTACCGTCCGGAGCGGCCCACGACGCTTCCGTCGCATCTTCCATAGTGGCCGGCGCGTAAGCGGCTTCGGCCGGTGGCGCGGGTGCAATCTCGTCCAACCAGGCCTGGGTTTCGGGATTGGCGGCCGGCGTGTCGTCGAGCAGGCCCGCCTGCCGCAGGGCCGGATAATCCGCTAGCAATCCATTCACCTCCGCGCGGATGGCGGAAGCAATCTGGTAGTACCCCAGTTCGTTGGCGGCGCGGAAAACGTAGCGTTGCAGGTCCAACCAGCCTCGCCCGCACGGGAGGCCCATGGCGGATTCGCCCAGTTCCAGCACTTGCTGCCAGTCGGAATCGCTGGCGGCTTTCTTGATCGCCTGGCGGGCGCCCGTGGGCGGGGCATCGAGCAGGTTGGCATCCACACCCGTGCCCGCCCCGCGCAACTCGCCCCACCGCAGTCCGCGCAACAGCAGGTAGGGCAGGGGACTCGACGGATCGTTTCGGCGCAGGTAGGCCGCCACCGCCGTCACCCTCTGAAACGCATCGTCTTGATCGACTGGTTCGGCGGCCAGCGTGCCCGTTCGCGTCTTAGGTGGCGCCGGCGATCTTGTCGCCGGTGTTTCTTCCTCGCCGGCGGGTTCTTCCTCCGCGGCCGCCGCTTCCGCCCCTTCGTCCGGTTCAACCTCCCGCTTCTTCTGCAGCAGCCCGTGAACCGTGTGCCGGATCTCCTCCACGGTGGTCCGCATGGGACCGAACGACGGTGCGACGTCGCCGAACTTTTCCTCGCCGACTGCCGAGAGACTCTCGATGACTTCCAGAATGCCGTCGAGGGTCTCCTCCATCTCGGCGTAAAACACCTTCGGCGTGGCGGCGACGGCCCCGTCCCACGCCTCGCCGGTCGTCTTGCCTTCGGCGATGGCGGCGCTGCGCGCCGCCACCTTGGCCTCGGTGTCCGCAGTGGCTTCGTAACCCACCGTGCGCGATTCCTTGAACTGGAACCAGTTCGCGCCCTTGCCGGTGAGCGCGACGCTGCGCAGCGCCGAATCCATGCGGGTGCCCAGCCACTCCAGAGGGGCTGCCCGCATCTCGGCGTCGCCGTCGTCCAACTCCGGGTAAAGAGTGTCCCAGAAGTTCTCGACCAGTCCCTTGATCAACTCCAGCCCGGCCTTCAGGCCCGCGAAGCCTTCCTTCCTGAGAATGGCCTCGGTCAGCCACGCGGCCAACTGAAGATCCTTGCTTTTGGTGGCCAGCGCTTCGCCGGCCAGTTTGATCACCAGAGGGTAATCGGCGGTCTTGCGCTCGAAATTCCACTCGCCTTGTGGCGCATCGTCGTCCGCACGGCGCGCTTCCTTGATTTTGTCGAAGACCGGGGCGTAGCGCAGGCTCTCGCCGCTCGGGTTTTCGCCGGGGATGGGATTCAGCAGATCGTCGCGCAGGGGCATGCGGGATTGATGGCGGCGCTATTCCGCGGCCGCGGAAGAGGCCGCGAACAACAGGTTCCGCACCTCCAGTATGGGAATCTCCTCTCCGTCCACCAGCAGCAGTTTCTGGCCGGCGGGTACGGTCTCGCCATCGGCTTCCTCCCAGACCGTCTCCCGGCCCAAACGCACGCTGTTCTGAGGATGCTTCGAGGCCAGCGGGGTGAGAGCGGGCAAGAGCACTTCGCCCAGATCCAGCCCCTTGCATTTCGGTCCCGTTTGCAGGATGGCAGGAATCCAGATGGTGTCCCGCAGGCGCTTGGGCGGCTCCATCCTCACCGATGCAATGTGCTCGAACGGCAGCCACAAGTACGCTCCCGCCGCGAACACCTCCAGGTGCGCGCCAATGCGCGGATCGCCATCCTCAATGGTTTCAAACGCTTGCCCGTTCAGCGTGCCCTCCGAGCCGCGAACGTCGGCGAGCGATCCCAGAGGGAATGTCTTCTTCTCGAACATATCCCGCCGGGTCCTGGCGCCCTGCAACGCGGAGCGATACAGCAGCGTCCCCATGGCCGCCTCTTTCCCCGAGTCGGCGAGTATGTCCAGTTGCTTTTCGGCGCGGTCGTAGTCTCCCGTAAAGCACAGAAGTTCGAAGAGGAAGGTGCGGCGCTTGATGTCCGTGGGATCGTTCCGCAATTCGGCACCCAGCGCCTGCACCGCCTCGTCGAGTTTCCCCGCTGCGTACAGTTCTCGGGAGTTCATGGATGGCTGAGTCCTGGCCCCTAGGCGCTCGACTGCGTCTTCACGTTGTACTTCGTCGAAATCGCGCCGCCCAGGGTCCCGTCCGCCTTCTGCTCCTTGTAGTCCATTTGGACCTGCGTATAGTTAAACGAGATCTGCTCAATCGGTCTGTCCTCGGTGCCACCGATTTGATACGACGAAATCAGCAGATCCGTGAAGGTGTACTTCAAGTACTCCTGCTGGTCTTTCCCCGCCTTTCGGCACACCAGGATCGCATTCTTGATGTGGTCCCCAGTGGCGCATGCCAGGAACAGCTTCGGGGAAGCCTTGTTGGTTGTCATCACGAAGTGAAAGTCCTGCATCGCCACCTTGCCGGAGCCCCCGCCTCCGCCCGCCCCCATGCTGCCGGCATTGGTTTCACCCCACGAAAAGCTCTCGAGCTGGATCTCGTTTTTGTGCGTCTTGTCCTGGGCCTCTCCCTCGATACCATCAATCTTCAGAAAATAATCAACTGCCGCCATTTTTTGTTCTCCTCTCCACGTCTACGGGCTGACTCCACTGGAGCAGCGGGCGGCCTGCCCCGTGGCCAAGCCGCCCCCAGTGTCCTACTTGCGTGTCGATGCCGGCAAGTCCGCGACCAAGCGGAGCGAAACCGACAACTCATCCAACTGGAAGTGCGGCCGCAGGAACGCCACAGCCCGGTAGGCCCCCGGCTTACCGGGGATTTCCACCACTTCGATCCGGGCATCCCGCAGCGGATACTGCGCCTTGACGGACGCCGACGCGCTGTCGTCCGGTGTCACGTAATTGGTGATCCACTTGTTCAGCCAGCGCTCGCATTCCGTACGCGACGTGAAACTGCCGATCTTATCGCGCATCATCGCCTTGAGATAGTGCGCGAACCGCGCAACCGCCAGGATGTAAGGCAACTGCGTGGAGAGCCGCGCGTTGGCGTTGGCCGCGTCGCTGTCGTACAGCTTCGCCTTTTGGCAGGACTGCACGCTAAAAAACGCCGCGAAATCGGTCCCCTTACAGTGCACCAAAGGGGCGAAACCGAGGTCCGCCAGCTCCTTTTCCCTGCGGTCCGTGATGGGGGATTCGGTCGGGCACTTCATGGCCACGTCCCCCGCATCGGTGTAGAAGTTGTGCACCGGCAGTCCTTCCACCAGGCCGCCGCCCTCCACCCCGCGAATCGCCGCACACCAGCCATACAACGCGAAGGCGTTGCTCATCCGCGCGGCCAGGGCGAAGGCCGAGTTGCCCCACAGATACTTATTGTGATCCGAGCCGTCCACGTGCTCCTCGAATCCGAAGCCCTCCACCTGCTTGGTCTCCCTCCCGTAGGGCAGGCGCATCAGGATGCGCGGGCAGGTCAACGCCACGTAGCGCGAGTCTTCCGACTGCCGGAACGATTTCCACTTGGCGTATTCCGTGGTGTCGAATATCTTGCCCATGTCGCGCGGCGCATCCAGTTGCGCGTAGCTATCGAGATTGAACATATCGGGCGAAGCCGCCGAGAGGAACGGCGCGTGCGCCGCGGCCGCCACGTTCGAGATCTTCTCCAGCAGCTCGATATCCTCCGGCCCGCGCCCAAACTCGTAGTCGCCCACCAGCCCGGCGAACGGCGCTCCGCCGAAGATCCCGAACTCCTCCTCGTACACCTTCTTGAAGAGCGCGCTCTGGTCGAACTCAGGCGCTCGCTGCAAGTCGCGCAGCAGCTCCCTCTTCGAGGCGTTGATGATCTTGATCTTCAGGTGATCGCTGGTCTCGCTCTGGTCCAACAGGTACTTCAGCCCGCGCCAGGTCGATTCCAGTTTCTGGAACGCGGCGTGGTGCAGAATCTCGTTGAGCTGGATCGAGAGCAGATGATCGATCTGCGCGATGCGGGCGTTGATCATGGCTTCCGCATCTTTGGACACCGTCATGGAGCCGTCGAGCACCTGGGCCACGAACTCCTTCACCAGGTCCTTGCCGCGCTCCCGGGCGGTGACGTCTTTCGCCAGCCGGCCATCCTCGACGATCTGGTCCAGCAGCCCCTTTTCGAGTACCTGTTCCACCGGAGCTTGCTGCGCCGCCTTTTGCGGTTCGCTCATTTGGAGCCTCCTTTACCCTTGGCAAGCTCGCCCTTCAGCTTTGCCAGTTTCTCGGTATTGCCCACCGCGTCGAGCAGCAATTCTTCGAGCTTGTCGTTGCCTTGCAGAGACCCGCGCAAGTCCGACAGTTTGGTGCGGAGATCCAGCATCTCCTTCAGCGGCTTCACCTGGCGGGCCACCTGTTCGGGCTCGAAATCCTCCAGGCTCTTGAAGCGGAGGTCCACCTTCAACTGGCCGGCCTCGGCATCTTCGCTGAGCTTGTTCTCCACGGAAAACGCCAAGTGAGGCTTCATGCCTTCCAGGACGCTGTCGAAATTGTCCGGATTCACTTCCACGAATTTCCGGTCCTTCAGCTTGGGCAGCGGACCTTCGGGCTGACCCGTGAAATCACCTAGAACCCCCATCACGAATGGGAGTTCCTTGAGCTCGATCGCGTCGCCCACTTCCACGTCGTAGGTGACGTGCACGCGAGGCGGGCGTACCCGGTCGAGTTTATGTTGTGTGCTTTGTTTTGCCATTGCCATCCCCCTTTAGATAACCAGACTCGCCACGACTCCGGCACGGTTCGGCCCACCGGCTCGAACTCCCCCGATTGTCCGAACCCTCCGCGCAGTACGAGTCTGAGTATACCCGCGACTGTGGGGGGAGTCAAGCAAGGTCCCAGGAAAAAGTCACCTTTGCCAATCCCGCCCAGTTCTGCTAACTTGATATCCGATGAAGCGACTCCAGCCCGTAATCTGGATGAAGGGGACCTTCCTGAGTCCGCAGCACCTCCAGGCTCAGGATCGATTCATCGAAAGTTCTCTTGAATTCCGCATGGAATCCCTCACCGGCAACCCCTGGGGCTTCGTCACGCTCCAGATCAGCCAGGAGGCGCTGGCGGCGGGCGAGTTCCGGATTTCCGAGGCCTCCGGAATCTTCCCGGATGGGCTGTTATTCGACTTCCCGGCTTCCGAGCCTGCGCCGCCGTCGATACCCTTGGCCGGCTCTTTTGCGCCCGACCAGAACACCGTCGATGTCTTCCTGACGATTCCCAATTACCGCCAATCGGGGCTTAACGTTTCCATCCCCAACCAGCGCGCCGACACCCGTTACCTTGCCGAGGTGGTGACGGTGCGCGACGAAAACTCCGGCCTGGCCGAAAAGCCCGTGCAAGTGGCTCGCAAGAACTATCGCTTGCTGACGGAAGGCGATTCGCGGCAGGAATGCTCCTCCTTGCCGGTGGCCCGCGTCCGGCGAACCGGATCCGGAGCTCTCGACTTGGACCCCCATTTTGTGCCGCCGCTGCTCGACTTCGCGGCCAGCGATTACCTCGCCGCCATCGCCCGGCGCCTGGTTGAGATCCTGGCCACCAAGAGCAGCATGCTCTCCGGCGTTCGCCGCCAGAAGAACCTCAGCCTCGCCGAGTTCGGAACGGCGGACATTGCCAACTTCTGGCTGCTCTACACCATCAATTTTCATTTCCCGGAATTCCGGCACCTCTTTGAGACCCGCCATGGGCATCCCGAACGGCTGTTCGAAGCCATGCTGTCCCTCGCCGGCTGTCTGACCACTTTTTCAACTAAGGTCCATCCGCGGGACCTTCCGGTATATCGCCACGACGATCTTACAAGCTGTTTCGAAACGCTGGACGAAATTGTCCGCACGCTGCTCGAAACCGTGGTGCCGGCCAATTTCGTTTCCCTCCCGCTCAAGCTGGTGCAGCCCTCCATCTATGCCACCGCGCTGGCGGATGACAAGTATCTCACCGGAACCCGGTTGTACCTCGCCATCGGGGCGGACATGAACCAAGCCGACCTGATCTCCAGGGCGCCCTACCTGCTGAAGGTATGTTCCGCCAGCCACATCGAGCACCTCGTGCGGCAGGCATTACCCGGTGTTGCGTTGACGCACGTGGCCAAGCCACCCGGTTCGATTCCCGTGAAGCTGAACTACCAGTATTTCAGCCTGAGCCAATCGGGCGTTGCTTGGGAGGCCATCGGAAGGGCGCGCAACCTCGCCGTTTACGTGCCCGGCGATTTCCCGGCTCCGCAACTCGAGCTGATCATCCTCCTGCCCGAGGCGGCCTGAACCCTTCCACTTCGATGAACCCGCCGGAAACCAGGCCGGCCGCCGCGCGGGCGAACTCGTCTTCCGTAATGCCCCGAGGCAGTAGTTCGTTCTGCACCAGCGCGTGAAGCTGATCGCGTCCCGTGGCGCGCCCATCGCACAGCGAGATCAGGTTGGCCATCCAGGGGTGAGCGTCGCATTCCATGCTGAACGGCCACTCCGTTCGCAGCGTGTACCGTTGAGGCGTCCAGGCGCTGCCCTCGAGCCGGTGCCGCACTTGAAACTCGGCGTCGCGGCCCCGGTGGAGCGGTCTCTCGAGGATCAGCCGCGTCACACCTTCTTTGGCCGCGCTCTCCCAGGCCAGCAGCCACTCCCACGGTGTGCGGCGGCGGGCGGGACTTGCCTGCCGCCGCACCGTGAACGTCTCGCGAGCGCCGGTCCTCCGCTGGATTACGACAAAGCCGTAAACCAGCGATTCCACGCCCAGCCGCGCAAAAAGCTTCTTCCATGCCCCCGATTCCTCGCGGCTGCGGCCCGTGTGCGGATTGGCTCGCGCGGCAAAGTCGTGGGGATCGAGGATTCTTCGCACGATCAGCGCGATGTCGAAGTCCCGGCCGCCCTCCCCGAGCCATTCCCTGATGCGGGATTCGAAGGGGGCATCCGACCGGTCGGTCCCCATGGTCAATGCCAGAAACACACCGTGGTCGTTCAGGTGCGCCTGGAGGCCCTGTACAATGCGGCGCGTAATCTCCTCGCCGTCTTCGCCGCCGCTGAAGAAGATCCACTTCGGCTGGAGCGCCGGAACGTACGGCGGATGCGCCACAATCCGGTCGAACGCCTGCTGGCTCAGGTTCCCATACAGGTCGCTGGTCACCGGGTGGAAGTTAGCGACGCCGTTGAGTCGGCCATTGAATTCTGCAAAGCGAGTGCATCGTTCGGCGATGTCGCCCGCCCAAGCCTCGCGGGCGCCCTGTCTTGCCGCCAGGATCGCGGCGATTCCCGTGCCCGCACCGAGATCCAGGAAACTGCCGCACGCTCCCAGCGGGACATGCGCCAGAAACAGGCGCGTGTTGGGGATGAACGCCGGGTAGACCGTGTCGCTGGGAGCGTCGAAAGGGGCGTCGTCGGGGTTGCTCCAGCGGTCCGAAGCGATATGGAGATCCGCCAGCGGGTAGAGCGCCACGGTTCCGTGGCACCAGTCGCCGCCGGCGTCAATCGCCAGGAGGCCCATGCCGCCCAGCAAGCCTACGACGTCGCGGCCCATCAGCCGCTCGGCCACCGCCAGGGAGGCGAACTCTCCGGCCAGGTAGAGCGCCGTCAGAATATCCGCCGCGGATGCCGCTTCAGGCAGGGGCGCGCGCTTCCCGCGATCCAGTTCGAACTGTTCGGCGCGCTCGAGCTGGAAACGCGCGCACAGGAACTCCTCCGTATAACCAGCGGACCGGAGAAACTCGCGCAATTCGTCGAACTTTCCGCTTCGTCCCAAGCTGTCGATCTGCATCTCACTTTCTCAGAACGAAGGCCATGATGGCGACCATCGCCAGCAGCACGACCACCGCCACAATGAGCGCCAGCGTGAGCCAGGGCGCTTTCTTGGCCGCATTGGGCGCTGGTGCCGGCGCCGACGCCGGCGCCTGCGGCTGCGGTTGCAGGACCGGTTGAGCCGAGAACATCCGGGTATACTCGCCCGGTCCAGCGGATGGCGCCGGCGTGGCCGGGGGTGTGAATTCGGGCCGCGCGTGAAAACTCTGGGTCGCGCCCGCTCCCGCGGGAGGCCCCGCTTGAGCGGCGGGCAAGTCCCCCCTTCCGAAGATCCGTGTGAACTCTCCCGGAGCGGACGATGGCGGCGCTGGCGGTGGCGACGGTTGGTGCGGCGCGGCTGCCGATGGGAAAACCGATTCACGTGCCGGCGCCTGCGAGAGCGGAGACTGAAAAAACCGTGTGAACTCGCCCGCTCCGGCTTGTGCAGGTGGCGCCGACGGCGGAACGCCCGATGCGGGTCTTGCCGCCGCTGGAGCGGACTCGCCGATCGGCTGCGGTGGCGCAGCCTGGAACAGCCGCGTGAACTCTCCCGGCGCGGCTTGCGCAGGTGGCGCCGGCGGCGGAACGCCCGATGCGGGTCTTGCCGCCGGTGGAGCGGCCTCGCCGATGGGCTGCGGCGGCGCGGATGCCTGGAACATTCGCGTGAACTCGCCGGGCGCCGAGCGCGCAGGTGGCGCGGCAAGGGCGGGCGGAGGAGCGGGAGTCGGCGGCGGCGGAGCGGCCTCACCCATGGGTTGCGGTGCCGCCGGCGCCTGAAACATTCGCGTGAATTCGCCGGGTGCGGACTGCGCGCGTGGCGCGGCAGGCACGGGTGGTGCCGCTGGCGGAGCGGCCTCACCCATGGGCTGTGGTGGCGCGGACGCCTGGAACATTCCCGTGAACTCGCCGGGCGCGGGCTGCGCCGGCGGCGCAGTCGCGGCGGGTGGCACTGGCGTCACAGGCGCGGCCCCCTGCGCACCCGGTAGGGTTGGGGCCGGTATGTGCCATACGCCTACCCTGGTGAACGCGTCCGGCGGCCTTCCCGCCATGGGCGCGTCCGGCGGCGCTGGCGGAACCGTAACTTTCCGTTTCAGGTCCGCCAATCCGCCGAGCGGCTCGGTGGCCACGTACGGAGTCCCCTGGTTATCTCCAACTTCGAGCAGATCGGCTTGGTCGGGCCGCTGCGACGCGCGAAGTTGCTCCAAAAGGTCCGTGTGCAGCCGGGCCTGCTCGCCCACAAACAAAAACATGGTGATCTGCCGCCCCGTGGCGATCTCGCGGGCGTTGAATACCTTGACGCCTTCATCCTTCAGCAGATCCAATAATTCGTATTTCTGATAGAAGTCCATGCGCGCCCCGTTCAATTCATAATGGCACCAGTGCGCCAACGGTTCAACGCGGCGCTGGCAGCTAGCGCGAGTGCGCCTTCCTCCACTTGGCTGCATAGCAAACCCGCTGCCAAGAGCGAGAATGCGGTAGATTTCTTCATCCACATCAGTATAGGCGATAAAACCTGATACAACAGAGAACATGGCACAAGATTTCACGCACCGCCGGGATTTTCTCAAAGCCGCGGGCAGCGCCGCGTTGACCGCGTCGCTGTTCACGGGCAACATCAAAGGCGCTAACGACAAGGTAAACGTGGCGTTCATCGGAGTCGGCCGGATGGGCTCAGGCAATGTCGGGTATGCCGCGAAGGTTCCGGGCTTTGAGATTATCGCGGTTTGCGATGTCTACCAACCGGCGCTCGAGCGCGCCGAGGCCCAGGCCAATCGGCTGGGTTTTGAAGGAGTGAAGGCCAGGAAGGATTTCCGCGAAATCCTGGCGGACCGGTCCATCGACGCCGTGTGCATCTCCACGCCGGACCACTGGCACGCTTACATGACGGTGGAAGCCTGCAAGGCCGGCAAAGACGTTTACGTGGAGAAACCTTCCTTCGTGTACGTGGAAGAGGGCGTCAAAATGGTGGAGGCGGCGCGCAAGTACAAGCGCGTGGTGCAGGCGGGCACCATGCAGCGCTCGGGCGCGTTTTTTCAGAAGGCGCGCGAGATCGTCAAGAGCGGCGCTCTGGGCGAGATCACCTTCTGCCGCACGTTTCAGGCCGGCTTGACCAAGAAGGAAGGCTGGGGCCATCCACCGGATTCCGATCCGCCGGCGGGCCTGGACTGGGATCTGTGGCTGGGACCGGCGCCCAAGCGGCCCTTTAATGCCAACCGCTGGGGCGTTGCGGAGGGGCGCTGGTCCACGTTCCGCAACTTCTGGGATTACGCCGGCGGCGCCATGACGGATTGGGGCGTGCATTTGCTCGACGTCGTCCAGTTCGCCTTCGATGAGGCGATGCCGGTTTCCGTCGCCGCGCAGGGCGGCAAGTTCTACGTCAACGACAACGTCGAGACGCCCGACACCATGCTGGCGACGTACCGCTATCCCGGGTTCATCGCGTCGTACGAGAGCCGCACCGCGAATCCATGCCCCGTTTATGGCGACACGTACGGCACGGCGTTCCACGGAACGAAAGCCACGCTGATGGTGAACCGCGGGGGCAATACGCTGCTCTCCAACGAAAAGGGAGCGCAGCCGGTGGAGGAGCACAACAAGGAAATGGCCGACATGAACGTGCCCCACTGGAAGAACTTTCTGGAGTGTATACGCACGCGCGCCAAACCCATAAGTGAAATCGAGACCTGCGTGCGCACCACGGCCGCCTGCGTGCTCGCCAACCTCGCCATGCGGTATGGCATGACGCTGGATTGGGACGACAAGGCGTTCACCGTGAAGCAGCACGAAGCTAAGCAGTATTTGAAGGCCAAGTACCGTTCACCCTGGAAACTGGAGGTCTGATCGCTATGAGATGGTTCCGTCTATGCGCCGCTGTGCTGGCCGGACTGACGCTGGCCAGCGCGCAAAGCCCTACGGGAAAGTTGGGTCGCGAAATACTCGTCGGATGACGAGGCGCGCGATATCGTTCTGGCATTGAACGTGGAGAGCGGCGGTAAGGTAACCGGGTGCGTGCTGGCGCCGCAATATGAGGACCGCATCGTCGAGGGCACGGCCAGCGGCGGCCAGATCGCATTCGTCGCCGAGCGCGAGGCCAACATCAACACCAGGCGCCGGAGCAACTACAGCGCCGCGCTGGAGGGCGATAAGCTCAAGCTGACCCTGCCCACTGCCGGCAACCGCCCGCCGCAAGTGATCGAATTCACGCGCGCGTCGGCCGAGGCGCCGGCGCCGCTGCCGCCCCCGCCGGCGAAGATATCGCTCGCGGCGCCGGTTTCCGTGTGCGATAACGGGCTGGCCAGGACGCCGCCGATGGGATGGAACAGTTGGAACAAGTTTCGCGGCCAGGTGAATGACAAAGTGGTGCGCGAAATCGCCGACGCCATGGCCCAGGTAATCGATGCCCCACCGGGCGTAGGTCTTGGCGTCCTGCGCCTCGTGCTGGAAACTGCCCTCATACCCGGCGCAAGTCTTGGGACCGCGCCTTCATGTCGGGAAACTTCGAATTCGTGCCGATATTGCTCTCGCTATCGCGCGCGCTTTCCCAGGTGTCGTCGATGTTTACGTACAAATAGCCGGCGTCTTTCATGCCGTTCCTGGGGGACATCGGTGACAACTGGAAATCCATGTCGAATATTGGGTTCGACCTGCAACCCGGCCGCGAGAAGTACGCCGCACCCGGCCACTGGAACGACCCTGACATGCTGGAAATCGGCAACGGCGGCATGAGCGACATGGAATACCGCACACACATGAGCCTGTGGTGCCTGCTGGCCGCGCCGCTGCTGGCGGGTAACGACCTGCGCGACGTGAAGCCGGGCATCCTGGCGATTCTCACCAACAAGGAAGCCATCGCCGTAGACCAGGACACACTGGGCAAGCAGGGCGTGCGCGCGGCGAAGAACGGCGATCTGGAAGTGTGGGCGCGGCCTCTGGCGGATGGCGGCCACGCCGTGGGACTATTCAACCGCGGCGCCGCCGCCGCCAAGGTGACGGCCAGGTGGAGCGACATCGGGGTGCAGGGCGCGCACGGCGTCAGAGACCTGTGGGAGCACGCGGACAAGGGCACGGTGGCGGAAGAATACACCGCGGAAGTGCCGTCGCACGGCGTAGTGATGATCAAGATCGCGAAGTAGGGCGCCGGCTGAGCAGTCTCCCGGCCAGCACCACGGCCACGATCAATACGCCTTCCACGACGTAGCGCAAGGTGTCGGTGGGGTGAAAGATTCCCACTATGAACGGGTCGGTGAGGATCATCTCTCCGCCCACTCTGCCGAGGATGGCGCCACCCAGGTAGATCGTCGCGGGATACCGGTCCATCAGGTCCGCCAGCAGGTTGCTGGCGAAGACCACGAACGGAATGCTTACACACAGGCCGAAAACGATCAGCGGCACACTGCCTTTCGACGCTCCGGCGATGGCCAGAATGTTGTCGGTGGACATGGTGAGATCGGCGAACACGACGTACCAGATGGCCTGCAACAGGCGCTTGGGGGCGGGCGCCGAATCGGGACGAGCGCTGGCATCCACCAGCACCTTCACGGCGATCCAGACGATGAACAGGCCGCCGGCGAGCTGCACGTAGGGGATGCGGAGCAGCCGCGCCGCGAAGATGGTGAGCGCAATCCGCAGGAGCACGGCGACGGCCGCGCCGCAGGCCGTGCCGATGCGGCGGTCGCGCCGGGGCAGGGAACGCACTGCCATGGCGATCACCAGGGCGTTGTCGCCGGCCAGCAACAGGTCGATCAGGATGATCGAGAAGACACCGAACAGGAAGTGACCTATGGGCATGGGCGCTCCGGCCGGCCGATCCACGCCTTGGCGCGGCGGAGGTAGCGTTCGGCCGTGCGTGCGTCTTTCAGGATCTGCGCCTTGAGCGCCGGCGGAGAGTCGAATGTGCGCTCGTCGCGAACACGCCAGAGAAACTCCACGCGAAGGCGGCCCGAGACAGACCCGGCCTGTTCCGTGGGCGTGTCGAGCAGAAAAGTCTCGATGGAAAGCTGGTCGCTGGCCCCGAAGGTGGGGCGGTAACCGATGTTGGTGAGGGAATCCCACTCGCGCCCGGTATCGAGATGGCGGGTGCGGGTGACGTAGACGCCGGGCGCGGGAATCACTTCGGCGGCGGTGGCCAGGTTGAGCGTGGGCACGGTCTGTTTGGACCCGATACCGCGCCCGCTCACCACGCGGCCCTCGATGGCGTAGGGGTGTTGCAGGAAACGGGCGGCGAGCGAAACGCGTCCGGTGCGGATCAGCTCGCGAATCCCGCTGCTGCTCACCACGCGGCCGCGGCACGTCACCGAGTGCACAATTTCGGTTTCGAAACCCAGCCTCCGGCCTAATTCGCCGAGCACGCGAACGTTGCCGGCGTGGCGGTGACCGAAGCGGAAATTCTCGCCCACCAGGACCGCCCGCGCGTTCAGGCGGCCGACCAGCAATTGCCGCGCGAACTCCTCGGAGGTCAGCACGGCCAGTTCGCGGGTGAAGGGCAGAATCAAGACCTGCTCGATGCCTTCCTCCCGCATCAGCTCGGCGCGGGCCTCGGGCGACGTCAGCAAGCGGGGCGTGCGCTTCGGCGCCACCACGCGGGTAGGATGCGGATCGAAGGTGAGGACCGAAGGCTTCCAGCCGCGGGCATCGGCCAGCGACTTGAGGCGCCGGAGAATGCGGCGGTGGCCGAAATGGACACCGTCGAAATTGCCGATGGTGAGGGCGCACGGGCCGAAATCCTCGGGCACCTCAGCCAGGCTGTGGTAGATCTTCATGAATCAGACCGCGCCTCCCACCAGGATTTCGAGGCCATCCGAGGCCAGCCGGATGTGCGGCGGCAGAAGGCTTTCGGCGCGCTCGTGCGCCAGGTCGTGACAGATGTGCGTGAAGAAGGCGCGTTGCGGCGCCAGCTTTTCCACGGTCTTGACGGACCGGTCCACGGTGGAATGCGTGGGATGCGGCTTGTAGCGCAACGCGTCGAGGAAAAGGACATCGAGCGAGCGCAGCAGCTCGAGCGAAGATTCCGGAATGTCGCTATGGTCGGTGAGATACGCGGCGGCGCCGAAGCGGAAGCCGTAAATCTTCTGGCTGCCGTGTAGAACCGGAACCGGCAGAAACTCCAGGCCGAACAGATCGAAGGGCGCGCCATCGATGAGGCGCGGGTCGAGCCGCGGAACGTTGGATTCCTTCTTCCCTTCGTCGAAGATGTACGGAAAGCTGCGCCGGATGGCGGCCATGGTTTCGGCGGAAGCGTAAATCGGGATCGGGCCGCTCTGCCGGAAATTGAAGGGCCGGACGTCATCGAGGCCCATGAGGTGGTCGGCGTGAGCATGGGTGAAGAGCACGGCATCGAGACGATCGATTTTGGCGCGCAGCGCCTGGGTGCGGAAGTCGGGCGTGGTGTCGATCAAAATGTTGCGGCCGGCGTAGCCGACCAGGATGGAGGGCCGCAGCCGGTTGTCGCGGGGATCGGTGGAAGAGCAGACGGCGCAGTGGCAGCCGATGGTGGGCACGCCCACGCTGGTCCCCGAACCCAATACCGTAATCTTCAAAGGGGGCGCCGGCATTCAGGCTTTCGGAGCGGCCGCCTTGCCGGCCTCGTCGGAGACCTGGACGAAACGGAACCGCAGTTCCGTGAGGGAATTTTCCAGCAGCCGCTGCTCATCGAGCGTGAGGTTGCCCTTGGTCTTTTCCAGCAGAACGGCCATGAGGTCGATGCTATGGCGCGCCATGCGGAAATCCGGTTCGGGCGGTTCCCCTTCGCCGAAATGCACCAGGCCGAGTTGCATTTCGGCCTGTGTGCGCAAGGAAAGAACCAGGAAACCCAAGGATGCGGGCGGCAGCGGAATCTGGAAATCTTCCG
>PMYB01000094.1:99176-100408 GCA_003170915.1 Bryobacterales bacterium | reverse complement strand
CGCGGGCCTCGGGTATGGCCACTTCTCCTACCCGGACTATTGCGACTACCGCGACCGTGCCCAATCCTTTTCCGGACTGATGGCATACGGGCATACCGATTTCAGCCTGGGCGGCGTGGACGAGCCGGAGCAGTTGCGCGGAGCGGTGGTCTCGAACAACTACTTTTCGGTGCTGGGCGCCGGAGCGTTCTTCGGCCCGGGAACGCAACATGCCGTGGTGGTCAGTCACAGGCTGTGGCAGCGGCGGTTCCGCGGCGATCCAGGGCTGGTGGGCAAGGCCATCCGGCTCAACGGACGGCCTTACACCGTGGCGGGCATCGCGCCCGCGGCCTTCCGCGGCACGGAGCTTGACGAGCCCCTGGACGCGTGGACGCCGATCGATCTAGATGCCGCCGCGCCGCGGCCGGACCCGTTCTCGGATCCGCACCAAAGGGCGGACGCGTTTCTGAATATCGCCGGCCGGCTGAAGCCCGGAGTGCGGTTCGAGCAGGCGCAGGCGGAAGCCGCCACTATCGGCCGGCAATTGCAGAGCGCCTATCCCAGAGCCTATTCGGAAGAAACCAAGCGATCGGGGGTCATCCTGGACCGCAACACCACGCTGGGGCCCCTGAGCCGGGGCATTGCCGGCGGGGTTCTGCTGGTGCTGCTGATCGCGGCCGGGTTCGTCCTGCTCATCGCGTGCGTCAACATCGCGACCATGCTGCTGGCCCGCGCTTTGGGGAGACGGCGGGAGATCGCGGTGCGGCTGGCGCTGGGCGCCACGCGCACCCGACTGGTGCGCCAACTGGTCACCGAAAGCCTGGTGCTTTCGGTGGCGGGCGGTGTGGCCGGCCTGTTGGTCGCAATCTGGGCCGGAAGGCTGGTGCCGCTCGCTGCCAGGGACCTGGATTTTCTCGATCCCCGGCTCGACTTCCGCATGCTCTGCTTCAACGCCCTGGTTTCGATCGCCACGGGTATTCTGTTCGGCCTCGCGCCCGCTCTGGAGATCTCGCGTCGGGACCTCGCGCTCGAATTGAAGGCCGGCGGCACGGCGCCGGTTTCCCGCTCGCGGCTGCGCAGTCTGCTGACGGTTTCGGAGATCGCGCTCTCGCTGGTGCTGCTGATCGGGGCGGGGCTCCTGGTGCGCAGCTACCGCAACGTGCGCACCGAGGAGATGGGGTTCGTTTCCGAGAATGTCCTGCTGATGTCGATCGACCCCGAGCGGCTGGGTTACAACGACGCCAGGCGCCAGG
>PMYB01000094.1:70253-99138 GCA_003170915.1 Bryobacterales bacterium | reverse complement strand
GAGAACGCTTTCGAGGTACGGGACGACGCGGTGGCGCCGCGCTATTTCGAAACGCTCCAGATCCCACTGCGCGCGGGACGGGACTTCACGGAGCGCGACACGCGGGGTGCGCCGGGAGCGGCGATCGTGAACGAAGCGCTGGCGGCGCGGCTGTGGCCCGGCGAGAACCCGCTCGGCAAACGGCTGCGGCGGTGGGGTTTTGGCGTCGGGCCGCCGCTGGAGGTGGTGGGGGTGGCGCGGAACGTGAGGCTCACCCAGGATTTCGATCCGAAGCCGGCGCCTTACCTCTACCTGCCGCTGTTTCAGAACGAGCGGGGGCACGTGCGGCTGCACATTCGCGCGGCGGGCAACACCGGCGGGCTGGCGCCGCGCGTCCGCCGCGAGATCCGCGCCCTGGACCAGGACCTGCCGGTGTTCGACGTCGAGACCTTGGAGCGGCATATGCACAATGAGCTTTCGCTCCTCTGGTCGCTGGCTGCGCTGGTCGGCGCGTTCGGCATTCTGGCTGTCGCGCTTGCCGCCATCGGGCTGTATGGCGTGATGTCCTACGCAGTCGGGCAGCGGACGCGCGAAATCGGGGTGAGGATGGCACTCGGCGCGCAGCGGGTGGATGTCCTAGCGATGGTGCTGCGGCAATCGATGACGCTGGTCGCGGGGGGACTGGCGGCCGGGGTGCTGGGCGCCCTGGCGTTGACACGCCTTCTGCGCGAGGCGCTCTACGGGCTGACCCCCACGGACCCGAAGACCTACGCCGGGGTGTCGTTGCTGTTCGTGACGGTGGCGCTGGCCGCGGCGTACCTGCCGGCGCGCAAGGCCGCACGGATCGATCCGGTGACGGCTTTGCGGCATGAATGAAGCCGAACCAAAGAGGAAGACGAATATTCATTATTTCGTTCCGCCGGGGAGAGGCGCCAACTTTCCGTGACCGGCGTTTACCAGGAGGGATGCCGCAGGCCTGGCGAGGTGGCAAATTTCCTCCAACGGGACTTCTGGCCCGCGGTCCGGGTTCATTTTCCGGAAAGCCCGTTTATCACTCGCCATCCGAGCCGGATCGGAACGGAATCGGTTTGGGACAGTCTTTCTTACTCCTACTCCCCATGAACGTCAACGGCAAGACGGCGGAATCTGGCCGCGTTGTGGGACGCAGAGCCGCATCACGGGTTATGCGGAAGCGATTCCAGATCATCCCTTGTCTGAAAACCTCTACAGGTGCAAAGGAGTACATTTCCTTGGTGGTGGATGTCGTTGAAATCTGCTCATGAGTGTCTTTGGAATAGCAGTACGCAGTGCGTCTGTCCATTTCTGAAATAGGATTTGGTATGACGAAGCTCCTCCTGAATATCGTCGGCTTCTCTTTGATTTTCGCTTTGTCACATGCCGTCGCGCAGAACGCTCCCACGTTGGTTGGGTCTGGGCACTACGCACCCACACGTCAGGCACGTGCCGTGCCTGGACAGCGCGATAAGTGAGCGCGACAAGGAGCCCATCTCAGTATTTTGGTCTACAATAGTGCGAGTGAAGGTAGCAGCGCTGCAGCGAAGTCGCCTGAGTCGCGCCATGCTGAGCGCGCTCTTCCATCACTTCATTCCCGCTTCGCTGTACGGTGGACAAACCGCGTTTCCCACGTTAGCCGGGATCGACCGGGAATTAGAGCACTGCCAATCCGCTGATTCCACGGCTAGCATTTTGGAAAGATCGAAGGCGGATCTATATGCTCGTTTGCGCGAGCGCTTCACCCCTCCGGTGGCTCAAGCATTGACGGTCAAGATTCTCAATCTCTTCCTGGCCCGACATCACCTCCACACGCGCAGCGTTTCAGTGCTGTCGCGCCCGTTTGGACTCGTGATCGATCCCTCGAACATGTGTCAGCTCGCGTGCCCGGGTTGCGTCCACTCGACTCGTAACGAAGCACTGAAGGTGTTTGATTGGCCGAAAGGCACACTCTCGGAAGCGCGCCTCTCAGCACTACTGAAGCTCTACGGTCCGTATGCGATTGGAGCATATTTCTGTGACTACGGCGAGCCGCTGCTCAATCTCCAGACGCCCAAGCTAATCCGCTTAGCGAAAACGTATCTGATGGGAACGGCGCTTTCCACGAGCCTCTCCGTCCGCAGGTTCGACGCGGACGCCTACGTAGAATCGGGGCTCGATTTTATGGTGATTTCGATCGATGGCGCGACGCAGCCGGTATACGAGCGGTTTCGCCGCAAAGGTGACCTGGAACTCGTTTTCAGCAACATCCGCGAACTTGTGGACGCCAAGCGGAGGCTGCGCAAGCGTACTCCGGTGCTTTCCTGGAATTTCCTGGCATTCGAACACAATGCCCACGAGATTTCTTTGGCTGCCCGCATGGCGCGGAAACTTGGAGTGAACCAATTCCGGATCGTGAATCCCTTCGATGTGAGATGGGACGATCCGGAGATTCGGCCGGCGCCGGTGGAAGGCGCCGTACGGCGATTGGACTCGTTGTCCATCGCCAGTGAAGCTGATAATTGGAACCCGTTCCCAGAGAGCGTGGATGGTGGCGCGATCACACGTGCATTCGAGGACCTGTGGAATGAGCAGGCTGCAAGCGATTCCCCGCCGAGTTTCGGTCACACGTGCCACTGGTTGTACAAGAACATCGTGATGGACGCGACGGGACGGATTCTGCCCTGCTGTGGCGGACCGCGGCCCGACACGAACCTGGTGTTCGCTAGGTTTGACGACAACGCCAGTGATGTATTCAATTCGGAGAGATATCGCCGGGCGCGGGCATGGTTCTCGGGCCGCGCGGCCGCTTCTGACGATGCGCCGTATTGTACTCAGTGCGAGTGGGACCAGACAACCGTAAATGTCGGGAGCCAAGAGATCCGTAGGTATTTCCGCGCCGCCGATGCGGCTTTTTTTGATCGCCAGAGCCTGCGTCTGCTTTCCGACTGGTAATGCTACTGAGGGCTCCGCGCGCCCCTTCTAGTGTTGATGCTTGGGACGCTGACGGCTCGAACAGTGAGGAATGAAGAACGGCGCTACCTTAAATCTGGGAGGCCGATCCATCATGCCCGCCGCTGACGCCGCGGTGTTTACGGACAGCTCGGCTAATGCCAAGAAAGTGGGCTTTCCGGAAAGTAGCCCCAGACGGCGTTCTGGTCGATCACTCCCGTGACGTCCCGGTTACGGAAACTGGCAGGCCGTCCCCTCTACCGCAGTACCAGGAACCCCGGAATGTCGCGTCCGGCCCAGTCAACTACTCGACCTACACAGGAAGCCAACGTCGCCGGATTCTTTCCCGGTCGACCACCACAATGGACCTGGATAGTTCTGCCTGCGCAATCGACATCGGCACGCGCCGCACACAATCCCGGCTCTCGGCCTCGCTGTAGTTCCCGCCGCGCAGTAGGATTAGCCCAGGCGAAGTCGAACCGAGCGCGGCCAGAAGTCTCGGGAAGTCCAGGTCCGCCGTAATGATGGCACGGCCAGTTCCGGCTGCGGACTGGAGGATCTACGAGTTCGGGCTTCAGTTCATAGAGAGTTCATTCGCATGGACGGCGTCATGGCCTTCGGCCCGCAGTCACTGCGCCAGTTCCGGCGACAGAGGCATATCGACCAGGAACTTCACCGGCTCAGCTCAATCGTCTCATCTTCCGAAAGGCTGGCGGCGTAGCGTAGGGCCTCATCGATATCCGCCGCCTCCAGGTAGGGATAAGCACTCAAAATCGACTCCCTGGTTTCCCGGGCCGCCAGCAGACCGAGCAGCCGCGACACCGGAAAGCGCAGCTTGCGTATACAAGGCTTGCCCGTAGCCACGGCAGGGTCAACCGTGATTCGCTCGAACCGCATGGAGAATGTCCTTTCCAATGCAACTAGCGACATCGCTCCCGTGGCGTCCCCTTCACCCCAGCCGCCCGCCGCTCGCCCGCATGCCGCCCTATCCTCCGTCTTCCCCGTGCCGGCCCCAGCGCCAATGACAACTTTTCTACGAAACAACCCGTTTCTTTTCCATCATTTGGAGCCGCTAATTTCAGACTCAAGCCCCTCCCCATGCCATCCTCGAATCGGAGGGTAATAATCCCATGTCGCACACAGTTTCCCCAGAACAACCTGCCGCCAATCGCGCCAATGCCGCCAATTCCACCGGCCCCCGTACCCCTGAAGGCAAGCTCCGCTCCGCCCAAAACGCCCGCAAACACGGCTTCACCGCCTCCAGCTTCGCCGTCGGGGTGCCCTCTGGGCCCCTCGAAGACCTCAATGAGGTCGCCAACCTCCGGGAAGATATGGTGAACCTCTACCACCCCGTCAACTCCCAGGAACTCTTCGCCGTCGAGCGCATCGCCCTCGCCCAGCAGGCTATCCTCCGCGCCGCACGCCTCGAAGCCGGATTCTTCAGCCTATGCCTGGGCGAATCCTTCGACGAATTCGAGCGCCTAAAAGCCCTCCGGGGAGAATTGAGGAACGAACCCAATTCCCCCCGGCGACCCCGCTCCCCCGCCGGACCCGCCCGCTTCGGTTTCCGAAGCGCGCCCCTCTCAGAGCGCGCCCGACTCACTGGCTACGACCTGTGTCAGCGAAGCCGAAGCCTGGATGCCGCCGGAACATCCAAGCACGGAACCAACGGCTCCGCCGGTCCTCAGTGGCGGAGAATATATGATTTCAGACACCATCAACCTGTAGAAAATGTAAACATGTTTCGACCTTATTGTCCACATCTTGACGTAGAATTCAACAGGATCTAAGATTAAGGGGTCTTCGATTCCCGGTTTCACGGAGTTTTGCAATGGTGTTCCGCCGGGGCCTTTTGTGCGCCGTGGTCTGTATATTGCCGGCCTTCAGCCAGACGCAAGAGAAAAGCGCCTGTATCGATTGCCACGACCAAGGCCAGAAGCTGAAAGCTTCGGCCCATGCATCGGTCGCGTGCGCCCACTGCCACCTGAAACATGACGCGTACCCGCATCCGGAAGGCGTCCCAAAACCCGCCTGCAGCCGGTGCCACGCCGCCCAGGTGGGTGAGCATGCCCAAAGCGTACACGGACTGGCGCTGAAGCGAGGAAACGCCGCTGCCCCGGATTGCGCCGTCTGCCACGGAAGCGCCCACGAGCTGGCCGCGACCCACACCGAGGCGTTCCGCAAGAAAGTGCCCGAGACCTGCGGCATGTGCCACACCGAGATTGCCCAGCAGTTTCTCCTGAGCGTGCATGGCAAAGCTCTGGAGCAGGGGGTCATGCAAGCGCCGGTCTGCACGGACTGCCACGGGGAACACTCGATCCAGGCGCCCACCAACCGCGCCTCGCTGGTAAGCCCCAGCAACATTCGCGACACGTGCGGCCGGTGTCACGGCAACGTGCGCTTGAACAGCAGGTTCGGGATGCCGGCCGATAGAGTGGTCAGCTTCGACGCTTCATACCACGGCTTGGCGGTCGCCGCAGGCTCGCAGACTGTTGCCAATTGTTCCAGTTGCCACGGAGTGCATAATATCCTGGCGTCCTCGGACCCGCGCTCCACCGTCAACCTGAAGAACCTGCCACGTACCTGCGGGCAATGTCATCCCGGTGCGGGGACACGGTTCGCGCTGGGGCCCGTGCACCTATGGGCTGGCCGCGCCGAACCGGCCTCAGTGCGCCTGGTGCGGCAGAGCTATCTGGTGCTGATTCCGCTGGTAATAGGGCTCATGCTGCTGCACAACCTGGGCGACTGGGTTCGAAAGTTCCGCAAATTGCGGTGGAGCGCCAGACCGGAACCGGAGCCATTGCACCGAACTACCCATCAGCCGCCGCGCGTGCTGCCCTTCGAACGGGTTTTGCACGGTCTGTTGCTGGTATCGTTCGTGGTGCTGGCCTGGACCGGATTCCAGCTCAAGTATCCCGAACAGTGGTGGGCCAAGCCGATGTTGAGTTGGGAAGCGAGGTGGTCGGTGCGAGGCATTGTCCACAGGTCGGCAGCCGTGGTGTTCCTCTTGACGGCGGTGCTGCACGTGTTCTCGCTGGTCGTCAATCGGCAACTGCGCCGTCACTGGATAAACCTCTGGCCGCGATCGACAGACGTGGCCGAGGCCTGGCAGAGCTTCGCTTACAACTTGGGACTCAGCTCCCGAAAGCCGAGCTTGTCGCCATACAGCTTCATGGAGAAAGCCGAGTACTGGGCATTGGTGTGGGGCGGCGTGGTTATGGGCCTTTCCGGGCTGGTGCTTTGGGCCGACAACCTGACGTTACGGTGGTTTCCCAAAGAGGTTCTGGATTTTGCCACGGTGCTGCACTTCTACGAGGCTGTGCTGGCATGCCTGGCCATCGTGGTCTGGCACCTTTACCTGGTGATTTTCGATCCGGACGTGTACCCGCTCGATACATCGTTCCTGAATGGTAAGGGTGTCCGGGAGCACGAGCCGGGGCCGGGGCCGGCGCCTGAAGTTCCGAGAACGGGCCGATGGTGATGGTGTACCTGTTGCGCCTGGCGCTCGCGGCCGGGACCCTGGTGACGGTCCTGTGGGGCCAGCCGCCCAAAGCCCTTCCGGGCTCCGAGGAGTGCGCCGGATGTCACGACACGGGCCCCCGGACGGGCAAGCGGGAACCAGGCATGCCTCCGCCGTTCAATGCGGCAGCCCTGGCAGCCTCGCCCCATGCGGCGCTGGAATGCGCAAGCTGCCACAGCGACCTCGCCAAGAAGGAATTTCCGCATCCGGAAAAGCTGGCCCGCGTGGATTGCGGCTCGTGCCACCCCGACGAACAGACGCAGTACGAAGCGAGCCTCCACGGGAAGGCGGCGGCGCGCGGCGACAAGCTCGCGCCGAGCTGCAAGGACTGCCATGGAACACACAACATTCTGCGGCCGTCGAACCCGCGCGCGCCCACCTCGGTGATGGAAATCCCTAAGCTTTGCGGGGGCTGCCATCGCGAGGGCACGCCGGTGAGCCTGACGCACAACTTTCCCCAGACCAACATCCTGGGCAACTACATGGACAGCATTCATGGCCAGGCGCTTTTCGAGAAAGGTCTTACGGTCGCCGCGGTGTGCACGAGCTGCCACACGGCGCATTTCGTGCTGCCGCACACCGATGCGCGCTCGTCCATCGCCAAGGCAAACATCGCCAAGACCTGCACCAAGTGCCACGCGCAGATCGAAACCGTGCACCGCAAGGTGATCCGGGGCGAGTTGTGGGAGAAGGGACCGAACCTCATCCCGGCCTGCGTGGACTGCCACGAACCGCACAAGGTGCGCAAGGTCTATTACCCGGAGGGCATGTCGGACCGCGACTGCCAGCGGTGCCATGGCGACCCGAACCTGAAAGTCACGCGCGGCGGAAAGACGGTTTCGCTGTTCGTCAACGAGGCGGAGTTGGGCGCATCGCGGCACGCGGGCAAAGCCTGCGTGCAGTGCCACGCCGGCGGCACGCCTGCGCACAACCGGCCGTGCGACACCATGCCCGAGAAAGTGGATTGCTCCATCTGCCACGCCGACCAGGTGAATCAGTATCGCGAGAGCACGCACGGCAAGCTGGCGGCGCAGGGGAGCCCGGATGCGCCAACCTGCCAGGACTGCCACAGCCCGCACGGCACCCGCGGCAAGGCCGATTCAGCCTCACCCACGTTCTCTCGCAACGTGCCGGCGCTGTGCGCCAAGTGCCACCAGTCGGGGCAGAAGGCTGCCGTTCGATACAAAGGCAATCAAACCGACATTGTGGAGCACTACAAGGAGAGCATTCACGGCAAGGGCCTGTTGCAGAGCGGCCTCACCGTGACCGCGGATTGCGCCGACTGCCACACGGCGCATCACGAGTTGCCCGCCAGCGATCCGCGCTCGAGCGTCAACCGCGCCAACGTCGCCCTGACCTGCGCCAAGTGCCACCGCGGCATCTACGAAATGTTCCACATGAGCGTCCACAGCCCGGAGGTGACCAAGACCGCGAAGCCGCTGCCGGTGTGCTCGGAGTGCCATTCGGCGCACAGCATTCAGCGCACCGACCAATCGGACTTCCGGCTGCACATCATGGACCAGTGCGGCCGCTGCCACCAGCAGATCACGGCAGCCTATTTCGAGACCTTCCACGGAAAGGTCTCCAAGCTGGGCTACCTGAAGACCGCTAAGTGCTACGATTGCCACGGCTCGCACGACATTCTGCCGGTCAACAACCCGCGCTCGCGGCTCAGCCGCAACAACATTGTCAACACCTGCGGGCAGTGCCACACGGGGTCGCACCGGCAGTTCGCCGGGTACCTGACCCACGCCACGCACCACGACCCGGCAAAATACCCGTTCCTGTTCTACACCTTCTGGGGCATGACCTCGCTGCTGGTGGGCACGCTGGTAATCTCGGGCGCGCATACCGTGGCCTGGCTGCCGCGATCGCTGGCTTACCGCAGGCAGGCGAAGAACGGCCCGCCGGAGACCGGCGTGTACGTGCGGCGGTTTCGAAAATTCCACCGCAACCTACACTTGATGGTAGTGTCCAGTTTCCTGGGGCTGGCGCTGACGGGAATGATCTTGAAGTTCTCTTACGCGGGATGGGCAAAGGTGCTGGCCCACTTGCTGGGAGGCTTCGAGGGGGCGGGGTTGATCCACCGTTTCTGCGCCGTTCTGACCTTCACGTATTTTGGGCTGCATCTGTGGGACCTGGCGAGGCTGCGCCGCCAGAGCGGCAAGAGTTGGTGGCAGTTCCTCGCCGGCCCGGAGAGCATGCTGTTGAACCGGCGCGACTGGCACGAATTCGCCGGCTCGCTCAAATGGTTTCTGGGCCGCGGCCCGAGGCCGGAGTATGGCCGCTGGACATACTGGGAGAAATTCGACTACTTCGCGGTCTTCTGGGGCGTTGCCATCATCGGCGGCACCGGGCTTATGCTCTGGTTCCCGGAGATCTTTACGCGGGTGTTTCCAGGTTGGATGGTCAACGTGGCCACCACTATCCACAGCGACGAGGCCCTCCTGGCGGTGAGCTTCATTTTCGTGGTGCATTTCTTCAATACCCACTTTCGTCCGGAAAGATTCCCGATCGACACCGTGATTTTCACGGGCGGCGTGCCGCTCGAGGAGTTCAAGCGGGACCGCCCGCGGGAATACCGGCAACTGGTGGAAAGCGGCCAACTGGAGCAGAGCCTGATGCCTGAGCCGACGGCTCAGGCGGCGAGATTCTGGAGGCGGCTGGGCTTCACCGCGCTCGGCCTGGGACTCCTCATGATTGGCCTGATCCTGTACGCCATGTTGTTCGCATACCGGTAGATCCCACCCGGAGGGTAACGTCCGGAAAGGCCGTATTTTGTGTTTTTTGGCCGGATATCACCCCGGAGGGTAACATCCGGGTGTTGGGCGACGCCTAACTTGTTACTATGACCAAAAAGCTGCTTTTTGTATTTACGATTCTGCTTGTTGTAGCGTTCGCCGCGATGGCGGCGGATGTGACCGGCAAGTGGGTATATGAGCAACCCGGCAGGGGGGGTGGAACCCCTACTCAGGTGACACTTAACCTAAAGGTCGATGGAACTACGCTGACCGGCAGTATGGTGAGGCCTGGCCGTGGCGGCGATCCCATGGAAAGCCAGATCACGGAAGGCAAAGTGGACGGCGACAATATCTTCTTCAAGGTCTCCATGCAGATGGGCGGCAATGCGATGACGACGGAGTACGTCGGCACCGTTGCCGGTCACGAGATGAAGTTGAAGATCACTCGCCCGGGTCGCGATGGCGCCCCTCAGGTCACCGAAGCCACCGCCAGGCGGGCCACCACCTAACATTCACCCAAGTCCGGCCGCTGTGCCGGTAAGGTAAGATCAGGCGGTCCTTCCCGCAGTTTTGCGTGGGAGGGCCGCCTTTCGTTCTTCAGGGGGTCTGTTTCGGGAAAGCCCGCGAATACTGCACGGGCGGGTTGACTTCCGCGCCGAGCGCCCTGGCGGCGTCGAGCGGGAAGTAGGGATCGCGCAGGAATTCGCGCGCCAGTAGCACCAGGTCGGCCTTCTCCGAACGGATGATCTCATCGGCCTGCCGCGGCGTAGTGATCAGCCCGACTGCGCCGGTGAGAATGCCGGCCTCGCGGCGGATGCGCTCGGCAAAGGGAACCTGATAGCCCGGAGCGAGCGGCACTTTGGCGTTGGCCGCCGAACCGCCCGACGAGCAGTCGATGAGATCGACCCCCAGCGGCCCCACGCGGCGAGCCAATTCGACGGACTCACCGGGAGTCCAGCCGTCCTCGACCCAATCGGTGGCGGAAATCCGCAGGAACAGCGGCAGGTTGAGAGGCCATGCCCCGCGCACCGCTTCGACCACTTCCAGGGCGAAGCGGATACGGTTTTCGAAGGCCCCGCCATATTCGTCGGTGCGGCGATTGCTAAGCGGAGAAAGGAACTCATGGATCAGGTAGCCGTGCGCGCCGTGGATCTCGGCTACCTGGAAACCGGCCCGGAGGGCGCGCCGCGCGGCCGTTCGAAACGCGTCGACGATGGAGTGAATCCCGGAGTGCGACAGCTCGGCGGGGGCGGGATCCTGGGGCTCGAACGGAACCGCGCTGGGCGCCACCGTGGGCCAGCCGCCAGCCGATTCCGGAACGCTCCCGCCGCCTTCCCACGGGGGGCGCGTACTGGCCTTGCGGCCGGCGTGCGCAAGCTGGATTCCCGCCACCGCGCCGTGCTCCCGCAGGAAGCGCGCGATGCGCTCGAGCGGCGCGATGTGCTCGTCCTTCCAGATGCCGGCATCGGCCGGCGAGATGCGCCCGCGCGCCTCCACGGCGGCGGCTTCCGTCATCACCAGGCCGGCGCCGCCCACGGCCCGGCTACCCAGGTGGACCAGGTGCCAATCGCTGGCCAACCCGTCCACCGAGGAGTACTGGCACATGGGCGAGACGGCGATGCGGTTGCGGAAGGTGACATCGCGCACCGTCAGGGGAGTGAACAGGTTCGTGCTCATGGTTTGACCTCAGCGTTCGCTGTCGAGCATCTTCATTTGGGCGGCATCGTACCTGGTTCCCGCGACGCGCGCGGCATCGCAGATTTCCTCCAGGCGGGCAATGTCAGCGGCCGATAGCGTAAGATCGAGCGCCTCGAGCGAGTCCGCCAGTTGTGCGCGCGTGCGCGCGCCAATCACGGGGACGATGTCGCTGCCCTTGCTCAGAACCCAGGCAATTGCGAGCTGGGCCGGGGTCGCGCGTTTCTCCGCCGCCAGACGAGCCAGCGCGCCGATCCATTGCCGGTTCTGTTCGTAGTTCGTCCCGGTGAACCGCGGCAGACGCGCGCGGATATCGTTTCTTTCGCGCGGTTGCGAACCGGTCAGCAGGCCCCGTGAGAGCACGCCGTATGCGGTGACGGCGATTCCCAGTTCGCGCACCGCCGGCAGAATCGCCTTCTCGATGCCACGGCTTACGAGCGAGTATTCGATCTGCAGATCGCAGATTGGGTGCACCGCATGGGCGCGGCGCACAGTGGCTGCGCCCACCTCCGAGAGACCCACGAAGCGAACATATCCGCCCTGGATCAAATCGGCAATGGCGCCCACGGTATCTTCGATCGGAACCCCCGGGTCCAGGCGCGTCAGACGATAGATGTCGATGTGATCGGTCTTGAGACGCCGCAGACTATAGGCGGCGAAATTCTTGACGGCCTGGGGACGGCCATCCACGCCGATGAATGCGCCGTTGGGCGCGCGCATGGCGCCAAATTTCACCGACAGCAGCACCCGATCCCGCCGGCCCTCGAGCGCGCGCCCCAGCAGCATCTCGTTATGGCCCATACCATAGAAGTCGCCAGTATCCAGCAAGTCGATGCCGGCGTCGATGGCCGCGTGGATGGTGGCGATACTCTCCGCCTCATCGGCGGGCCCGTACCAATCGGACATTCCCATCGAGCCCAATGCGAGGGCGGAAACTTGCGGCCCCGCCAAGCCGAGTTGTTGAATCCTCATGTCAGTTCGAAACCTCGCCGCGTGCGCAGCGCTTCATTGGGTCATTGTATCCGGTCGCAGCGCTTCCAGCACGCTTTTCCATTTGCGCAGAATCAATTCCGCCAGGTTCAGCGCGAGGGCCAGAGCCAGGAGGCCCGGCCATAATTCCATGGTCGAGCGGATGCTCCGGCCGCCGGCATCGAAGACCTCGCGCGGCGCGGGGTTGAAGCGGCCGCCGGTGGAGGCGGCAACCTGGCGTAACAACGCTTCGTTATTGCCGTATTCAAGCATCTCGTCTTCCTGGCGATAGAAACCTACCTCGGGAAAGGCGCGCGACTCCGCCAGCGGGCGCACGCGGAAAAGTCCCTGGTTCTGGCCGATGGCTATGCGCCCGCCATAATGGCCCGCGGCCACCTTGCCGACCTTCAGCGGCGCCTGGAAGCCGTTGGGGCCGAAAACAAAGACGTCGGGAACCTGGACGCCCTTGGGTCCCGCTTCCTGCACGTTACGCGAAAAACGATAGTCCACCACTAGCTCGTTTGAGGCGCGGTCGAAATCGGCGGCGGTTTCGGTTTGGGAAGCGTGCGGCAAGATGTCGCGGAAGATGTTGGCCCACAACCGGTCGAAGCCCGGCCAGGTCACCCAGTCCACCGCCCAGCGGTTTTTGGCGTCGGAAGTGAATACGGCGGCCCGGCCCAGCCCATATTGCCAGCACACCAGGAGCGGGTCGTCGCGGTCGGCGGTCAAAATGGTGTCGGACGCGGGACGCGCCTGAAATCGTACGTATCCGCGCAGCGCGGGCGCATTCTCCATGCCGACTCCATCGAGGATTTCGGCCTGCTTCACGATTTTCGGCGTGAACTGTTTCTCCACCGCGGTGAGGCCGATGTGCTCCTCGACGTCGCGCAGCAGAATCTGCGCGAGGCCGGAAGGGTCGTTCAGGAAGTACGATTTGCCATCGGCGCTGGAGGCCACCTTTTCCAGAAACGCGCGGTTCACGTCCTGCCCCAGGCCGACGGTGGAAATGGTGACGTGGTTGGCGAGCGCTTCCTTGGTGAGTTGGAAGGTGTCGCCTTCCTCGGAAATGCCGTCGGTGAGGAGCACGATGTGCTTGTAGACGGCGGGCTGCGGGAGAATGCGCCGGTAGGCTTCGGCGATGGCGGGTGCGATCTGAGTGCCGCCATCGGCGACGATGCCGGAGATCCGGCGCTCGATATAGGCGCGGTCTTCGGCCTTGCGAATGGGCACGACCCACTGGAATGAATTGTCGAAGATGAGCACGCCCACCGAGTCGATGGGCCGCAGGTTCTCGACCACTCCGATGGCGGCCAGGCGCGCCAACTCGATCTTGCGGCCTTCCATGGAAGACGATTTATCCATGACCAGGACCACGGCGGTGCCTTCGGGCGAGCGCGGCGGCGCTAGCCGGGCGGGGAGCGCGCGTTCCAAGGGGTCCTCTTCACCCTTTCTGTCGACGTAGACGTTGCGCTCGCCGGCGATCCACATGAGGCCCCCGCCCTGCTTCACAAAGTCCTCGAGCGCGGCTTTGCGCTCGGGGGGAATGGACTCCATGTTCCAGTTGTTGACGACCACGAGTTGATAATCGTCGAGCTTCTCAGGGACGCCATCGCGCGCCGGCTGGACTTCGAACTGGTTGGCCTGAAGCGCGCGCAGGAGGTGCTGCTCGCTCTCCGCCGGGTCGCGCGATACCAGCAGCACACGGGGACGCCGCAGCGTGACGGCATCTTCGAAGCGCGTTTCGCCGAGACTGCCGGCGGAGATCTTCCCGGCCAGAGCAACGGCGCCCACCGCGTTGACGCTGGCGTTAAGCCGCAGGCGATTGGGGCCGGGCACAAGCGCTACCTGGCTGGCGCCGATGGATTTGCCCTCGGCCGTCATCTCGACGGTGGCGCGCCGCGCGGCGCCCGCCGGACCCGGCGATTCCAGCGTCACGTCAATGGGGAAGCGCTCGCCGCTGAAGACCTGGCCCGGAATGGCGATGGAGTCGAGCCGCAGCCCGGGCTTGGGCCGGCCGGCCAGCGGTATGGTATCGATGGGGACGCCAAGCTGTTGGGCCTGCCAGATGGCGCGCACCACGCTGCCCAGGTTTTCATTTCCGTCGGAGATCAGCAGGAGGCGCGGCAGCATGCCCGCGGGCAGCGAGGCGGCGCCGTCGCGGATGGCGGACTCGATGTCGGTAGCGCGCCCCGCGGCGCCGACGGTGCGGCGCAGCCGCCAAGCGTCGTTAGGGTACTCCTCGGGGACGGCGTTGCGGGTGGAGCGGGCGAAGGGGATGACGCGCGCCCAGTGGCGGCCGCGCGCTCTCTCCACTTGGCCGGCGAGCGCCGATTCCCTCTGGAGGTCGTCCGCGGACACGCTGGCCGAGGTATCCGCCAGCACGGCCACGGCGACTTTGGTCTGGTAGACGGCGATGGGCGGCGCGGCCAGCGCCAGCAGGATGGCAGCCAGCGTAGCGGCTTTAAGCAGCCAGCGGGAACGGCTCGCGGAACCGCGCCAGAACCTTCCGTAGAGGAGCCATTCGGCCAGCAGCGCCAGGGCGCCGGCGATGGCCAGCCACGGCCACAAATCGATCGAGCCCGCTGGACCCGGCTGCCAACGGGGGATGCCTCGGCGTGCACCGGCGGGCGGCTCCCACTGGCCATCCCAGAGCTGGGGAAGAGCGAACGAATAAATGTACTCGCGGTCGCCGGCCAGCACGCGCACCCCGCCGGGCCGGCCGGCAAAGAAGTTGAGGGCGCCCGCATGCAAGGTGAAAGGCACCGGCGAGCCGCCTTCCGAGACGACCTTGACGTCCGCCGGCGCGGTGTCCGGATCGAGTTGGAGCTTGACCGTTCCCACGCTGCCGGCGCCGATTTCCCACTGGCGGAAGATTTCCGGCGACACCCAGCGCAGCAGGTTGGCGAACAGCAGCGGGGTGGCCAACTCGTAGCGCATGCCGGAAAGCGCGGGATGGAAGCCGAGAACCGCCATCTTGGGCTTTCCGGGGCGCGCCACGATGACCGGTCCGGCGGCGACTTCGCCGATGCGCAAGTCCGCCGGTGCGGTTTCAAAAACCGAGGCCTTCTCCAGCTTGAAATCCTTGGCGCGGAGTCCGGCGGCTAACGGGTTGCCGGTATCCCAGCGCTCGAACGGCGCTTGTTCGATGGTGGAGCGGATGGGCACGGGCGAACCTTGGGTCGGAGGGTCGATCCAGATGGAATCGGCGGCCGGACGCTGGGGCGGAATGAAACGGTCGAGGATCACTATGCCGCGATCGTCGTCGCGGTATTCCTCCGGCTTGCGGTAGACCGCGGTAACCCGCGGGGTGGCCGAGAAAACGGGGCGCAACAAATCGGGCTCGTTGGAGTAGACGGTCACGGAAAGCACGGCGAGCGGCGGCAGATCGAGTGACACGCGGTCGTCGGCGGAGAAGGCGTCGTGGGGCGAGAGACTCACGCCCAGAATTCCCGCGGCGCCCGTGCGGTATTCAAAGCTGGCTTCCGCATCGCCGCCCGGTGGCAGCAGGAGGCGGCGCGAGCCCGCCGCCACCCTGCCGGCTTCACCCGGCGGTCCAAAATCGAGCGACAGCGTTACGGTGCGGGCCACCGTTCCGTAGTTGCGCGCGGAGACGTAGATCTCCCACAGGCCGGGGTCGGTGGCGGAGCGCCGCGCGCCCACCTTGCGGAGGCCGCAGTTCTCGATGGCATCCGGCACCGAGAGGACGCGAAGGTTGGGGGGCGGCGGCGGGGCGGTTTCGGGATCGCGCTGGGCCGTGCGCCCGGTCGCGACGACCGCGATCTCTCCCGCGCGCCGGCCTTCCTGAGATTGGATGTGGCGCGCGAAAGCCAGGGCCCGATCGAGATTCAGCGCGGTGGCACCGGGCTGGGAAGCCGCAATGGCCGCTTCCAGCTTGCGGCGGTCGGGCTCGAAAGCCGTGGCGGGAGTGGTCATAGCGTCGGCGCGCACGAGCATGACGCGGTCCTGCGCGGGAAGGGCGCGAAGATACTGGCGCGCGCGGTCGCGGGCGAGGTCCATGAGAGTGCGATTGCCGGAGCGCGCGGCCATCCAGGCCGAGGTTTCGAGGATGAGAACGTGGTCCCTTCCGGCGAGCGCGGGCGCTCCCCAGCGCAACTGCGCCATGGCTAGCGTCAGCAGCGCCATGCCGGCCAGTTGCAAAATCAACGACGACGGCTGTTGGATGCGCCGGCGCCTTGTGGCCACGGCGGGTTGCCCGGCCGCCACCCAGAAGCGCAGCGTGGAGACCACCTGGCGGCGGCGCGACCGGTCGAACAGATAGAGCGCCACGGCGAGGGCGGAAACGGAGCCGAAGATGGTCAAAAACTGCGCCAGGGAAAGATTCAGGAGGTACATGGCCGGCCCCAGTTCATGCGATGCCCCGCACGCGGATCAGCTCTCCGAAGAGCACGCTTTCGAGCGATTGCGACGTGGCGATGCCGGCATAGCGCCCACCGCTGCGCATCGCCATGGTCTCGACCCCGGAGCAATACTCATCGAAGGCGCGGGTGTATTGCGCGCGCGCGGCCTCGTCGAAATCCAGCTTGAGGGCGGCCCCGGTTTCGGCGTCGCGCAGTTCAAGTTGGCCGGTCCATGGGGGTGTGCGATCTTCCTCGGCCCAGATTTGGAGCAGCATCAGCTCGTGGCCGAAATCGGCCAGGTACTGGAGCGCCCGCTCGCAGCCGTTGTCATCCAGAAAGTCGGAAATGACGATGACCAGCCCGCGTTGCGAGTAAGCGCCGATGAAGTCGCGGACCACCGCCTGGTAGCTGGTGGGGCCGCCCGGGTGGAGGGAGGCCAGGGCGTCCATCACGCCCGGGAAGCGGTGCCGGCCGCCGGTCGAGAAAATGCGCCGCTCCAGGCGGCCCGAGAAACCGTGGATGGCGATGGAATCGAGCCGCACCAGCCCGACGTAGCACAGAGCGGCCGCCAGTTTCCGCGCGTAGTCGAATTTCCGCCCGCCGTGCGCCGTCATGGAACCGCTCGAATCCAGCAGCAGGCGGACGGGCACGCGCGGCTCAACCTGGAACATTTTGAGGAAGAGCTTTTCCAGGCGCAGGTAGGCGCGCCAGTTGACGGCGCGCAGGTCGTCGCCGTGATGGAAGGTGCGGTGGTCGAGGAACTCCTGCCCGGCGCCCGCGAAGCGCGACATATTATGGCCGCCTACCAGCCCGGCGAAAGATTTGTGCCAGTGGATGGTGAGGCGTTCGAGCTTTTCCAGGAACTCGCGCTCCAGTAACGGGGGCGATGCCATGCGATACCTACGCGACGGAAGCGCGGGCGGTTACTCCCTGGATGATGGCGCCGAGGATGGTTTCCGGCGTCTGGCCGTCGGCATGAGCGTCGAAGTTGAGGATGATGCGATGGCGCAGTACGGCCGGGGCGACGTGCCGCACGTCCTCGATGGCCAAGTGGAAGCGGCCGCGCATCAACGCCAGCACCCGCCCGGATTCCACTACGCCCTGGGCGCCGCGTGGCGAACTGCCGTAGCGAATATACTTTTTGGCCAGCTCGTGCGCCTCCTTCTGCTCGGGCTGCGTGGCCATCACAAGTTGCACGGCATACTCCCGCACGTGCGGCGCCACCAGCACTTCGCGGCAAATCGAGCGGACTTCCAAAATGGCTTCCCGATCCAGCACGGCGACCGGAACCTGCTCTTCCTTTTGGATAGTGCGCTCGATGATGCGGTGCAACTCCTCGCGGCTCGGATAAGTGACCAGGATCTTCATGAGGAAGCGGTCGAGCTGCGCTTCGGGCAGGGGGTAGGTGCCCTCCATCTCGATGGGGTTCTGCGTGGCCATCACCAGGAAGGGGCGGTCCAGCTCGTGGGTAGTGGTGCCACTGGTGACGGTGCGTTCCTGCATGGCTTCGAGCAGCGCCGATTGCGTCTTGGGCGTAGCGCGGTTGATCTCGTCGGCCAAGACCAGGTTGGCGAAGATGGGGCCGGGCTGGAAGCGCAGCGACTTGGCGCCGTGATCGCCGGTTTCGATCATCATGCTGCCCACGATATCGGCCGGCATGAGGTCCGGCGTGAACTGGATGCGGGAATATTTCAGGTGCAAAGCCCGAGCCAGAGTGCGGAGCAGGGTGGTCTTGCCCAGCCCGGGAACGCCTTCCAGAAGCACATGCCCCCCGGCAAGCAGGCAAATGAGCACGCCTTCCACGACATCGTCCTGTCCCACGATGACTTTGGCGATCTCCCGGCGGACCGCGTTGAGCCGGTCGACGGCGAGTTGGAGTCCTGCTTCGGGTCCCACGTTTCTCATTATAGAGCACTGGCAGATTGGCCGGAATCCAGCAGAGGTGGTGGTTTTCAGCCATGCATTCGCGGCCGGGCAATGGCAGTAAGTCGCTGGCCGTCAAGCACTTGAAGTTTGGTCTGGAACGTGCTTCTTCAAGACCGAGGCGCGTGTTTGGGGACATCGGCGCCGCGGTAACGGAGGTAGAAAAATGAAGGATACAAGGCTCCACTTGGTTGTTCGGCGGACGCTCGGCATGGTTTGCGTCCTGCTCCTGTTCGTGTTCCCGGCCGGCCTGCTCTTTGCGCAGGAGCCCGCGCCGCCCGCGCAATCTTCGCCTCCGGCACAGCCGCTCTCGCCAGATCAGTTGGACACCTTGGTGGCGCCCGTCGCACTCTATCCCGACGCGCTGCTCAGCGAGGTGCTGGTGGCCGCCACCTATCCGCTCGAGGTGGCCGAAGCGCCACAGTGGCTGCAACAAAATCGAAACCTGCAGGGCCAGCAACTGATGGATGCCGCGCGCCAGCAGAATTGGGACCCGAGTATCCAAGCGCTGGTGGCCTTTCCGGATGTCATCAACCGATTGAGTTCGAACATTCGCTGGACTACCGATCTGGGCAACGCATTTCTGGCCCAACAGGCTGACGTCATGAATGCCGTGCAGAGGATGCGCGCCCGCGCCAGGGCGGCGGGCAAACTGAATTCGAACGATCAGGAGACTGTCACAACCGAGACGCAAGGGGACCGGAATGCCATTGAAATTCAACCGGCGAACCCGGATGTCGTCTACGTGCCGCAGTACAACCCCGAGTACGTCTGGGGGCCGCCCGATTATGGCTATTATCCGCCGATGTACTACCCGGATTACGGTTTTGGTTATGGATTCGGCCCGGGGATTTACATCGGAGGCTTCTTCGGCGGTCTGGGATGGGGCGGTTGGGGCTGGGGGCCGAACTGGTTTAACTGCTCGATTTTTCAGAACTACTCCTTTTTCAACCACTATGGCTTCCGGGGCCTGTATGGCGGCGGGGGGTTTGGCGGCGGGGGGTTTGGCGGCCGTGGGATCTGGGCACACGATCCGATGCACCGAATGGGCGTGGCATACCCCAATCGAGGGCTGGCCTCCCGTTACGGCGGTGCGGCGAACCTCGCGAACCGCGGAAACGTGGGCGCCAATGGCGCGCAGCGCGGCGCCACGGCGGGCGGGATAAATCGCGGCCAGTCTTCACAATCTCAACCGGGCGGCCGATCCTTAGCATCGCAGGGCAATCGCGCGGCAACCGGCAACTGGCAGCGGTTCGGCGGGTCTGGAGCGGGGACCAGCCAGGGTCAGCGCGGCGCTCCCGCGGCCCGGCAGAGCATGAATGCGGCCCCGGCCACGCGTAGCGGCGGAAGCCAGTGGAGCCATTTTGGAGGTTCGGGTTCGCAGCCGGGTTATCGCTCCAATCCGACCTACGGCGGCGGCAGTGGGTATCGCTCGACTCCATCCTACGGTGGCAACTCCGGCGGAAGCCGCGGCGTGCCCAGCTATCGCTCCAGCCCATCGTACGGCGGCGGGTATCGCTCCGCTCCTTCGTACCGCTCGGCTCCTTCCTACGGTGGCAACTCCGGCGGAAGCCGCAGCATGCCCAGTTATCGCTCCAGCCCGTCGTACGGCGGCGGGTATCGCTCGGCTCCTTCCCAAGGAGGGGGTGGCGGCGGAGGCGGCGGTGGCTTCCATGGCGGTGGCGGCGGTGGCAGTTCCCGCGGCGGCGGCGGAGGCTCCCACAGCGGGCGCCGCTAGTTCCCCCGGGCTGCGATTACGCTTCGGTCTGAACGCCGGCCTGCTCGCCCATCTTCTGGGCCAGCACGTTTAGAACCGATGCCATTTCGTAAAGCGCCCGCCGGGCCTGTTGCGGCGCGGCAATCCTGGTCAGGCGATACCACCACTGCATCACTTTGTAGTCCAGCACCAGGAGACGGTCTTCAAAGGATTCCAGACTGAGGTTGGCGGCGTGTTGCAGCAGATAGATGAGAATCTCGTAATCGCGTTGCAGCGCGAGGTGCAGCGGGTCGAGTGCCGGTGCGGTTTTCAGGCGCGCCTGCACGTCCGCGAAGCAGAACTTGATGTCCGGCACGGCAGACGCCGAAGCGGCCCGCTCCGCATGAGCGCGCAGCAACAGAATGCAGCTATAGCGAAACCAGTACGCTATGAGGAGTAATGAGAACACGATTATCAAGCAACTCGCGATCATCCCGCTCCTGCAATATTAACGTTAGTTAGGTACTAGAACAACCATGACCAGTCTAGCATCGAGATGCACGGGATGCAACACTTTTCTCCCGTATAAGTGGATGTGTCGCTACCCCATCGTGTGGTGGTGTAGACCTACCCTCAAATGAGGTTAGTCAATCTTAGCCCCGATCGCCGCGGTTGTGCGCCTGACGGAGCCGCCTGATCTCTTCCAGCCGCTCCCCAATGCGCTTCTCCAGGCCGCGATCGGTGGGGAAATAATAACGCCGTCCCGCCAGAGACGGCGGCAGGCATTCCATATCGACGATGGCGTCCTCAAACTGGTGCGCGTGCTGATAGCCTTGGCCGTAGCCCCACTCTTTCATGTGGCGCGTCACGGGGTTGCGGAGGTTCATGGGGACCGGCTCGGCGATGGTCCGCTCGACATCCTCATGCACCGCGTTCATGGCGCGGTAGGCGGAGTCGGATTTCGGCGCCACGCACAGATAGATGGCCGCCTGCGCCAGCGCCAGGTCGCCTTCGGGAATTCCGAGGAAGTGCACCGCTTGCATGGCCGCCACGGCCTGCTCCAAAGCGCGCGGGTCGGCCAGGCTGATGTCCTCGATGGCCATGCGGATCAGGCGGCGGGCGATGTACAGGCGGTCCTCGCCNNAGCGTCTTGCGGTTCATGGCGTCCTCGACGGCGGAGGGGGTCAGCTCGCTTCCGGCTGTTGAGGCCGCCGCCGCTTCCAGGGTGTTGTACGCCTGGCGCGCGTCGCCATTGGAGTAGATGGCGATCTGCTCGAGCAGCTCCTCGGGCGCCTGGAGGCCCACCACGGGCAGAGCGCGTTTCAGCAGCGTAACCAGTTCCGGCACGGTCAGCCCCCGCAGCGCGTAGACGCGGGAGCGGGAGAGCAGCGCCGCGATCACTTCAAAGGAAGGGTTCTCGGTGGTGGCGCCGATGAGGATAATGTCGCCGCGCTCGACGTAGGGCAGGAAGGCGTCCTGCTGCGCCTTGTTGAACCTATGGATCTCATCGATGAACAGGATGGTGCGGCGGCCCATGCGCCGCAGCCGCTCGGCGTCGACCATCACCGCCTTGATTTCCTTGATGCCGCTAAGGACGGCGCTGAAGGGAATAAACTCGCAGCGTGTGATGCGGGCGATGAGCTTGGCGAGCGTCGTCTTGCCGGTGCCGGGCGGTCCCCAGAGGATGATGGAGGCCAGCTCATCGCGCTCGATCTGGCGGCGCAGAGGCTTCTCCGGCCCGAGAATGTGCTCCTGCCCGATGAAGTCTTCGAGCCGGTCCGGACGCATACGCTCGGCCAGGGGGCGCTTGCCGTGCGTTTCGGGGGTGTCTGGGGTGCCCTCTGGGCCGCCCGGGGGTGTGGAGTCGAACAGGCTCACGGCCGCAACGCTCTCTGCCGCCGCGCTTCGTACAACAGAATGCCGGCGGCCACCGCGGCGTTGAGCGATTCCACCCCCACCGTGGGGATCGAGATATCCAGCGCGGCCGAGCGCAGCTCCGCGCCGACGCCGCGCGCCTCGTTACCGATGACCAGGCCGCACCGCCCGGAGAAATCGGCATCCGCCAGCGAGCGCACCACGGCGCCGGCGCGCGCCGGAACCCCGGCATACAATTCCACCTTGTTCTGGCGGAGTGCCGCGCGCGCCAGGGCTGGGTCCACGCCGTGGAGAAACGGGATGCGGTAGAGCGAGCCGGCGGAAGCGCGCAGCGTCTTGGGATTATACGGGCTTACGGTGCCTTTGAGAAACAGGATGCCGGTGGCGCCGAAGGCCTCGGCGGCGCGGGCGATGGCGCCGGCGTTGCCGGGGTCCTGCAAGCCATCTAGCACCACCACCAGCGGGCAGCCGCGGAACAACTGCTCGAGCTTCCAGACCGGCGGTTTGACCAGGGCCATCACGCCCTGGCTGTTCTCGGTTCCGGACACGCTCTGGAGCAGCGCGTCCGGCAAGACCACCACCTTAACGCCCGCCAGCCGCCGGACGTGCGCCTCGGCGGCCGACCGCACGGATTCGGCGGCCAGCACGGTCATCACTTCGCAATCGCTGCGCAGCGCCTCTTCCAGCAGGTGAAAGGTCTCCGCCACCGACCAACCCTGGTCGGTGAGCGCGCCGCGCGCGATGGCGCGCCGCACGTCCTTGAGCAGCGGGTTGGCGGCGCTCGTGATCGTCTCAGCCTTCGCCATCTGATTACAATAAGGTTTCCGTATGTTCAGAATACCGCACGTAAAGCGGGCCGTATGGGTTGCCATGGCGGCGGCACTGGCGGGACTGATGGTCTCGATCGGCTACCTCTCCGTGCGGATCGGGCAGCAATCCACGCGCGATGAAGCGCAACCGGCGGATGTGATCCTGGTGCTGGGCGCGGCCGAGTATCGGGGGCGGCCCTCACAAGTATTTCGCGCGCGGCTGGACCACGCGCTGGAACTGTACAAGCGCAAGCTGGCGCCGCAGATCATGACCACCGGCGGCGCAGGCGGCGAGCCGGTGTTTACCGAAGGCGGCGTGGGCCGCTCCTACCTGATCGGCCGCGGCGTGCCACCCGAGGCCATCGTGGTGGAAACCGAGGGGGAGAGCACGGTGCATTCCACGACGCTGGCGGGCGAAATCATGCGCCGCATGGGCCTGAATTCCGCCATCGTGGTGAGCGACGGGTACCACATTTATCGCGTCAAGAAGATGTTGCAATCGCGCGGCCTGAAGGCCTACGGCTCGCCGCGCAAGGAGCAAAAGCCGGAGCCGCTGCGCGACCGCTGGAATTACGTCAAGCAGGCGGTGGGATATCTGCTGTGGAGGGTGGGCGTGGGGGTGTAGGGGAGCGGGTCATGTTTCCGAGGGTCAAGCAAGTCCGGCACATATGCGACTATCTCCTGGAACTGAGTTTCACTGATGGTACGACGAGGGTAGTCGATTTCCGGCAACGGATCGTCGGCCGCGGGGGAGTGTTCCGTCAGTTGGAGGACATACAGTTTTTCAAGCAGGTTTAGGTGGACCCCGAGGCGGGGACAATCGTCTGGCCTAACGGAGTGGACTTCTGCCCAGACGTCTTATACAGCCTCGCCACAGGTAAACCGATTCGAATTTTGGAACCGGCTTGAACCTCACCGCACGGCATAGGCAGCGTACTTTGCGTTTTCGAATACCGCCGCTTGCGGTAGGCGGTTCTTCACCCGCAACACTACGTAGCCGATTCCCAAACCCTCGTACTTCGACATGTCCGCGGGGGTGAAGCGGCGGGCCATGGTCTGCTGCCAGCGGGACCACCACTCGTCGCCGAAATCCTTGAGGTAATTTGCCTGGCCGCCGGCTTTCCAATCGACGTAGACCGCGCGCAGGGCTTCTGAGCGGAATATGCCGGGATCGAGGCCGTGAGCCGCGTCGGGGAACAGGAAGACCGCGTCCTGGGGAGTGGAAGCGCGCGCCCACGCGGAAAGCTGCGCCAGCTCCGGTGTGTGCAGGTGGGGATAGTTGACGACTCCCCCCAACGTGGGGATTGCGAAGAATGCCGCGACGGCCGCCACCGGCGCGAAACGCGGCGTTCGCCGGACCGCCAGAGCCGTCAGAGTGGCGAGCGCCACAGCTAGAAGTACGCGGTTCCACGCAAGAGGCTGAAGCGGTATCAGGTAGGCTAACGCAAACCAGGCGACAGCTTCGAAAGGACGGCGGGCCTTTACGCCGGCCGCGGCGGTCAGGAACTGCACCATCAGCGCGACGAACAGCAGCGCGCGCATGGGCTGGAGCTGCGGCACCAGCGCCCATCGCCAATGTTCCAGCAAGAGCCAGGAGATGGGCATGCTCGCCACCCCTAGAATGCCCAGGCCGAGCACCAGGATCCGCAGCCCCAGCGGAATCTCGCGCCGGATGCGAGCGAATGCCATGAGCAGGACGGCGAACAGGATCAGGTGATGGACAATCACCGCGGCCGGCCAGGTGGAAACCCAGACGTATGGCGCGCGTATGCGCTGGATCTGCTCCTGAAGCGGCGTGAGATGCGCGAACACCGGCGCTGCCAGCAAGGGCGCGAATCCCAGGAACGGAAGCGTGGTGGGGGCGTGGTAGAGAAACGCGCAGGCGGCCGCGATGCTGGCGCCGAGATACCGGCTGTGAGCCACCAGGCCGACGGCGCAGATCAACAGGGGCACGGCGAAAGCGCGCGGCGTCGGCTCGTACTCGATCGATAGAACCGCGGGGCCCGCGATCGTCGCGCCCAGCGAACAGATGGCGGCAACCAGCAACGCCTGGCCCATCGAAAGCCCCAGCGCTTCGGCCATCAGGCACAGGCCCCAGATGCCCAGGGCGCGGGCCAGCACCTGCTCGAAGGCCAGCACCTCGCGGAAACCGAGGCCCGTAAGACCGCGCAGAGCCTGCGCCGCTTCGTCGTAGAGAGTGTACGCGAGGAGCGACTGCTTCACCAGAATGTCGTTGCGCAGCACCGAGGGGTCCCGCTGGTGCTCAAGGGCCGGCGCATAAATCTGGGAATCCTGTTGCAGCCAGGTGTGGCCGGGGAATTGAACGAATGTCAGAAGCGCGAGCGCGGCGATCGCCAGAACCTTCATTTGACGGGCGTCTTGTCCAACTGCTCCTTGGCCCAGATGCGGTTGGGATTCAACTCGAGCGACTTGGCGAAGGCCTGGCGCGCCTCCGCGTCCCGATTCTCCTTGCGGAGGCTGAGACCCAGCCACAAGTACGCTTCCGCATTCTTGGGATCGAGCTCGATGGCCTTTTGGAAATCGGCGATGGCTTGTTTCGCGCCGCCGCCCAACTGCGCAGGCAGATAATAGCTGCCGACTCCGCGGGCCACGTAGACGGACGATGACTTAGGCGCTTTTTCGACGGCCCTGTCGACGGCATCTCTGGCGCGCGGGCCGTAACTGAGGCCGCTGAGGACGTCGGTGATTGCCTGGCCGCAAAGAGTGGCCAGCACGCGGTAGTACTCGGCTTCGGGCTTGAGCGAGATGGCTTTCTCGGCCGCCTTGATTCCCTGTTCGGCCGCCAGCCGTCCCGGTTTCCGGTCGTGCTGTTCGATCGAGACCTCCGCCAGGTAGGAGGCAGCCAGCGCCAGCCGGTATTGCGCGTCGGCGTTGTTGGGGGCCTTGGCCGCGGCAGCGGAGTACTCGTTGACCATCTTTTCGAGCGTGACGCGATCCTGCTGGTCGCGCGCCGTTTCGAGCGCCGAAGGTGCGGCGGCCATGAAGCCTGCCATTACCAGTCCCAAAATCATGTTTTCGTCCTCTTACCTTAAAGCGCGGCGACCCTGCGTTGCACCAGGAGGAAGTACAGGCCCAGAGCAATCAGCAGCGCTCCGTTCACGGCAAGCACGGCAGGGGCCGTAAATACTGGGACGAGCCATCCAGCCAACAGGTTTCCCACAGGCATCCCACTGCGGAAGGCGAAGTTATACACGCTCATGACGCGGCCCCGCATCTGGTTGGTGACGATGAGCTGCACCAGCGAGCTCACCATGGCAAAGACGCCCATCATGGCAGCGCCGGAGAAGAACAGCATGACGCCGCTCAACCAGACGGAGCGGGAAAGGCCAAAACCCGAAATGGTAGCCCCCAGGCAGATCATCATAGTGAGAGCCACGCGGCCCTTGTTGCGAACGTTCCCCATTGCGGCCACGGCCAGCGCGCCCACCACCGAGCCCATTCCCGATACCGACAGAAACAGCGCGAACGTGCCGGAATCTCTGTGAAGGATGTCCGTGGCGAACACTGGAAGGAGGGTCCTCATCGGCAAGGATAGGGCCGTCATGCAGAACGCCAGCACGATGAGCCCCTCCATGGCACCCTGTTTGCGAACGAACCGGATGCCCTCTTTCATGCTGCCCAGGATGCTCTCGGTGGTCTTCTCGGGCAGGAAGCGAATCGTCAGCATCATCAGTGCGACGACTGGAGCCAGAAACGATAGCGTGTTCAGCGCAAAGCACCAGGTGGCGCCGAGCTTGGCCAGAGCCAATCCGCCCAAGGCCGGCCCGATCATCACCGCCGCATTGAACTGGATGGAGTTCAGGGCGATGGCGTTGGGCATATCCTCTTTGCTGACCAGAGTGGGGATGAGCGCCGTATAGGCCGGGCCGCCGAACGCCTGCGCGAAACCCACCACGAAGGAGCAGGTCAGAAAGTGCCAGACCTTCACCACGTGGAAGCCNNAGCACCAGCGCGCACGACATCTGCAGGAATTGGGAAAACATGAGCAAGTGGCGGCGTTCGAGGCGGTCGGCAAACACACCGCCCACCAGCGAGAAGAGAAAGATCGGAGTCGCCTGCAGGATTGGGTCCAAGGACAGCAGGAAGGGGCTGTGGCTCATCTTCCAGATCAGCCAACCCTGCGCCAGCATCTGCATCCAGGTGCCGATGGCGGAGGTGCAGGCGCCGATCCACATCAGCCGGAAATCCCGGTATTGAAAAGCTTTGAAGACCCGTCGGATCACGGTGGCGCCATGGCAGCAATTGAGATATGAAAACGGATTGTAGCAGTTTCGGGCGGCGGGAGTCGGACCGTGCGCTGTAGTATACTGGCCACTTCGTGAAGGCTGTTGGGAACCGAAAGGAGTGGCCATGTTGCCGGACTATCTTGCGAAAGCCGCGCCCAACCCGATGGGGAAGCGCGCTCCGTGGTATGCCAATACCGCACCGAGCTACGCCGGGATTTTTCTGTGGATCGCGTTCTACCGGTTGATGGCCGGGGACACCCTCGCGCATGGCAGTCTGGCCGTGTGCCTGGCCGGGCTGGCAGCCGCCGGGTTGCTCTGCTATTGCCTCTACTATCTGGTGCCCGCCATGCTGGGGATGAAGACCGGCTTCCCGTTGTACGTGGTGGGAAGCTCGACGTTTGGCGCGCAGGGCGGCTACCTCATGCCGGGGCTGCTCATGGGGCTGTTGCAGATCGGCTGGTTCGCCGTGGCCACGTCCGTCGCCAGCGAATTCATACTGAAGGGCCTCGGCATGAACTCCCAGCCCGGCGGCGCGCCGTTCATCGCGACGGGAATAATCTGGGGCTGCCTCATGGCCTGGGTGGGCGCCAAAGGCATTCGGTACGTGGCGAAAGTCTCACTGCTTCTGAACGCCATTCCGCTGCTCATGCTTCTGATCGTCTTCTTCCAGACCGCCGGCGGGATCGGGCGATACCATGTGCCGGCGGACCGGGACAATCCCTTTGTGGCGTTCACCATGACGCTGGCGATCGTGATCGGCTTCTTTGCGACGGCGGGCGCGGCGGGCGCGGATTTCGGCATCAACGCGCGCAACGCAAAGGACGTCAGATGGGGCGGCCTGGTGGGCATTGCGCTGGCCGTGCTGGTGGCCGGCGGGTTGCCGCTGGCGGCTATCGCGGGCGCGCATGGCTCGGGGCTCAGCCAGGGCTTCGATTACGCCGACGTGATCCACTCCATCGGCGGCGCGATCGGGACCGCCATGTTCTTCCTCTTCGCGATCGCCTCCATCCCGCCGACGTGCTTCTGCGCGTTTATCGCGGGCAATAGCTTCGCAACAATGATCCCGGGCGTGCCGCGGGTTACCTCCACCATGGCGGGAGCGGCGGTCGGAATCGTGCTGGCAGTCACGGGAGTGGCGGCGAATCTGATTCTCTTCTTCAACATCGTGGGCGCCTCTTTCGGGCCCATCTGCGGCGCCATGGCGGCGGATTATCTGCTCTCCGGCAAGCGCTGGGCCGGGCCGCGCGCCGGCATCAATTTTGCCGGGTATGTCGCCTGGGCGGCCGGGTTCGTGGTGGGAATTCTGCCGTTCCTGCCGCTATCCGCCGAGGTGAAAACCTACGTGCAGCCGGCGGTGCTTTACAGTTTCCTCACGGGGTTCGTGGTCTACGCCCTGCTGGCGAAGGCGGGATTGCAGCCGAAGGTGGTAGAGATGCCGAAAGTCGGCTGAGCGGATCATGAGAAGCTCGCGGCCTCGCCGGCCAGCTCCAGCGTGTCGGCGCCGGCGCCATCGCCGGGCAGCTTGATGGTGAAGCGGGTTCCCATGCCGGGAGTGCTCTCTACCTCAATCTTGCCGCGGTGCGCTTTGACGATCCACGCGACAAAGCTCAGGCCGAGTCCCAGGCCCTGCTCGACGCCGGACTTGGCGCCCGACCCCGGCACGCGATAGAAGCGGTCGAAGATGTGTGGCAGGTGTTCGGACGCGATGCCGCAGCCGGTATCCTCCACTACCATCTCGATGCACTCCGGCGAAGGTTTGAGGGCCATGCGGACCTGGCCGCCTTCGGGCGTGAACTTGAGGGCGTTGGAAAGCAGGTTGTTGATCATGCGCTCGATCTGCACGCGGTCCACCAGCGCGGAACATTGGGAGGGCACATCGGCCGTCAGACGAACTCCGGCGGCTTCAGCGGGGATCTGGAACTGCTCCACCAGGTCCTTCACCACTGCGCCAAGATTCAACCGCGATTTTTGCAGAAGCAGTTGGCCCGACTCGGCCTGCGAGAGCAGCAGCAAGGCCCGCACAATCTGGGACAGGCGGTCGATATCCTGAAGGGCGTTGAACATGGCTTCGCGGTACTGCTCGGTGGTCTTGGCGGTGAACAGGGCCACCTCGAGCTGGCCGCGGATGCC
>PMYB01000094.1:63898-70208 GCA_003170915.1 Bryobacterales bacterium | reverse complement strand
TGCGCCACCGCCAGCACCGGCGTCAAGGCGCGCCCGGCCATGAACCAGCCCAGCAACGAGCCCAGAATGAGCGCCGCCGGAAACACCGCCACGTAGATCAGCGTGAATTGACGCAGGATCTTATTGCTTTGCGCGAGCGGCAATCCGATAGCCACGTAGTACGGCGCCATGTGCCCCTCGCTGAACACGATGCCGGAGCGGATCAGAAAGCGCTCGCCCTTGGCGGTCCGCCGCTCCGTCCAGAAAATTTTCGGCGTGCGCGATGCCGACGCGGTGCGCACCATGGCCTGGATTTCCGCCGGGCGATCGATGCCGATGTCCTCGTAGGCCGTGGAAACTTCGAGATCCTTGGTCTTGGCGTTGGGGATCGCGTTTCCATAAGCATCCGCGACCAGGCAGATTTTCCGCAGGTCGAGCACGATGGCGGACTCATCCGGGTCCTCGTCGTCGTAATACCAGTTAGCCGCGTACTTCCCGAGCTCAGGATCCTTTTCGATGCGCAGGTAGCCCTTCATGGCCGCCCATTGCTGGTTGAGGTCATCCCGAATCTGGGTATCGAGTTCGCTCGAGAGGCGCTGGCGAAAGAGGCCCGCCACTCCGATCAGCAGCACGGCGAAAAACAGCGCGTAGCTGGCGGTCAGGCGGAAACGCAACCCGCGGGTGAGGCGACGCAGATCGCGATTGCGGGGCACGTCACACCTGCCGTTCGGAAGCCTGCTCCGGGGTCCGTTCCGCGGGCTTGTCGGGAGCTTCGATCATGTAGCCGATGCCGCGCACGGTCTGGATGAGCTTCTGCTGGAAGCGGTCGTCGATCTTGCTGCGGAGGTGGCGGATATAGACGTCCACGATGTTGGTGAGGCCGTCGTAATCCATGTCCCAGACGTGCTCGACGATCATGGTGCGGCTCAGCGGGCGGCCTTTGTTCCGCATCATGTATTCCAGGATGCCGAACTCCTTGGGCGCCAGGTCGATGGTTTCCGAGCCGCGCGTCACTTTGCGGCGGATGCAATCGAGCGCGAGGTCGGCCACCTGCAACTTTTCCGGCAAGGGCTGGCCGCGCCGCAGCAGCGCCCGCACACGCGCCAGCAGTTCGACAAACGCAAACGGTTTCACCAGGTAGTCGTCGGCGCCCTGCTCGAGGCCCTTGACGCGGTCATCGAGGCCCCCGCGAGCGCTCAGGATCAAGACCGGCGGCCCCACCTTGCGGTTGCGGATCTTGGCCAACACCTGGAGGCCGTCCATATCGGGCAGCATGAGGTCCAGGATGACCAGATCGTAGTCCGTGGAATGGATGCAATCCAGCGCCGCGGCGCCGGTGGGCGCGGCATCCACGGCATAACCGGCGCCCTGCAAACCGCGGCACAGGAAGTCGGCGATCCGCTTTTCGTCCTCGACGACCAGGATTCTCATTTGATCTCAGCTTAGCTCAAGCGGCCTGGAACCGGCGGGCCGGGCGTGCCAAACCCTGGGCCGGACTTGCCCGGCCCCTACTTGAAGCGCATCGCGATGCGGTTTTCGCGGCCGCCGTAAGTCAGTTCCAGGTCCTTCATCTTCTGCTTCTCCATGGCGAAGTAGAGAAGGCCGGAGACCGGCTGGTCGGTCTTCTTTTCGGGCAGCACCTTGTCTTCGAGCACCTTCTTGATCGGGTTTTCCTTTTCCGTAGCGGGGTTGTGCACGGTGGCCTTGACATCGCCCGAGTCGTCCCCTCCGCCGCCGGTGCCGACCGTCGCGCCGCCAGGGTAGCCTCCAGGGTAGCCGCCGGGGTAGCCACCGGGATAGCCCCCAGGGTAGCCGCCCGGATAGCCGTCGGGGTATCCGCCGCCGAGGGTGACGCCGGGGCTGGTGGTTCGGGTGGGGGCCTGCTTGATCACGAGCCCCCCGCTGCCGGCGATCTGGCTGGGGGCAAAAGGCTTGGTTTTCTCGCCGTCTTTATCGGTGCGGAGCTGAAAATCGTCCCGGTCGATGGAGATTTCCTTGCCGTACTTCGGCTGCACTTTTACATCGGCCACAATGTAGTGTCCATCCAAATCGGAACCGATCATTCCTTTGACGCCGGCGGGGTCGATGTAGAGCGTGACCGTGAGGACGAGGTCTTCATTTTCGCCCCGGGCCGTGGCCACGGTTTTCTTGGGCGCCGCCGGCAGCAGAAACGCCGGCAACAGAAAAAGGGCTAGACAGCGGGCGTACATATGAGAATTGTACCGCCGCGCCGCTGGTACAATGAATCGTCATGGACGAAAAAGAGCGCTCGCGCGCCTTAGAACTTGCCTTGAGCCAGATCGAAAAGCAGTTTGGCAAAGGCTCGATCCTGCGTCTCGGGTCGAAGGATGCCATCGTACCGGTCGCCGTGATCTCGACGGGGTCGATTTCACTGGACGCCGCGCTGGGCGTGGGCGGATTGCCGCGCGGCCGCGTGATCGAAGTCTTCGGTCCGGAATCCTCCGGCAAAACCACTATCGCGCTCCAGGTGGTGGCGGAGGCGCAGAAGAAGGGCGGGATTGCCGCCTTTATCGACGTCGAGCATGCGCTCGATCCGTCATACGCCAAGAAACTCGGCGTGGATATAGACAATCTTCTGGTCTCGCAACCCGACTATGGCGAGCAGGCGCTGGAGATCACCAATCACCTGACCGCGTCGGGGCAGATTGACGTGCTGGTGGTGGATTCGGTGGCGGCGCTGGTGCCCAAGGCCGAGCTCGACGGCGAGATGGGCGACAGCCACATGGGTCTCCAGGCCCGGCTGATGTCGCAAGCCCTGCGCAAGCTCACCGGGGTGGTCTCCAGATCGCGGACCTGCCTGATCTTCATCAACCAGATCCGCGAGAAAATCGGGGTGATGTTCGGCAACCCGGAAACCACCACCGGCGGGCGCGCGCTGAAATTCTACGCCACCGTGCGGCTGGACATCCGGCGCATCGCGGCGATCAAAGACGGCGACACCGTGATCGGCAACCGCACCAAGGTCAAGGTAGTGAAGAACAAGGTTGCGGCGCCCTTCCGCGAAGCCGAATTCGACATCATCTATGGCGAGGGAATCTCCAAGGAAGGCGACCTGATCGACCTGGGGGTGGCGCAAAACGTGATCGAGAAGAGCGGCTCGTGGATCAGCTACAAAGGCGAGCGGATCGGCCAGGGCCGCGAGAACGCGCGCCAGTTCCTGAAAGACAACCCGGATATCCGGCAGTCCATCGACACCGAGCTGCGCAAGGTCCTGGGCCTGACGAAGCCGGAACCAGTGGCCGCCGCGGCGGAGGCGCCGTCGCCCAGCCCGGTTCCCAAACCAGCGCCCGCGCGCAAGTAGGCGAGCGATGCCTCGCCCGCCGCGATGAAGGAACAAGACCGGCAACGCGCCATTCGTCTGCGGCTTTCTCAAATGGAGTCCGCTCCGGCGCGCCGCGCGGGGTACCCTCCCGGTTCGGCGTTTTCCACCGGATTTGCGACGCTTGACGCCGCCCTCGGCACGGGAGGGTTGCCTCGCGGCTGCCTGGTGGAACTTTTCGGACCTTCTTGCGGCAAGACTACGCTGGCGCTCCAAGTGGCGGCTCATCTTCAGAAACAGGGCTCGACGGTTGCGTGGATCGATTCCGACCATGCCTTCGATCCGCTGTATGCCGTGAAACTCGGGGTGGCGATCGAGCGCTTGCCGGTGGCCGAGCCCGAATCGGCGGAGGAGGCGCTGGAGATCGCGCGCCGGCTGGCGAGCTCCGGCGCGGTGGACCTTCTGGTGATCGATTCGGCCGCGGCGCTGGTCCCCAGCCTGGAACTTGAAACCGGGATCGGAGCGAGCGGCCCCGGCCTGCACAGCCGCGTGCTGGCATCGGGGTTGCGAAGACTGGCGATGGCGGTGAGCAAGGCCGGCCCCTCGGTGCTGTTTCTCAACCAGACGCGTGGCCGCCCGGAGCCATCCGGAGGAGAGGCCGAAACCACCGCCGGCGGCCCTCCACTCAAGCTCTACGCCGCGGTGCGCATCGCGCTGGGCCCGGCCGGCGAGCGGCGGGTGCGCTTCCGGGTACTGAAAAACAAGGTGGCGGCGGCCTTCGTCGAGGGCGATCTGAAGTGGAAGCCCGGCCTGGGATTCGTGGAAAGCCCGTAAAATGGCCCTCCCAGCAGGCCGGAATCAAAAAGACTGCGAAAAATCGGGCTTTTGCGGTGATTTTCTCTTTACATCACCATGTCCTTACCTTATGATTGATATCAATTAGGCCGCGCGTTCGCGAAAACGTGCGGTCTTAGAATTGTTTTCGATGGTGATGTGGTGTAGGGCGCGCAACGCGCGCGGTTTGCTCCACGCTGGATTGAAACAAACGAAACCACGGGAGAATCAAAGGAGAATTATGGCGAATCAGAGAATGACCCAGACGCAACTGGTGAAAGAGCTCGCGCTAAAGTGCGAAGTCAACAACAAGGCCGCAAAAGGGTTCCTGGAGGAACTCGCCAAACTGGCGATCGGCGAAGTGAAGAAGAACGGCGTATTCGTGCTGCCCGGCATCGGCCGGCTGGTGCGCGTGGATCGCAAGGCTCGCACGGGGCGCAACCCGGCGACCGGCGAGGCCATCAAGATTCCGGCCAAGAAGGTCGTGAAGTTCCGCGTGGCCAAAGCCGCCAAGGACGCGATCGTTCCACCGAAGAAGAAGTAGCCGAGGGACGGGCTTATAACGCAAAACCCCGCGAGGCCCAACCGGTCTCGCGGGGTTTTCTCTTTGCTGGATGTTTTGAAGCCGAGATGAACCCAGCCCAAGGTGCGGGCTGTTCCACGAAGCTGCCGTCTACTTCTTCTCTCCGACCTTCTCTTCTTCCTTCTTGTCTTCTTCGCCGCCTTTGAGGGCATCCTTGAAGTTCCGGATCCCTTCGCCTAAGCCTTTCCCCAGGTCGCCGACCTTCTTGCCGCCGAACAGCAACACGGCAACCAAGGCGATCACGACTATCTCGGGAAAGCCTAGCCCGGCAAAACCGGCAGTGAGCACGCCAGTGGGTTCCATACGGCCTCCTTTACATAGGTCATTGTAGCGGATTCCGGGCGGGAGCGTCCGGCCGCTACCGGAACCAGGAGCGCACGTCGAGAATGTCGCGGCGCATCCCCTCGGAGAAAGGGGTCATCAGCACGTTGATGGCGAACCAAGTGGTGCTGACCGAGAGCAGTACCCGCGTCACCTGGTTCTTCCCCAGGACGATGCGCAGCAGCAGGGCGGCCACGAACGGCAGGACCGCGGTGACTACCCGCGCGTACGGACTCAGGTCCTCGAAAACGCTCGCTGGCAGCACTACAGAAGTCTAGCGCCGCCGCGAGTTCGCCAGTCAAGCTATCCTTTGTTAGGGTGACATGGTAACAGGTACGATACCCTACATTTATGGCTGAATTTGTCGAGCTGGGAGCGGACCCAGTGGGTAGCCCGCTCTCCATTGAAGATGTGGCGCGCGTGGCGCGCGAAGGCGCCGAAGTGCGCATCGGCGCTGCCGCGCGCGCGCGAATCGCACGGGGCCGTGAGCGGCTGGAAGAGCTGGTCGAGCGCGGCGAGCGCATCTACGGCGTGAACACGGGGGTGGGCGGGAACGTGGGGCTCTCGATTCCTCCAGAGAAAATGGACCTGCTGCAGCTCAACCTGCTGCGGCACCTTGGGTGTGCCACCGGGCAGCCTCTGCCGAACGACGTGGTGCGGGCAGCCACGCTGCTGCGCGCGGCCACGTTCGCGACGGGCGCATCGGCGGTGCGGCCGGAAGTGGTGGATGCGCTGGCGGCGCTGCTGAACCGCGGGGTGACGCCGGTGGTTCCGCGGTACGGGTCGGTGGGCGCGAGCGGCGATCTGATGCCCTCGGCCTATATCGCGCGCGTGCTGGTGGGGATGGGCGAGGCGGAATTCCAGGGCCGGCGCCTGGCGGCGGTGGAAGCGCTCGAGGCCGCGGGGCTCAGTCCCATCCGGTTCGCGCCCAAAGAGGGGCTGGCGCTCATCAACGGCACCACGGTCATGACCGCCGTGGCGTCGCTGGTGTGGATCGACGCGTTCCGCGTGCTGCGCGCGCTGCTGGGCGCGGTGGCGCTTTCCGTGGAAGCCATGCAATCGCCCGACCTGCCTTTCGAGCCGTGGGTACACCAGCAGAAAGGCCACCCCGGCCAGATTGCGGTGGCCGCCTACCTGCGCGGGATGCTGGAAGGTTCCGCGTATACACAGCCTTCCGGCGGCCAGAGCTGCTACTCGCTGCGCTGCGCGCCGCAGGGGCTCGGCCAGGTGTGGGAGGCCATCGAGGATGGGCGCGCGGTCGTCGAGCGCGAAATCAACTCGGCCAACGATAACCCGCTCATCGACCCGGAGAC
>PMYB01000094.1:0-63890 GCA_003170915.1 Bryobacterales bacterium | reverse complement strand
AACTGGGGCAACGCGCTGGTGGCGGTGCTGGTGGACGACCGCTTCAACCAGGGGCTGCCGGCTAACCTGACGCCCGAGCCGGGTCTGAATTCCGGATTCAAGGGCATGCAGTTGAGCGTGACCAGCCTGGCATGCGCCGTGCGGCAGATGGCCGGTCCGAGCTCCATCCATTCCCTGCCCACCGAGCAATACAACCAGGACGTGGTGAGCCTGGGGATGCACGCGGCGGTCACGGCCATGGACGCGCTGGAATGCCTGCGCAACGAGACGGCCATGGTGCTGCTGGCCGCGGCGCAGGCCGTGGATTTGCGTGGCGGGCCGGCTAAGTTGGGGAGCGGGTCGCGGAGGGTTTACGCAGCCGTGCGCCAACTGGCGCGGTTCCAGGATCGGGACAGGGCCATGGAGCACGAGGTGGCGGCGGTATCGGCGAAAATCGCGGCGGGGCAGGTTTAGATGCAACGTGCGGTGCCCCAACGGCGTCCACGTCGCGGAGCGCCTGATGCGCGCACAGGAACTGTTCGCGTAGCCTGACCCTTTGCCCTACGCGCTCTTCTCCGGTTTCATGACGGCCACGTAACTCAGGTTGCGGAAGAGCTGGTTGTAATCGAGGCCGAATCCCACCACGAAGCGGTCGGGGATCTCAAAACAGTGGTAGTCCACCGGCACCTGCACGATGCGGCGCGAGTTGCGGTCCAGGAACGTGCAGACCGCCAGCGAGTTGGGGGCGCGGCCGGCCAGCGTTTGCAGCAGGTAGCGCAGGGTGAAGCCGGTATCGACAATGTCCTCCACCAGCAGCACGTCTTCCCCCTCGATGCTGTCGTCCAGGTCCTTGGCGATGCGCACCACGCCGGGCGCGCCGTCCTTGTTGGAAAAACTGGAGATGCCCAGAAAATCGATCTTCAGCGGGACGTCGATGTGACGCGCCAGGGCCGTCAGGAAAAACACGGATCCCTTCAGCACGCCCACAAGTTTCACTACCTTTCCCTGGTAGTGGCGGGAGATATCGGCGCCCACTTCACGGATGCGCTGGTCGATCTGCTCCTCGGTAAAGAGAATGCGTTCCAATCCGGGGAGCAAGGCTGTGCTCATACCTGCGCCTGCCGTTCGGCTAAGCCGTACTTGAAGATCAGATTTTCAAAATCCTTCTGGTAGAAGATCTGGACATTGAAGTGCGGGTAAAGTTCCCGCAGGAGCCGCACCTTGCGGTTCTTCTTGGTCACGTGCGACTGCTTCATGGTGGTCAGCTCCACGTAAAGATCGAATTCCGGCAGGTAAAAATCGGGTGTGAACGATTCCAGAACACCGCCGTCACGGTCCCACTGAATGGGAAAGCTGCGCGGCTCGTACTCCCAGGNNTAGAAATCCAGGAGGTTGGCGAATATCTCCTCGCTCTGATGGGCGAACATCTTCTTGCGCAGCGTAATGCTGCCGGTGGGAACGATGCCGTAGTGCGCCAGCTTGAGACGCATCTGAAACTGGATCTGGGCCGCCGCCTCGGCCGAGAGACAGCCGCGTTCCTTGAGCCCGCCCGAAACCACGGCGGTTTCGATCAGCTCGGCCATCTGCTCGCTGGTGAGCGATTCGGCGTTGAGCACCAGATCGAACAGATCGGCGGTCGCTTTGGTCTTTCCGAACTTGGCTTTGCGGTCGGCGCGGTCGGCGGCTTCCAGTTCCAACAGCAACTGGCGGGCGGCGGCGCGCTCCAGGCGGTTATCGAACATGAGATTGCCGATGCGGATGTTCTCCGGGGCCACCACGTGGACTCGCAACATGCCCGGAAAGTGGCGCGCCTGCAGTTCGCCGCCGACGGCGCAGTAGACCAGGTGGTGCTCGGTGGCCAGCCGCGCCAGAATGGAGGTCGCCAGGCTGGGATAAGCCTTGTCCGGGATGCGCGCGCCCGCGCCGAATTCCTCGTCGGTGAGCGTCCGGATGCGGGCTTGAGTGAGCAACTCGAACCCGAGCCGATGCGCGCCGATGCGCGCCAACTCCTCAAAACGGCACCCCGGATGCCCTGAAACCGCGATCAGCGCCATGTCACAAGCTCATGATAACGCGTGGCACGGCAGCAGGTCCGCATAGACAAACCCGCCGATTTTGCGGACTTCGCCGGCCTCTACTCCGACCGGCGCGCGGAACATCGGCCCGTCGCAGACAAATGTGTGGAACTCGCCGTTTTCGCCGCAGGGATCGACGCGCTCCGGCAGTTCCGCCAGCAGTGCGTGGTCGAACTCCCGGCCGGCGAACCCGCCGTCGAGAGCCGTTGAATCCACGCAGGTGATCCGCGCGCGCAGACCGGCCGCGATCATGTCCCGCGCGAGTGACGCAGTCGGAATTCCCCAGAGCGGAAACAGCGGCGTCAGGCCCGAACCGGCCAACTGCCGCTCGCGGTATTCGCGAACATCGCGGAGGAACAGGTCGCCGAACGCAATCGAGTCGAAGCCCTCCGCTACGGCACGCCGGCAGGCCTCAGCCATGCGCGATTCGTAATCTTCGTTGGCGCAGGGCCAGGGCAGCGGAGCTTTCCAGAGCGGAACCCCGACGGCCTCGGATTGCGCCTCCACGAGCGAGCGCCGAACACCATGCATCGCCACGCGGTCCGCTGCTTCGTTGATGGTAGTCAGCAGGGCTCCGACTTCGACATTCTGCCGCCGGAGCACATGGAGCGTCCAGGCGCTGTCCTTGCCGGAGCTCCAGGCTAGCAGCGTTTTCACGCTAGGCCGCTTGCGGCATCACGCGTTCGGAGCGCGCCACCGTGCGGCTGAGCCATGCGTGCAGACCGAACAGAGCGGCGGAGTACAGCAGGTCGGACGCCAGCGTGCGGCCGTAGAACGGGATGGCCGCGATGTAGCAGCTCCCGAGGCCGCCCAGCGTATACGGATATATCGCCAGGTGACCCAGCCACGCTCCGAAATTGGAGATCAGGAAAAACTGGAGGCTGGCCACGCCCACCGCCGCGCCAATCCGCAGCGGACTCTCGGTGGAGCGCAGCCGCGACCCAATCCAGACGTTGATCAGAAAGCTGAAGTAGATGAACGGCGTCGCGAACGAGTAGCCGCCCACCAGCGGGTCCGTCACGGCCATCAATACCAGCGGCAGCAAGTACGCCTGCCATCCCCTCAGCCGGCCGCCGGCATACAAGCTCAGGCTGCCCACGGGGGCGAAATTCGGCGGGTGCGGCATCAGCCGCGCCAAAGCTCCCAGGATCGTGAGGCCAATGGCTAGCGGTCTGGCGGTGTTCTTCTGCATCGATTTCTCCTTATCCTCAATTATCCACCAGTCAGCCCCGAGCTGGACTGGTTCGGTTCCCATAAAGTTTCGGGCGCACCCGTGACGTGGCTGGCCCACCGGCCGAAGACGAATAGCGCGTCGCTCAGCCGGTTCAAATAACGCACGGCCTCCGGCGGAACGCTCTCCACGTGGCCCAGCGCCACCGTGACCCGCTCGGCGCGCCGGCAGACGGTACGGCACACGTGAAGCTCGGCGTTTAGCCGGCTGCTTCCTGGTAGCACGAAGGAGCGGAGCGGCGGCAGCTCTCGGTTCATGCGGTCCATTTCGGATTCGAGCCGGGCCACCTCGGCGTCCGTCACGCGCGCCTGCTTGGGGTGCGCGTCTTCGGGCAGCGTCGCCAGAATGGACCCGAGGTTGAACAGCTCGTGCTCGACCCGCAGCAGGATCGCCGCTAGCGGCGAAAGCCGCGCTTCGGTGGCCGCCAGTTCGCTCGCCGTGACGCGCGCCGCGCCCAAAAACGAGTTCAGTTCATCCACCGTGCCATAGGCTTCAATGCGCGGGCCGTCTTTGGGAACACGCTGCCCGCCCGCAAGACTGGTCTCGCCCTGGTCGCCGCGCCGCGTGTAAACGCGATTGATCGCCATGCGCGGTTCGTCGAATGGTTGCTTGCTCATAACTACCGCCCCTTGGACAACGCCCATTTCATACCGGCCACGAAATTTAGCCGCGGCGAAGGATAGCCCAGCACTTCCTCGTAGTGCCGGTTGAGTGCGTTGCGCAGATTGCCGTAAGCCGTGAGGCCGCGGCCCAGCGCGTAGTTGATATTGATTCCCGCGTTGGCGTAGCCGGGGTTGCGGTAGAGGCCGTTGGTGGCGCCCAGTAACGGCTCCACGTCGAGCACCGAACCGCGAAAATAGCCGGTCAGGTCGGCCGCCACCTTGCCGCGGGTGAACGTCGCCACCACGGCGCCCGAATCCGCCGGCCTGCGAAGCAGTTCCTGGCCGGCTTGGAACGGCGCCGGCGCGAGATTCGCGGACCCGTTGAGCGAAAGGATTTCGGTCTTGAAGCGCGTGTACCAGCCGGTGACGAAGACCCATCGCGCCGGCCGCAGCTTGGCCGCAAACTCCGCGCCCTGTGCCCGGGAGTTGGCGATGTTGTCCGTCTGATAAAGACCCAACTTCGAGAGCGAGCCGCCCAGAGTCACGATCAGATCGTAGAAACGGTTATAGAAGTAAGTCGCGTCCAGCGCCAGCCGGTCGTGGAAGAGCTTCTGCTCCACGCCCGCGTCGAAGCTGCGGGTCCGTTCGGGCTTGAGAGCGGGGTTGTTGGTGTACGCCAGGTCGAATCCCGCCGGCGGCCGGATTCCCGTGCCAAAGGAAGAATGCCAGCGGGTCCGGCCTTGCACGTACGCCGCAGCCAGCTTGGGATTGGCCCTCGAAATGGTTTGCGCCGGGAAGAACGGCCGCGAGAATCCGTCCGGCGGGATGGACGCCGTGTGGATAAACTCGCCGCGTACGCCCGCATTCAAAAACAGCCGTCCGCCCAGTTCCCAGCGGTTCTCGAGGTATACCGCGGTGTCGCGCCGGCGGATGGGAAACGTCTGGTAATCGGCGTCGGTGATGTAGCTGTTCTCGACCTCCTCCAGCCCGTCGCTCACGCCCAATGCGGCGGTGTAGTGGCGCGTAACGCTCACAATGGTGCGCGCCTCGCCTTGCGCGCGGAGGTCGCGATTGAAACCGAATCCGTACGCGCTCTGGTACCCGTTGTTATTCAGAAAGAACGTCCCGAACAGGTCCTCGCGCACGCATCCCCAGAGATCGGCCTGGTAGTGCGCCAGGTAGTCCGAGAAGTTGTTCTTGCTGCGGCTGATGGTGTCGATGCCGGTAAACGTGTGCTTGGGGTCGGAGCCCCACGGGCCGGGCTCGCCGGTCTGGTTGGAATCGAAATCTCCGTGCAGGGCGAGTGTCTGCCGGCGGAAGTGCCGCGTGACGTTCAGCAACAGGTCTTCGTTGCGATAACCGCTGTTGGTGACGGGACCATCCGTGTCCAGGCGCGACGCCGAGGCCGCTATCCCGAAACCGGCCAGCCGGCCAGCACCCGAGATGCCGAAGCGGCGTTCGTAGTTGCTGCCGCCCTCCGCCAGGATGTCGATGGCGGGCGGCGAGTCCGGCTCGCGCGTCACAAAATTGATCGCGCCGCTGTTGGCGTATGGCCCGTAGATGGCCGATTGCGGGCCGCTAATCACCTCCACCCGGTCCAGCGCCTCGGCAGGAATGTGCGCGAAATCGAAGTTGCCGCCGAAGCCATTGACCGGCACGCCATCGATCTCCACCAGGTTGAATGTCGGATATCCGCCGCGGATGAACAGCCCGGCCAGCCCCCCGGTGGCGCCCGTCTGGCTGAACGCCAGGCCCGGCACTTCCCGCAGCAGGTCAATTGCCAGCGCCTGGTTGCGCTCGCGGATCTCCTGGCGCGAAATGATGTTCACGCTGCCGCCCTGTTCGCTCGCCGGAACATCCATGGCGGAACCGACCACGCGCACCGAATCGATCTGCGGCGCAATCTCGAGGCGCACCGTGACTTCGCGCTCCAGCGGCAGCGATCGGGTGCTGAATCCGGGCGCGGTGACCACCAGCTTCGCGCCGGCGGTCTCCGTGGCTTCCAGCTCGAAGGCGCCGCTCGAGGAAGCGGCGGTTTGGGCCTCCACTCCCACGCGGCCGACCACCGAAACCTGCGCGCCCGCAATGGGCGCTCCGGATGGATCGACAACCTTACCTTTGATTTCAGCGGCGGAAAGGCAAGCGGAAAAAAACAAGCAGAAGGCCGAAACGTTTGAGATTCTTCTTCGCATTCCAAGCTCCTCCCTCGAGAGCCAAATGTGTAGAATCCGCCGGCCGGTCTCCTGACTTGCGCCTCTTCGACCCGATCGGCCTTCCCATTCCGTCGCCGGAACAGTGACTTGTTCGATCGGATCTCCGCGCTTACAGTAGCGGGGCTGTGCTGGAATTTCACCAGCTTCCCGTACACCAGCGGAATTTCAACTACCATCCGAGTGTACACTATTCTCAGGAAGCCGATGTGGACCTCAACTCACCGCCTCGCGCGGATTGTATTAACCATCGTCATATCCGGATTGATCCTTCCCGTTAACGGCGCGGCCGCCAAACCGGACAAGAAAAGGTCGCAAGCCGAGTATCAGCGCGGGCTTCGCGCCGACCAAGCGGAGCGGCGCGACGAGGCCATTTCCGCGTACTCGGAGGCGATCCAGGCGGACGCCACCAACGCGGCGGCCTGGTGCGCGCGCGGCAAGGACTACCTGGCCGCGGGCGACCGCGACAAGGCCGCGGCCGATCTGGATCAGGCCATCAAGCTTCAACCCGCCGACGCCGAATCGTACGTCGCCCGCGGCCAGCTCTTCACCGCCACCCATCAGCCCGAGCGCGCCATCCACGACTACGACACCGCCATCGGCCTGAAACTCGATCGTACGGACGTTTATACCGCGCGCGGCAACGCTTACCTCGCGACGGCGAAGTACGCCGAAGCCATCGAGGATTTCACGCAGGCCATCAAACTCCGGCTGGACAATGCGGAGCCGTATATGGGCCGTGGAATGGCGCGCGCGGCGCTGCGGCAATACCGCGACGCCATCGACGATTTCGATCGGTGTCTCAGCCTCAAGCCGAATTTCGAGGAGGCGCTGGTGGAGCGCTCTCTGGCTTACACCGGCGCCGGAGATCATGGGCGCGCCAATCAAGACCTCACCGCGGCCTTGAAACTCCAGCCCGAGGACCAGCGCGCGTGGCGCGTGAGAGGGGCCGTGCGCGAACGGCTTGGCGACGACAATGGAGCCGTGGCGGACTACAGCGAAGCCATCCGGCGCGATCCGAAGGACGCCCGGTTGTACCTGGCGCGCGGCGCGGTCTACACGCGGATGACACGGTACCAGGATGCCCTGAGGGATCGCGATCAGGCGATCCAGCTCGATCCCAGGAATTCCGACGCCTATGTGGCGCGCGGCGGTTCCTACCATGAGCTCGGAGAACACGAAAAGGGACTGGCGGACCGCACCACGGCGATCAGTTTGGATCCGGGATCGCCGTTGGGATGGACGGCGCGTGGCCACGCATACTACCTGCTTGGACGCTACGACGAAGCATTGGCGGACTTGCTCCATGCCCAGAAGCTCGACCCCGGCGACGCGGGCACGCGGGAGCTGGCGGCGAAGGCCCAGGTGATGGTCGACCAACTCGTGAGCCGGGCGCGGGCCAAAGAGGCTGCGCCTGAAACCGCCGTGGTGGTGTTGCCCGGCGCCCCCGAGCCCGCTCCCAAATCCGAGCCGGCGAAACCCGAGCCGGCTCCCAAATCCGAGACCCAGCCGCCGCGGAAGCCGGCCGCACCGACCAAGCCAACTGCGCCGGCGGCCTCTCCACAGGTTCCGCCAGTCGTGCCGGCGCCAGCGCCAGCGCCGGTGCCGGCTGAGCCGGCGAAACTTCCCACTGCCAGCGCTGCCGAGTATCATGCCCGCGGCCGCAAGCTCCTTCAGGAAGATCGTTTCCAGGAGGCCATCGAACAATTCACCGAGGCGCTCAGGTTGGATCCTTCGCTTTCGCTAGCCTGCAATGGGCGTGGTTTCGCCCACTTCAGGCTCAAGCAGTACGCCGCGGCTCTCGCCGATTTCGACCAGGCCATCCGGCTGAATCGGTCCTACATCAACGCGTATATCAACCGCAGCGCCGCCCGCCGCGCCGCCGGCGATCGAGCCGGGTCGGACGCCGATCAGGCCAAAGCGCGGGAGCTGATGCAGGGCCGGAAGTGACCGGTCAAAGCCATCTGCTTCCGATTTGACTTGCAGGCCCGAAATTCGCTATTCAGTTTTCGGATGTTACGTCACGGGATCATGGCTGCCGAATCCGTGATTATCTACTTGACAAAGGATAGCTTCTGGGGCCACAATGGGTTGTGGCGGTGAAGCATGAGTCTTCAGGGCGACAAGTGGATTGAAAAAGAAGAAACATGGGAGCGGATCGCAGCCGCGCGTGGATACCGTTGCGAAGGGTGCGGGAGGCTACTTACGAAAGACGAATACGACACCTGGGGCGACTGCTGCATGGCCTGTGCCCCGAGTCTGAAGCCTGACTATTCGGGACGTGACTAAAGGTTCTTCCCGGCCCGCTTGCCGCCTGTGCCTCTGTTGCTGCGTGGGCCGTTCGTCTGCTTCGCTTCGCGCTTGCGCGGTATACCGGCCATCGGCATGGGGGCCGCGTTCAGCAGGCTCCGTAGAACCGCGTCGAATTGGGCTTTCGGGACTTTAGGGGTGTCCACATCCTAATTATAACCCAGGAAGATATTGCATTTGAAGGTTTTCTGGCAGCTACCTAAGCCAGGACCGTATCGTGCTGGCCCTTCGGCTCTTGATCGAAGGCAACAGCCTGAGCAGCACGGAACCCATCACGGACATCGACCGGAACACGATCACGAAACTCCTAGTGCTGGCCGGCGAAAAGTGCGAGAAGGTCATGGGCCGCTTGATCGTGAACGTTCTGGCGAAAGACGTTCAGGCCGATGAGATTTGGGGATACGTCGCCAAGAAGTACCCCTGGGAAGCGAACGACAACAGCATCGGCGACGCCTACTGCTTTGTGGCCATCGAACGAAAAATGAAACTCGTTTTGAACTTCGCCCTTGGCCGGCGCGACCAGGCCACCACGGATATTTTCATCGAAGGGTTGCGCGCCGCAACTTCGCCTAAACAGCGGTTTCAGAGACGGGTTTCAGCCTTACGTCTCTGCGATCACGACCACGCTTTCAGACCGATGCGATTTCGCGCAACTCACCAAAGTCTACGCCAGCCCGCGCGAAGGCGAGCAACGGTATTCGCCGGCTGACGTTGTGGAGGCTCTACCAAAACCGATCATGGGCGGTCCCGACCGCGCCAAGATATGCACATCCCACATCGAACGCCAGAACCTCACCATCAGGATGCAGATGCGCCGCATGACGCGGCTGACGAACGCCTTCAGCAAGAAGTGGGAAAACCTGTGGTCCGCGTACTGCCTGTGGTTTGCCTACTACAATTTCTGCCGGATTCACCAGACGTTGCGGGTTACTCCTGCGATGGAAGCGGGGATCACAGATCACGTTTGGGAACTGGCGGAACTGCTGGCATGAGCGCTTCAATGCATTGGAAGATGATGTAGCCGCCGATCATGGCACCGATTGTTGGTATCACGTTTCTACTCCCTTTAATCTACGGTTTTGGGTGCAGTGCTTACCACCGGCTTTCCGCATTTCCCACAGAAAGCGGCCCCTTCAGTGAGCACGTTGCCACAAGCCGTGCAGAAAGTGTCATCGTCTGCGTCCCAGTCAATCTCGCGTCCGCATCTTTGGCATACGGTGGCATCCTTATGCACTCCGCTTTGGCAGTACGGGCATCTCCAGGCGCTCTGCGATGCGAACGCCATTAGAAGGCCAATCGGCCCCAACAGGAAACCGAGAAAGGCCCATAGGCAACCGTTCGCGCCGCGGCTGGAGGCAATGAAAGAGGCCGCGATACCGCAGAGTAACCAGAATAGAACCAGAAGTCCCATCCTGCACCTTTCCGTGCCTACGAGTGAACCGACCTGATTGTACCTCATCGCACATTCGTTGTCGGCGTTGAACTGGCTGACTGCCGAGTTCGACGGTGAGACGCTGCACCTGCTCCTCGGCGAGCCAGAAAGCTGAAGATTTCTTTCAACGCACTTTTCAGCCACTACCCAATGGCGCACCCGCGCCAAAATGTATCAGAATGGGTGAAGATGCGGCACTTTGATCGCATAACGTGGAACCCGAACCAGATGAACGGTCAGCCGTGCATCCGTGGCATGAGGCTGACGGTGCGTCGAGTCGTGGAGGCCGTGGCACTATATCCGAACCGGGACGACCTTTTCCGGAACTATCCCGAGCTTGAGCCGGACGACGTTCGGCAAGCCCTGGCGTTCGCCGCCGCCAACCTTGAGGACAGCGCGGCGGAAAGCCACGCCGCCTGACCGGCTCAGCCATAAACCTGGTCCTGGATCAGGGAGTCCCGCGAGACGCCGCAACCCGCCTGCGCGGTCTCGGATATGAGTGTATACACCTTGGGGAAATCGGGATGAGTAAGGCCGCCGATGAGGAGATACTCACTTTCTCGCTGGAATAGAATGCTATCGTAGTGACCCTGGACGCGGACCTTCACACGATCCTGGCACTTTCCGGGGCAAGTGGACCGTCGGTGATTCGTCTGCGATTGCAGGGTTTGGGTGCTCTCGAGGTTGTCGAACTGGTTCAGAACGTTCTCGCAGGTTTCGAAGCCGATCTGAAGCGCGGATCTCTCGTCACAGTGAAGGCGAACAAGACAACGTGTCACCGGCTGCCGGTCGGCAGCTCCGGGTGACGCAGCAGGCCCCAAGGGCGTGTATAGTACTCTCTATGGCCATCATCGCCGTCGCGGGCCGGAAGGGCGGAGTCGGAAAGTCCACCATCGTCGGGAACCTGGCGGCGGAGTTTGCCGCTATGGGGCGGAGCGTGGCGGTGCTCGACGCCGATCCGCAGAATAGCCTGGTCGCCTGGGCGGCGCAAGGCGATGGGATGCTGGCGCGCTCCGTCCAGAAAGTGCCCGACAGCGCCGATACCTTGCGGTCGCGAGCGCACAAGGCCGAGAAAGACGCCGATATCGTGCTGATTGACACGCCGCCAGGCATGCCGGAGGTGGGCTACCAGGCGGCGCTTGCGGCGGACCTCCTGCTCCTGCCGTGCGGGCCGTCGCCGCTCGATCTGTTCGCGCTGAAGGAAGCACTGTCTTGGGGGCTCAAGGCGCGCGCGGAGCGGCGATCGAAAAAGCCGCGCATCCGGTTCGTGCCTTCGAAGGTTGTCATGACCACCAACCTCGGGCGGGGGTTGGCATCCTCGCTAAAGGACATGGGAAGGAAGGTCCTGCCGGGCATCGGACAGCGCGTGGTGGTGGCGGAGGCGGTGGTCCGCGGACTAACGGTGGCGGAGTACGCGCCAGATTCGCCTGCGCACGAGGAGTTCCGCAAACTGGCCAAGGCGGTGGATAAGCTTCTGAGGCGGTGAGTTTGTAGGCGCTGTCGCGAATCGCAGTGACAACACATTGTCTCAGCCGAATCAATCACTTACGGATTTGGCCCTATTCCCGCGTCGTACACTGTGGACAGGGGGGAATCCGCTTTGGTCACCATCCGAAATTGGCTTTGTTCCGTGTTTTCGGTGGAGCAGCCGCAACGGCCCGTTTCCGGTGTCCGAATCATCGACCGTCCGTGTGACGCATCTTGAGAAAAACCCCGTCCAGATGCGTCACAAAACCTCGACCTACCACCGCAACCCATTGAAAAAGATGATCTTACAAAGTCATGAATGACAACTCCACATACCCGTACAAGATGCGTCACCCCGATGCGGCGCCTGACCGGTCTGGGGGTGCCTATCCGCTAACCCGAGGCCGCGCTTCTGAACCGCGACCGCCAGGCGAGCGACCCGACAGGTTGCTCCGTAACCGGTGCTCAGCCTCGAACGCCCTACCACTGTCGCGCACCCAAACGGAGGCATGTTTGAGCTTGCTGGGATGGGATTGGTGTATGATGAAAAGCGACCGGATGCTGGCATCAATGGCACGAAAGGCGGGTTTCGGAAGGCGGGGCACCCTCGTTTTGCTCCTGCTTTGCGTCATTGTCTCCGCGCAAGTCGCGGCCCTGGCGTCCGAATTCGAACAGCACGGCCCTTCCGATCATTGTTGCCTGTTGTGCCACGTGGGACCGCTGGCTCTGCTGCCGCCCAGTGTTCCTGTGGCGCTGGCGCCGGCTGCTCCGGCAGGGTGGCGGGCAGCCAGCCCCGTTTCCGAACTCGTCCGCGAGATGCCCCTGGCCGCGAGTTCTTCGCGCGCTCCTCCCGCTTAGTTCCGTATCGCGAGCTGCCGGTCCGGCGCCGGAATCCGGTGTCGGGCCATGTGTTTTACGGGACAAAAAGAAAAAGGAGAAGCGCTTCCGCCATGGCGGTCCATTCGTTGCGCTTTCGAGTCCATCTATATCGGATAGTCTCTGTTCTTGGGACCATCTTTCTCGTTACGGCGGGCCTGTTTCAGGCGGCCTGCGGCGGATTGAAGAAGGTGGAAGGCACGGGCACGGATGTCGCCAAGGCCGCCGACCCATCCCTGTTTACGGTGCCCCAGGACCAACTCCCGCACCTGCGGATCGTGCCGGTCCGGAGAACCTCCTGGGTTATCTCCGTTCACACCACCGGAACCGTGGATTGGGATGCGGACCACACCACCCAGGCCATCACCCAGGTGAACGGCCCGATTTCCCGCATCTTGGTGGATACCGGATCGCGCGTGGCCGCGGGCGATCCCCTGCTGTATGTCACCAGCCCCGATGTGGCGAATGCCATTTCCGCCTACCGCAAGGCCCGCAACCGCGAAGTCCTGACCAAGCGCGTCATGGATCGCCAGAAGGAACTGCTGGACCTCGGCGCGATTGCGGCCAAGGATTACGAGAATAGCCAGTCGGATTACAACGATTCCACGACCGACGTCCAGAACAGCCTTCAGGCGCTCAAGATCTTCGGCATCACCGGGCAGGAGATCGATCAAGCCGAACAGCAAGGCGCGGCCATCCGCACGGAGCTGGCGGTACGTTCGCCGATTTCCGGCGTGGTGGTGCAGAAGATGGTTTCTCCCGGCCAGTTGATTCAGGCCGGCGCGACCGTCTGTTTCATGATCAGCGACGTTTCCACGGTCTGGGTGCAAGGTCATGTTTTCGACCGCGACCTGCCCACCGTTCGGGTGGGCGATGCGGTCGAGGAAACCAACCCATCCTTCGACGGGAATTTCCGGGGCACGGTGGCGTACATCGGAGCGTTTGTGGACGCGGCCACGCGCACCACTCCGGTCCGCATCGTTACCCAGAATCCGAAAGGTCTGTTGAAGAAGGACATGTTTGTGGAGGCGGTGATCCGCACCAACAGCCGGAGCAACATTATGGTAGTTCCGGTTTCCGCCGTGTTGCGCGACGACAAGAACGAGCCGATGGTCTACGTCCAGGTGGAACCGGGCAAGTTCGCGCAGCGGCCGGTAACCATCGGGACGCAGCAGGACGGCATGGTGGCGATCGCCGGTGGACTCACGGAGCGTGACAACGTGGTGTCCGATGGCAGCGTGTTCATTCAGTTCGCGAGCAGTATCCAATAAGGCGGAGACCAGATGATCGCCAAACTCGTCTCTTTCGCGCTCCGGCAGCCGTTCATGATCGTGGTCGCTGCCTTGGCCCTCATGGTCTGGGGCGCCTGGTCGTTCCAGAACCTGCCGATTGACGCCTATCCCGACCTTTCTCCGCCGCACGTCGAGCTGATCACACAGTGGCCGGGACACGCGCCGGAGGAAATTGAGCGGCAGATCACGATCCCCATCGAGATCGAGCTGAACGGCATTCCGAAGCTGGATTCGTTGCGCTCCATTTCGCGCTACGGCCTTTCTTTTATCGCCATGAACTTCGAGTATGGGACCGACCCGTACTTCGTGCGCGAGCAGGCGTTTGAGCGCATGGGGGAAGCCCAGTTGCCCGCCGGTTTGGCGCCCAGCCTCTCGCCCCTGTACAGCCCCAGCGGGTTGATCTACCGGTACGTGGTCCAGAGCCCCGACCGCTCGCCGCAAGAGCTGAAGACCATCGAGGATTGGGTGCTGGAACGCCATTATCGCTCCATACAAGGGGTGGCGGACGATTCCGGGCTGGGCGGCACCACCATGCAGTACCAGGTGTTGCTGGACCCCCACAAGCTGTTCGCCTACGGTGTTACGGTGCCGCAGATTTCCCAGCAGCTCGGCAGCAATAACGCCAATTCCGGCGGCGGCTTCTATTCCCAGGGCGGGCAGTTCTATTACATCCGCGGGCTGGGCCTGGTGCGCGACACGGCGGATATCGGCAACATCGTGGTGACCGAAAAGGGCGGGATTCCAGTCTATGTAAAAGATCTCGCGAAGGTCGATATCGGGTACGCGCCGCGGCTCGGCCAATTCGGATATATGCGCCAGGACGAAGCCGTGGAAGGCGTCATTCTGATGCGCGTGGGCGAGCAGGCGCAGGTGATTCTGAAACGCGTCGAAGCCATGACCGACGACCTGAACCAGCACGTGCTGCCGCCGGACGTGAAGGTGGTTCCGTATTACGACCGCCAGTCGCTCATCNNGGGATATTCCTGTTCAGCGTGCGCACCGCGCTGATTGTCGCGGTGACCATCCCGTTTGCCTTGATGTTTTCATTCATCTGCCTGGACTTGCGGCACATCCCGGCCAATCTGCTGTCGATCGGCGCGATTGATTTCGGAATCATCGTGGACGGCTCGGTGGTGATGGTGGAGAACATCTTCCGGGAGCTGGCGGCGCGTTACGGCCAGAAATTCAACCTGGTGGACGTGATCCGGTCGGCCGCGCACGATGTGGAGCGTCCCATCTTCTACGCCATCGCGGTGATCATCGCCGGATACCTGCCGATCTACGTTCTGACGGGGCCTTCGGGGCGGCTGTTCCAGCCCATGGCCGACACCATGTCGTTCGCGCTGCTGGGCTCCCTGCTTTGCGCCTTGACCCTGCTGCCGGTGCTATGCGCCTTTTTTCTTCGCAAGCACGTGCACGAACCCAAAGTGACGGTCTTCGAATGGGTGCGCCGGAATCTGTACGGCAGAGTGCTCGGATGGTGCCTGCGGAACCGGCTGGTCACCGTGACCCTGGTGCTGATAGTCTTCGGCGCCTCGCTGATGCTGATTCCGTATATCGGCGCGGAATTCATGCCGCACCTGGATGAAGGCGCGCTGTGGGTGCGCGCCACGGCGCCGTACACGATTTCGTTCGAGGAAGCGTCCAAGCTGTCGCCCGAAATCCGCAACATCCTGCTGAGCTTTCCGCAGGTGACCACGGTGGCCAACGAGTTAGGGCGTCCCGACGACGGCACGGACCCCACCGGGTTTTTCAACAATGAATTCTACGTAGGGTTGAAGCCGTACGCGGACAAGGCGTGGAGCGGACCGATTCTTACTAAGCCGGAGCTGATCGAGGCGGTGCAGAAGAAACTGGAAGTGTTCCCCGGCGTCATTTTCAATTACACCCAGCCCGCCGAGGACGCGGTGGATGAAGCCGAAACCGGGCTGAAGAGCGCGCTGGCCGTCAAGATATTCGGCTCCGACCTGGCGACGCTCGAGGACAAGGCCAGGCAGACCCGGGAGATTCTGGCGAAAGTTCCAGGCATTACCGAGATCACGGTGGTGCGGGAGCTCGGGCAGCCCAGTCTGATTATCACTCCGGACCGGGCGAAACTGGCGCGCTACGGATTGAATGTGGACGACGTCAACACGCTCATCGGGACTGCCATGGGGGGCCAGGCCGCCACCCAGGTGATTCAAGGCGAGCGGCAGTTCGACCTGGTCGTGCGCATGCAGGAGCAGTTCCGCAGCGACGAAGACTCCATCCGCAATCTGCTCATCGCCACACCCGACGGCCAGCACCTGCCCTTGAGCCAGTTCGCCGATGTGCGCGTGGAGAGCGGCGCGGCGTTCATCTACCGGGAGTCGAACTCGCGCTACATCGGCGTTCAGTTCAGCGTGGAAGGGCGGGACCTGGCGAGCGCCGTGGGCGAGGCGCGCAGCAAGGTGGACGCGGCGGTCAAACTACCCATCGGCTATAAGTTCGATTGGGGCGGAGAGTATAAGGAGTATCTCGCATCGCGGGAACAGATGAAGGTCATCCTTCCGCTGACCGTGGTGCTGATCCTCATGATCCTGTTCGTGCTGTACGGGAACCTGAAGTTCCCGCTGATCATATTCTTCAGCGTCCTGGTGACGGAGCCGGTGGGCGGGTTGCTGGCCCTGCGGCTTACCCACACCAATTTCAGCGTATCCTCGATGCTGGGGTTTGTGTGCCTGATGGGGGTTGCGGTACAGACCAGCGTGATCCTGTATTCCTTCATCAACAAGCTGCGTCTGGAAGGAAAAGACATCATGACGGCAACGTTTGAGGCATCGCTGCTCCGGCTGCGCCCCATCATGATGACGGCCCTGGTGGCCTGTTTCGGCCTGCTGCCGGCGGCCATGTCCACGGGAATCGGCAGCGACTCGCAGAAGCCGTTCGCCATCGTGATCGTGGCCGGACTGGTTTCGCGGCTGCTGCTGTCGATTTTCCTGGCGCCGGTGCTCTACGCGCTGACGGCGCGGGAAGGCGACACGTTGCAGGTGTAAGGTGGGGCATGCTTTAGCTTGCCCTCTTAACGAGTTTCAGGAGGTAAGATGCGACCCATATTGTGGCGTTGTTGGGGGGTTATTGTCGCGGGCGCGCTGGCCCATGCCGGGTTTGCGCAGCAGGCCCTGACCTGGCCGGAGGTGCGGGCCAAATTCGAAGCGGCCAACCCCACCTTGCGGGCGGCCCAGATCGGCATCGACGAATCCAAGGCGCAGGAGGTCACCGCCTACCTGCGTCCCAACCCCGACGTCACCGGCATCCTCGATCAGCTCGATCCCTTCACCGGCAACCCTTACCGCCCCCTGGGATCGGCCTTTCCGCTGGTCTCCGCCAGCTATCTGCACGAGCGCGCGCACAAGCGCGAGCTGCGCCTGGAAAGCGCACAGAAGGGCACCACTGTGGCCGTCTCGCAACTGGACGACCAGCAGCGCAACCTGCTCTTCACCCTGCGCAGCGCCTTCGTCCAGGCGCTCCAGGCCAAGGCCGTGTGGGGAGTGGCCCGCGAGAGCCTGGCCTACTATGATCGCCTGCTGGCGGTGAGCGGCAACCGTTTCCAGGCCGGCGACATCGCCCGGGTGGATCTGGACCGCCTCGAGTTGCAGCGCGTTCAGTTCGCTTCCGACGTCCAGACCGCGGAAACCAGCGTGCGGACCGCCAAGATCCAGCTTCTGATGCTGCTTAACGACCGCGCCCCGGTGGAGCAGTTTGACGTCGCCGGGCCGTTCGATTTCAGCGAGCCGATCGCCAACCTCGAGGAACTACGCCAGGCCGCCCTGTCGGCCCGGCCGGACCTGCGGGCGGCGGTGCAATCGGTGGACAAGGCCCAGACCGATCACCGGCTGGCGGTGGCTAACGGCTCCACCGATCCCACGTTCGGCGTGGATTTCGCGCGCAATCCGCCCATCCCGCTTTACGTGGGGTTCAGCGTCAACATCCCGCTGCGCATCTTCGACCGCAACCAGGGGGAGAAAGCGCGCACCGAGCTCGACATCCAGCGCAACCAACGGTTGCGGGAAGCCGCCGAGGCGCAGATCTACAGCGACGTGGATTCGGCCTGGACCACGCTGAACGGCAACCTGGCGCTGTTGCGGCCGTACAAGGCGAAATACCTGGCGCAGGCCGCCCGTGTGCGCGAGACCATTTCGATCGCCTACCAGCGCGGCGGAGCTTCGCTGCTCGACTTTCTGAACGCGCAGAACGATTACCGCGCCCTGCAGGTCACCTACCTGAACCTGGTGGGATCTTATCTCACCGCCGCCGCCCAGTTGAATCTCGCGGTGGGCCGGGAGGTCATCCAGTAGAAGACACGCCGGCGGCGCACCAGATCAGACTTTCATGACGTCTTCGGCCTGCAACCCTTTGGGGCCTTGCTTGACCTCGAACTCCACCTCCGAGCCTTCCTCCAGGGTCTTGTAACCGTTCGCCTGGATGGCGGAAAAATGAACGAATACGTCGTCGCCGCTCGCCCTCTGGATGAATCCATAGCCCTTGGCGGCATTAAACCACTTCACAGTGCCTTTTTCTTTCACTACACGTTCTCCCGACTGAGTACGGTATTCTCTCAGATAGCATCGGTATGGTCAAGCCCCAAAAATCGGCGGCCAGCGAACTGGAGACGATCGAGCGAATCCGGAGGCGGGTGGCTCTGCCGCAAACGGGCGGGCTGGTGTTGGGAATCGGCGACGACTGCGCGATTTTCCGGCCCCGCGGCGCCCCCGAAGACCTGCTCTTCACCACCGATATGCTCATCGAGGGCGTGCATTTCCGCCGTGAAACGCACGGCGCCGGGGATGTGGGCTGGAAGGCGCTGGCTCGCGGCTTGAGCGACATCGCGGCCATGGGCGGCGAGCCGCGGTTCTGCCTGCTCTCGCTGGCGGTGGCGCCATGGGTAGAGACGAGCTGGCTGGACGGCTTCTATGGCGGGCTGCTGCGGCTGGCCGGGCGCACCCGGACGCCTTTGATGGGCGGCGACCTGGCGCGCGCGGAGAAGGCGATGTGCGACATCGTAGTGTGCGGAGCGGTGCCGCGGGGCACGGCGTTGCGGCGCGACGGCGCGCGCGCGGGCGATGCCATCTACGTGTCGGGCGCGCTGGGGGGATCGGCGCTGGGACTTTCCACAGGCGGCGGCAGGGCGTGGCGGCGGCATCTGCGGCCTCAGCCCCGCCTGGCGCTGGGGCGGTTTCTGCGCGCGCGCTTGCGGGCCACCGCCGCCATGGATTTGAGCGACGGGCTGTCGCTGGACCTGCATCGGCTGTGCCTGGCTTCCGGGCTGAGCGCGGAGATCGGGGCGCCCCCGCGGTTTCCCGGCGCGACTCGGGAACAAGCGCTCCACGGCGGCGAGGACTACGAACTGCTGTTCACCGCGCCGGCGCGGGCCCGCGTGCCGCGCGATTTCGAGGGCGTCCCGCTCACGCGCATCGGCGCCATGCGCCCAGGGCCTCCGGGCGCCGTCGAGTTGGAGGGCGCCCCGCTGGCTCCGCTGGGGTACGACCACTTCAGGGCCACGGTAGAATAGTGGTTTGATCGTCACACTCACCATCAATCCGGCCATCGACCGGATCATCAGTATCGACCGGCTGGCATTCGAGGATCGCGCCTACATCAATTCCAGCCGCGAGTCGGCGGGGGGCCGCGGTATCAATGTCTCCTCGGTGATTCACTCCTTCGGCGGCGAGACTCTGGCAGTGCTCATTTCCGGCGGCGATTCGGGAAAACGGCTGGAGGGACTTCTGGGGAAATGCGGGTACCGGATCGCGGTAGTGCCGGTTCAGAACGAGATCCGGACGAATCTCACCATCACCGACAAGCACGGGCTGACGGTGAACCTCAACGAACCCGGGCCCCAGCTCGGGAAGGCGGAGGTGGCGCGCGTGGAGCGGGTGGTGCGCGACACGCTGGACCACGCGTCGTGGCTGATGGTTTGCGGCAGCATTCCGCCGGGAGTGCCGCCGGCGTTTTACGGAAAGCTGATTTCGATGGCGCGCCACAAGAAAGTGAAAACGCTGCTGCACGCCGATGGAGAGGCCCTGCGCGAGGGCATTGCCGCCCGCCCCACGGTGGTGTCGCCGAACCAGCAGGAGGCCGGGCGGCTGTTGGGCCAGACGCTGCTCACGCGCACGCACTATCTGGAGGCGGCCGAACGGATTCGCCAGTTGGGAGCGGACTCGGTGGTGCTCACGCTGGGCAGCCGGGGCGCCGTGGGCGCGTTTGCGGACGGCCTGATGGAGGCGCTGCCGCCGCGCATCGACGCGGTGTGCCCCATCGGCGCGGGGGACGCGCTGATGGCTGCCTACGCCTGGGCCAGGGAGCGGAGAGCCAGTGTGGCGGAGGCGTTGCGCTGGGGCGTGGCCGCGGGAACCGCCTCGGCCCGCCTGCCGGGCATGAGCTTCGCCAGCCTGGCGCAGGCCCGGGAAATCTACCGCCAGGTGGAAGTCCGGCGCGTGGAATAGCCCCGGGAGCCGCATGTTACACTTCGATAAGGAATGCTCTCCGACCTGAAGTTGGTGATCCGTCTGCAGGAAATCGATAACCGTCTTGCGGGGCTCGCGCGCGAGATCGCTTCTCTGCCCAGACACGTCGCTGAAATCGAAAAAAAGCTGCTCTCGCATGAGCGCAAACTGGAAGCCGACCGCTCGGCGTTGGCCGCCAACCAGAACGAGCGGAAAAAGTGCGAAGGCGAGATCCAGGTGCAGGAGCAGAAGATCTCCAAGCTGAAGGACCAGATGCTCCAGGCCAAGACTAACGAGGTGTACCGGGCCTTTCAGAACGAGATCGATTTCTGCCAGAAGGAGATCCGCAAGTTCGAGGACCGCATCCTGGAAATGATGGGCGAATCCGAGCCGCTGGAGAAGAACGTGAAGGCGGCGGAAGTGGCGCTGAAGGCCGAAAAGGCGCAAGTGGAGACGGAGAAGCAGCAGGCCCGCGCGCGCACTGCGGAGGACGAGGCGTCCTCGCGCGAGTTTCACAAGGAACGCGCCGGTATCGTTTCGGCGATTGCGCCCGCCACTTACCAGCGATACGAGCGGGCCCGCAAGGCGCGCAAGGGCATCGGCGTGGTGGAGGCGGTGGATGGCCGCTGCACCGGCTGCAATCTGTCGATGCGGCTTCAGTTCTACCAGGACCTGAAGAAGGGCGACCAGATCCTGTCATGCGAGTGCTGCCATCGCATTCTATATTACAACCCGCCGGCGTCACTCGAGGACCTGACGGGAGAGCCGGCGCCGCGGGAATAGCTGCGACAGCCGATGTTTAGCGGTCGCCGATGCTGTAGCCCAGCCAGATCATGCCCGCGGGCACCATGTTGCTGCCAAATTGGTCGGTCAAACCGGGCACATAGTGGAAGTCGAACTGCGGGCGAATGAACACGTGGTCCGTCAGGAAGATCTGGACGCCGATGCCCGCGTGCACCTGGAAATGGTTGGAACTACCGTAGGGTTGGGTGTAGGTCGAGCAAACGGCCGTCCCTACGCAGGAAGTCTGCGTATAGGAGAAGCTGCTCTTGGCGCCTCCGATTCCGCCTTGAATCTGCACCATGGCTTTCTTCTGATTCACCGGCGCGAAGATGGCATTGAAATCGTAGAATATTTCCCGGTATTGCAGAGGGCCATAATCGGCCTTGGCGGGTTGAAAGCTGGCCTCGCCTCCAAAGCCATAGCGCTTCGTGAGCATGACGTCTCCGCCAACGCCCATGAAGAAGCCGCTCAGGGCGGGTGTCGCCTGGCAATTGGTCGCTCCCACCGTGCAGGTGTAACCCGTACTGGAATCGATGCCGCCTGGAGCTGCTTTATCGTGGGCGGCCCCGAAGCCAACATTGAAATCTACTGAACTCTGGGCGCTGGCAAAGGGAATGCAACAGAACAATACGAACAGCAGGGGAAGGTAGCGGGAAATGCGTCTCACGTCAGAAGTCTCCTCTACTTTTGCGGAATGCGGCCACTCTCATTTCAACACATACGACGCGGCCGGCGCACGCGAAGTTTCAGAAGTATTTCACTCAACGCTTCTGGCATTTGGGGCAGAAGTGCGACGAGCGCTGCGCCACCAGCAGGCGGCGGATGGGCGTACCGCAGGTGACGCAGGGCTCGCCGGTGCGCTGGTAAACGCGGTGGCTGAACTGGAAAAAGCCCTTGCGGCCGTAGGCATCCACGTAATCGGAGATGGAAGAGCCGCCGGCGGCGATGGCTTCCGTCAGCACCGCGACAATGGCCTCATGGAGCCGCCGCGCGCGGTCTCTTCGCAGGCGTGCAGCCACGGCCAGGGGATGAATTCCGGCGCGGAAGAGGGATTCGTCCGCGTAAATGTTGCCCAAACCGCGGAGGAAGCTCTGGTTCAAAAGCAGCGCTTTGATGCGGGTCTTGCGGCGTTTGAGCGCGGCGGCGAAATCCTCGAAGGGGACCTCCAGCGGCTCGGGTCCGAGTTTGGCGACCCGCTCGGGGAATTCCTCGCTGAATTGGATGCAGCCGAACTGGCGGCTGTCTTCATATAGCAGGACGCCGCGGTCGAGCGTCAGGATGGCGTGGGTGTGCTTACCCGCCGGGCCGCCGAGCAGGAGACGGCCGGTCATGCCCAGGTGAATGACCAGATATCCGCCGCCCTCGAGCGACACCAGGATGAACTTTCCATAGCGCCGCACGCCCGCGATTCCGCGGCCCTGGATGCGCGCCGCCATCCCGCCCGGATCGGCGCCGCGCAACACGCGCCGGCAGCGAAATTCGGCGGAGACAATACGGCGCCCCACCAGCAGCGCAATCGAGCGCACGACGGTTTCGACTTCAGGAAGCTCGGGCACCGGGGGACCGGTTACTTGGCGTCCCTGACTTGCTGGCTAAGGAACCGCTCGTACCCGATCTCTTTGATCTGATGGAGCTGGGCTTCGAGCCAATCCACATGGGCCTCCTCGTCCTTCAGGAGGCGCTCGAACAGCTCGCGGGAAGCATTGTCGGCCTCTTCCCCAGACACCCGGATGGCGCGATTGTACATGGCCACGGCGTGGATCTCGAGCTTCAGATCGCTCTCAATCTGGGCCTGCACGTTCTGCCCGACGGTAAGCTGCATCGCTTCCGTCATGGTGGGGGTGGCGTCGAGGAAGAGAATACGCTCGATCAGCGCCTCGGCGTGCTTCATTTCATCGATGGACTGCTTCTTGATGTACCCGCCGAGCCGGTCATAGTGCCAGTTCTCGCACATCTCGGCATGGAGAAAGTACTGGTTAACGGCGGTGAGCTCTTCTTTGAGCGCCTCATTCAATAAAGCGATAACGTTCGGGTTGCCTTGCATACAGTAAGGATTCTATCAGGCCGGGAACGCAGCGTCCAGTTCTGCGTGGCGCCCCCCGGGGCCGGGCATGTCCGGCCCCTACAGTGGTAAACTGATGGGAGATATGGCAATCCCGAATGTTAAGCGTTTCCGTGCTTTCTGCCCAACCTGCAACGATAATTTCACGCTGATGGCCGTCCTCCCCAAGGACGCCAGCGTGGATCAGTACTTGGCGGACGCCGTGGCGCGCCACGATCACAAGGCGTTCCAGGAATCCAAGGTGGCGCACTTCAAGATCCGCATCGGCCAGCAGAAGCAGAGGAAGGCGAAGTAGCTGGGAAGCTTTAGAGCCTCGCCTGCAAGGTCCGCAAAGCTCGCAAACCTTCCTGCGCCACATCCGTGTCCCTATCGTTGCTGAGCTTCTGGAGATGCGGAATGCTCTCCTGGTCGCCGCTGCGGGCCAGCACGCCCGCCAGGCCGATCTTCTCGTCCCTGGTGCCCGTTTCGAGCGGGCCATAGAGCGCCTTGCGTACCGGGCCGTCGCGCGCCAGTTCCACCAGGAAGGGAAACGCTTCGCCCTTGTAAGCCGCGGAATTCAACGTGTCGATCAAGTATTGGAGCGGGCTGAATTCGCCGGTCCCGGTTTGTCCGAGCATCACCTGGGCAAAGGCGAGGGAAAGCCGGGGCGAGGTTTTTCCCTCGTCCTGCCACGCTTTTTCGAGCATGGGCAGATCGCCCGGATGGCGCAGCCGGGCATAACCTTCGGCCGCCGCCGCGCGCATCCGGTCGTCCTTGTCGGGCAAATACTGCGCGTACAAGTCGCGGCTTTTCTCCGAGGGCAGCATGGCGATGGCGGTGAGCGCGGCGCGCTTCACCTTGGCGTCGCGCGCGTGTTTCAGCACGTCGGCCAGCTCCGGAACAGCGTCTTGGTCGCGCAACAGCCCGGTGGTTTCGATGGCGGCGATTTGCACCTTCTGGTCGAGGTCGTGCAACAGGAACGTGACGCGAGGCCCGGCCGATTCCTCGCGGATTTTCTGCAAAGCCACCAGCGATTCATAGATCACGTCGGTGTTCTTGGAATGGAGGGCTTCCACCAGGTCGGGGATGGCTTTCCGGCCGCGCAGGATGCCGAGGGCGCGCGCGGCGTTGGCCCGCGCATCCATGTTCCCGCCGCCGCTCACCAGCTTGCCGAGGGCGTCGATTACGTCGGGCCGCACCGTGACGTAGGGGTCGATCGCCTGGTCGTTGGTGTCGGTGAATCTGCCCTTGATGCTCGAGCCAACGCGCCGCAGTGACGCCCCGATGCCGGTCTTGACATAGCCTGGAAGGTAGAAGTTCACCAGGCCGTCGGTGGCGCGGATCTGCACCTCGGGATCGTTATCGCGGGTGGCCAGGATGAGCGCATCGAGGCTGCCCGCCGTGCCGATTTCGGTAATCTGCCTGACCGCTTCGATGCGCACCCCGGCATCCGGGTTCTTGAGCAGTTCCTCGAGTTGGGGGATGGCGCTGGAGCCGGCCTTGGCGATCTCGCGGACATCCTTGGGACGCACATCCTGGGCCGGCACAAGCGCCGCCGAAACGAGCAGGAGCACCACGCGATAGGACCGCATACTCCTACTGTATCGTGGCTGCCCGCGCACGGCGTAGTTAGCGCACGAATTCCACTTCCACGCGGCGCGGCACCAGGCCGGCTTCGAAGCCCAGGTCGAGCAGCTTCTGCGCGGCCCGCTGGACAATGTCGCCGGCGTCCAGGGTGTAGTGGTTGACGTACATGCCGACGAACTTTTCCGCCAGGCGCGGTTCCATGTCGCCGGCGAACTGCAGCGCATACTCGAGCGCCTCGTCGTGGTTGTCCAGGGCGTATTGAATGCTCTCGCGCATGAGGCGGCAGCACTCGCTCTGAATTTCCGGATCGAGCGACCGCAGGAGCACGTTGGCGCCCAGCGGCAGCGGCAGGTCGAAGCTGGTCTTGAACCACCGCCCCAGATCCACGATGCGATGAAAACCCTCGCGGTCGAACGTCAATTGCGCCTCGTGAATGATGAGGCCTGCCTCGACGGAGCGCTCCCTGACGGCGTCGGTGATCTTGTCGAAGGGCGTGACCACGGCTTCGAAATCCGGCTGGAACAGCTTGCATGCCAGGTACGCCGTGGTCAGCATGCCGGGCACGGCGATGCGCTTGCCCTTCAGCTCTTCCGGTTCCATGGGGCGGGTCGAAATGATCATGGGACCGTAGCCATCGCCGACGCTCGAGCCGCTGGCCATGAGCACGTACCTGCCGGCAACGTACGGGTAGGCGTGATAGGAAATGGCGCTCAACTCGTAGAGCCCATCGAGGGCCTTCCGGTTCAGGGTCTCGATGTCTTCCAGCACGTGGCGGAAGGAAACTATGGGCGAGCGGACCTTCTTGGTCGCGAGGCCGTAGAACATGAAGGCGTCATCGGAATCCGGACTGTGCGCGCTGACGATTTCCAGAGGAGCAACCGAAGTCATATGTGGGACAACTCATCCAGTTTACAACAGCACGAAGGGCGGTCACTGTGCAGGGGCGAGGCGCGGCATGGGCCGGCGCACGGGCGGCGAAGACTTCGGCGATTTGCGCACGGCTGGCTGGGGCACCGGACTGGCGGATGCAGCCACGGCGCCCCCCACGGGAATCAGGGCCTCGGATGCGTCTGAGTCCGGCCCCACGATCTCCAGGGTGTTATCTCCCGTGGTAACACCGCTCGGCACGGTCACGTTGATCTGATACAGCCCGGCCAATTGAGGCGCCAGGCCGGAGTAGGAGACCGTCGCCGCTACTCCGCCGATGAAAACCTGGATCGTGTTGTTCGTCTGGCTGCTGACCGGCCCGGCCGAGCCGTCCGGAATCACTGGATTCGTGGTGCCCAGTCCCGTCACGTATACGGACACCGTCTCATTCACTTGCGCCGGGTTTTGCGCCGTCACCAGCGAATAATCCCCGTGCAGCACGGCGCCATAACCTACCCCGCCTGGCGGCACGGTGAACACGCCCGGCGCCGTCAGGTTCACGAATTCGGTCACCACATTCGAGAGGACGCCGTTGTTGTTCACCTGGATGCGGGCGATCGAAGACCCGACGGCATACGGCACGATCGCCGAGATCTGTCCCGGGCTCACAAATTGGACCGGCGCCGGAAGACCGTTGACGGTCACCTGGACGCCGTCGAGCCCCGCTGTCGTCGGGAACGGAACCGTGTAGGCAGTCGCGGTACCGGGCGCAAGGTTGGTGCCAAAAAGGCTGATGAAGTCCCCGGGAGCGATACCCGCCGTGAATGGCGCAAAACTGGCGGTGTTCACTATCCCCGCGGGGTTGAGGAACACACCGGAGCCGCTGAAGCTGGGCGCCGGGAGTGCCACGTTAATGCCCAGGTAGGGACCGATTCCGGACCCGATTCGCACCCCTCCGGCACCCACCACATAGTTCATGATGGCGGGGTTGCTGTACGTTCCATTCGGGTTCACGGAGTACGCTTCGCTGTAGGTGTAGCCGTAGAGGTAGCCGTCCAAAACATCGCTTACCCGCTGGTGGCCCACTGCCACGTCCGCATTCGCATTGAGCGAGCCGTAGTAAGAATCGAAGATGGAGGACAGGTCCATACCGGCCTGGTAGTAGAGGCCTCCAAAGCCGGGCGTGCCGGACGCGGTGCGCACTCCCACCAGAAAATCCCACGATGTGGGCGACCCGCCAAAAACGAAGTTACCGTCCGGCGAAAAGTACAGATACTTTTGCCCGGCGATGAGGGTGGCATTCGATGGGCTCGGAAACGCCACCACGGCGGCGCCGTTGCTGAAGGAGTATTTGACCGCGGCCGCGGTCTGGGTGACCATGGTCGAGCTCCCAACGTATCCCGTGAGGGACACGTTTCCCAGGTTGCCCGCGCCGTCCGGATTCACCTGGAACATCGAGCCGATGCCATTCGGGGTATCCATGTCCGCGAGCCAGTAGGATCCCTTGAAGGTTGCATTCGTCGGCATTGGCGTAGCCAGCGGCGCGGCGATGAAAAGATCGTTGAAGCCGCTTTCCGTGCTGCTACCGACAAAAATGCCCTGCTGGGAAACCAGTCCGTAGATGAGATCTCCGCTCGATACCGGGCTGGAAAGGAATCCGTAACCGGAGGCCGCGATGGAGTATGTGCCGCTCACCGTGTAGGACTGGGCCACGCCGTACTGGTTGCTGGAATCCATCACCATGCAATTGATGCTGTAGGTCCCGCTGGTGGGGTTGAAGGAGATGTTGCCGTACAGTGCAATCCCGCGGCTGAGCGCTCCGGTGGTTACGTCCGTGACGTAAATCACTTCCCGGAAGTAGTACTGCCCATTGAGCATGCTGTTGCCGCTGGTATCCCACTGAGCGAACGCCTGCCAGCCAGCGGCGACCCAAAGAAGTGCCATCAATCGAGCGAGTTTCGAGATTCTCATTGTTGTTTGGACGTTGGGAGCGACCACGGGATTACACGAAAATCAAGAGGCGCCGCCAGATCAGGTGGACGCTTCGAGCTTCCAAGGGATACCATTTCAAGTATGTTTAAGGCTTTCGGAATCCTCGTGATTGCCGCTTTCCCGGTCCTGGCCCAAGACGGCTCGATTTCGGCGGAGCGCATTCGCGAGCATACCAGGTTTCTGTCGCTCGATTTGCTGGAGGGCCACGGCGTCGGCCAGCGAGGCGGCGAGATTGCCACCGAGTACATGGCCACGCAATTCGCGCTGGCGGGGGCGCAGCCGGCGGGCGACAACGGAAGCTACTTCCAGAAAGTGCCGCTGGTGGGGATCGAGACCACGCCGGACGCGCAGCTTTCGGCGGCGGTTGGGGGCAAGAGCGTGGACTTCCGCTGGCTCGAGGATTTCGTGGGCGTGAGCCAGCGGCAGACGCCGCAGACGCGCTTGGAAGGCGAGGCCATCTTTGTGGGCCACGGCATCACCGCGCCCGAATGGAAATGGGACGACTTCAAAGGCGTGGACGTGAAAGGCAAGGTGCTGGTGCTGTTCACCAACGAGCCCGCCTCGAACGATCCGGCATTCTTCGAGGGCCGCGCGCTCACCTACTACGGCCGCTGGGTCTACAAGTATGAAGAAGCGGTGCGGCGGGGGGCGGTGGGCGCCATCCTTATCCACACCACGCCGACCGCGGGCTACGGCTGGGAGGTGGTGCGCAACTCCTGGGGCCGCGAGGCGCCCTTCGTGAAACTGGCGCCGGGCCAGCCCTCGCTGGCCTTTCAGGGATGGGTGACGCGCGAAGCCGGGGAGAAGTTGCTGGCCCTGGCGGGCAAGACCGTGGATGAACTTCTGGCGGCTTCCGAGAAGCGCGACTTCCAGCCGGTTCCGTTGGGAGTCTTGATCCGCGGCAGGATGCCGGCCAAGATACGGGAGCTGGATACGCGCAACGTGGCGGCCATGGTGCCGGGCAGCGATCCCAAGCTGAAGGACGAAGTGGTGGTCTTCAGCGCGCATTGGGACCACCTGGGAATCGGCACGCCGGTCAACGGCGATGCCATCTACAACGGCGCCATCGACAACGGGACCGGCTGCGGCATTCTGCTGGAGCTGGCGCGCGCGTGGGCGGCGCTGCCGCAGAAGCCGCGGCGCTCGGCGCTGTTCCTCTCGGTGACGGCGGAAGAAGGCGGCCTGCGCGGCTCGGAGTATTACGCCGCGCATCCGCTGTACGCGCCCGGCAAAACGGCCATCGATTTGAATTACGACGCGCTATATCCATTTGGCCGCGCGCAGGACGTTGTACTCACGGGCGCCGAGCGCACCACGGTCTGGCCGATGGCGCAGCAGATCGCCAAACGGCTGAACCTCGAGATTTCCTCCGATGCGCAGCCGGAACAGGGCCACTACTTCCGTTCCGACCACTTCTCATTCGCGCACGCGGGAATGCCGGCGTTCTCTATCGGTCACGCCACCGAGTTTCTGGGGAAGCCGGCGGGCTACGGCCAGAAGGTGTGGGAAGAGTACAACAGCAAGCACTATCACCAGCCCTCGGACGAATTCCAGGCGGATTGGGATTTCACGGCGGTCGAGCAGGCGGCCGAGTACGGCTTCGTGCTGGGAATGGAGATTGCCAACCAGGACAAGCTGCCGGACTGGCGGCCGGGGGACCAGTTCCACCGGTTGCCGGCGTCAAATACCATTTACCATGGGCAAATGGTGTGGTAGAATGGCATTGTATGGAGCTGGTCATCGACAAGGCGGGCCGCATTGTGATTCCAAAGCCGGTTCGCGAAGAGCTGCGTTTGGAAGCGGGCGACGCGCTGGAACTGGATCGCGAAGGGGAAATTCTCCACCTGCGGCCCATCCGTTCCCAGATTCCATTGCATAAAGAGCACGGCATCTGGGTGTATCGAAGCGTCTCGGCGGGGGCAGCCGTGGATGCCGATTCCGTGCTCGCCGCCGTCAGAGAGCAACGCAGCCGGGACCTGACCCAGTGAAGCGCTTCTTCGACACTTCCGTGCTGGTCGCCGTTTTCTACGGCGACCATCCCGCGCATGAGGCCGCCATTCAATGCTTTCAAGACGCAACTCCCAGAACGACATTCTGCGCGGCGCACAGCGTGGCGGAACTCTACGCTGTGATGACGCGGCTTCCGGTAAGACCGGCGATCGCGCCGGAACAATGCATGTTGTTCGTCAACGACCTGCGAGAACGCTTCACCCTGGTCAGCCTCACGGGCGCGGAATACGTGGCGACAGTGGCAAGCGCCGCCAAGGCCGGTCTGCCGGGCGGGAAGGTCTATGACGCTCTGATTCTGGCGTGCGCGGGGAAAGCCGGGGCCGAGGTGGTCTATACGCTGAATGCGAAAGACTTCGAACGAATCGCTCCGGACTTGGCGGGGCGAATTCAATCGCCGTAAGCGCGCGTCACGGGAAACGCACCACGGTGTAATTCGCCAGCCTAAGAGTGTCTCCGGTTTGGGCCAGCATTCCTTGAAAATCGATGGTTAAGCCGGCGGTGTAGGAGTCGGTGGCGCTGCCCACAGTGGCGCTGAAGGGGAGCAGCGGGCCCCACGACTGAGAGTTCCACTGCGCGCTTGCCGCGAGCAGGGCCGCATCGGCGCGCCCGGTGGCGAGCGCCTCCCCGGCGGCGGCGTCGCGATGCACGATGGTTGTGGCGCCCCAGTGGATCTCGAAGCTGAAGCCCGAAACCGTGCCCTGGTGCGCGAAATCGAAGCGGATCTCGACGCGGTCGCCGGGCGCCAGGAGTCCCGACGGGATGGCGCAGGCGCCGATGCTGGTGAGGCTGGCGCCGGTGGTGGCCGCGCCCGTCCCGCTGCACAGCACCTGGGGACTGGGGTAGATTTGCGGCGTGGCCGAATCGGATCCCGTCCCGGTGAGGCGGTAGCTGGCCAGCAGGGTATCGCCCGGCTGCGGCGCGGCGGCGGCGACAAACTGAATCGTGCTGCCGGTAGGGGTGTAGTCCTGGCCGGTCTTCTGGAGCATGCCGTTGCGGTAGACCGCGAGGCTAGCCGCGGGGTTGGGGACGGCTGAGAGGGTGAACGAGGTGTTTGAGCCGTCCACGATTCCGGCGGGGGAGTCGCCGTCCACGAAGGATGGTTGCGAACCGCCGCACGGTCCCGAAGAGCCGTCCACATGCACGCAATCGGTGGCGCTGCCGCTCGCCGACTCGAGGGCGCCCAGTGGATTGACCACGGCGACGCGGCCGGCGGCGAAGCCCGGTCCCTTGAGCGGGCGCGCGCCCAGGTCGGCGATGAGCCCCACGATGTCGGATTCCTGAGCCGGGGTGGAGGACGTTCCGCCGCTGGTATCGGCCGCGACATTGGAGGGCGCCGCCACCCGAACGTCCCGCACGTGAAGCGGCTGCGCGCTGGATGGCACCGACCAGGTCTCTTCGAACTGGATGCGCCCATTGCTGTTGTACTTGACCGAGTAGTAGGTCGCCGGGGTGCTGGTGGTGGTGGGGACAAGCTGCACGCGAAGATTGCCGTCCATAATTTTGATGGTGGTGCTCTGGGTAGCGATGGTGGAATTGTCCATGGCTTGAAAGCTGGTCCAACTGATGGTCACGGTGCCATTGAAACGCGTGCCATCGGCTTTGTAGAGCATATCCTGAATGGTGGTGAGCGGCGGCCCCGCGAGCGCGGACGAAGCCAGCCACACAGCCGCGAAGAACAAACGCAAAGTCATGATCCCTCCGGAAAAAGAAGAACCCGCGCCGGAACGGGCGCGGGGGAAAGCGGAACCCTCCTGCCGACTACAGTTTACCCGGCGGACCCGCGCGGAAACCCCGGCCCGGCGCGGGGCCTAAACGCTAACCCGTAGCAGGGGATACACTTAAATGGCCTGAAGATTTTTGTGAATACTTGTGACTGAACGTGGGGCTACAGCGGAATCTCGAAGTAGAACAGTTCCTTGCCGGTCGCGGCCTCGGTGAGGCCGTTCAGATAAATGGTGGCGCCGCGCTGCAGGCCGGTCCGGAAATAGAAAAATCCGCTGGCCGACTGGCCCGCCGGCAGCATCTGGGCCGCGAACGCGCGGCCTTCGATCTCCCAGGCATCCAGCGGGTTCTTCTTGGAAAGGATCTTGGGCGTGCCGCCCGGCCCGGTGATCACCCCGGGACGGCTGGGCCCGCGCACGTAACGGACTTCCCTGGCGGGCGTGGCATCCACGCGGTCGCGGTTGGGACCCACGTATTCGGCCTTCAGCTTGTCGAGCCGGATGGCCTTGTCGGTATCGTTCTGGATCACCACCAGGACCGGCAGAATGCTGTATTGGTAGGGGTCCAGTTTTCCGAACGCGGTCTTCACCTTGTCGGGCGAAACGTACGGGTCCACACCGATGGTGACCTGGGCGTTGGTCTGGCGATGCTCGAGGCCGGCGGCCGGGGGAGGGCGGAACGCGGCGGTATCCTTGTCGGCGGCGAACGCCGCGGCTATACTCATTAAAAGAGCCAAACGTTTGAAAATACGGGGCATCTATTTCCTCTACCGAGTCCTACAGGCGTTCGGGCTGCCTGTCCTGATATTGTATTTCCTGTTTCGCGGTCTGCGAAACCGCGGCTACTGGCGGAGCTTGCCGCAGCGCTTTGGCTTCCTCCCGCGCTCTTATAGACAGACCGGCCCTGGGGCCATCTGGTTGCACGCAGTTTCGGTGGGCGAGGTGCTGGCGTCGGTGGAATTCCTGCGCGGCTTGCGGGCGGAGTTTCCACACAGCCGGCTATTCGTTTCGACCTCGACCCTGGCCGGCCGCGCCACCGCCGGCGACAAGCTCGGCGACCTGGCCGATGGCGTATTCTACGCGCCGGTGGATTACGTGTGGGCGGTGCGGCGCGTGCTCCGCGCGCTACGGCCCGCGGCTGTAGTGATTGCGGAGACCGAGATCTGGCCCAATCTGTTTCGCGAGGTGCACCGCACGGGCGCGGGCCTGGCGATCGTCAATGGCCGCATCTCCGACCGGGCTTTTCCGCGCTATCTGCCCTTCCGGTGGTTTTTCCGGGGAGTGCTGTCCGCGGCGGATTGCATCCTGGCGCAGACCGACGGCATGGGCGAGCACTTTCTGGCGCTGGGGGCGCTCGCCGAGCGCACCCGCACGGGCGGCAATTTCAAGTACGACTTCGAGGCGCGCGCGGCGGCGGCCGGTTCCCCGGTGCCCGCTTTGCTCGGGCGCGCGAGGCCGGGCAAGGTGTGGATCGCCGCCAGCACCATGCCGCCCGCCGCGGCCGGCGACGTGGATGAAGACGACGCGGCGATTGCGGCGTTCCAGGAACTCGCCGCGCGGCATCCGGACCTGCTGCTGATTCTGGCGCCGCGGAAGCCGGAGCGTTTCGACGCGGCGGCGGGGAAACTGGAAGCGGCCGGGATTCCGTACCTGCGCCGCTCGCGCCTGGGCGGCTCGGAGACGCTGGCGCTTCCGGCGGTGCTGCTGCTGGATACCATCGGCGAATTGAGCGGACTGTTTTCGGTGGCGGACGCGGTGTTCATGGGCGGAACGCTGGCCCGGCGCGGCGGGCACAATATTCTCGAGCCGGCATTTTTCGCCAAGCCGGTGATCGCCGGGCCGCACATGGAGAACTTCCAGGCCATTGCGGACGAGTTCCGGGCGGCGGGCGCGTACGTGGAAATCGGAGACGCCGCCGGACTGGCCGGCGCGGTCGCGCGGCTGCTGGAAGCGCCGGAGTGGGCAGGCGAGATGGGGCAACGGGCGCGCCTGGCGGCGGAGGCGCGCCGCGGGGCCACGGCCCGCGCCGTAACCCTGGTGCGCGAGTTGTACCGGGTGCCTGGTTACCGCCCCGCGCAGCCGTGGTTCACCGTAGCCTCGGTGCTGGCAAGGCTGTGGCGATGGGGCGCGCGAAAAAAGCTGCGGCGCGACTATGTCCGCCGCCGCAAGCTGGCTGCACCGGTGATCTCCATCGGTAATATCACCATGGGCGGCACCGGCAAGACGCCCTGCGTGCTGCGGCTGGCGGAGATCCTCAAGCAGCGGGGGCGCAGGCCGGGAATCCTGACGCGCGGCTACGGCCGCAATTCTCCCCACAAGCACCTGGCGCTCGAGCCCGGAACGATTTTGAACGCCGAGCATACCGGCGACGAGCCGCAGATGTTCGTCCGCTCGGGCCTGGCGCCGGTGGGCATTGGAGCGGACCGTTTTCATACCGGCACGCTGCTGGTGCGCGACTTCGGCGCGGACGTGCTGCTACTGGACGACGGGTTCCAGCACCAGCGGCTGGCGCGCAGCGTGGACGTGGTGCTGATCGACGCTCTGGACCCGTTTGGCGGCGGCGAGGTCTTTCCGTTGGGCCGCCTGCGCGAGGCGCCCGCGGGCCTGGCGCGCGCGCACCTGATCCTGATCACGCGCAGCGAACTCTCCGACCTGAGCGCCGCCATCGAGCGCCAGGTGCGCCGGTGGAACGCGCGCGCGCCAGTCTTTCGCGCCGGCGTCGAACCCCAGGCATGGGTGGAGCATCGCACGGGCCGGCGGCACGGACCGGCGGAGCGGCCCTTCGAACGCGCGGGTGTGTTCTGCGGTCTGGGCAATCCGGAAGCGTTTCGCCGCACGCTGGAGCGCATGGGCGTGGAACCGGTGGCCTGGGTGGATTTCGAAGACCACCACCGCTACCGCCCGCGCGAACTACGGCACATTTCGCAGGAAATGCGCGCCCAGGGCGCCACCGCGCTGGTGACCACCGAGAAGGACGTCATGAACCTCTGCGAATCGTCCGACGACCTGCTAGAGCCGCTGCCGCTCTACTGGCTCAAGGCCGGCATGACGATCGAACGCGAAAGCGAGTTCGTGAGCGAAATCGAGCGGCGGCTCTAAAAGTTCACTATGGACGCGAACGACACCGCGTCCAAACTCGCGCCGCCCACTAGTACGCCATCGATTTCCGGCTGCGCCATCAGCGACCTGGTGTTGTCGGGCTTGACGCTGCCGCCGTAGAGAATGCGGATGGCCTCGCCCGCCTCCTTGCCGAACTTGGCCCGCGCCTGGGCGCGGATCGCGCGATGCGCGCCGGCCGCGATTTCCGGCGTGGCGGTCTTGCCGGTTCCAATGGCCCACACCGGCTCGTAGGCGATCGCAATCCGGGCGAACTGGCGCTCGGACAAGCCGGCGATTCCCTGCTGGAACTGGCGCACGAGCACGGCTTCGGTGTGGCCGCTTTCGAATTCCTCGAGGCGCTCTCCCACGCAGACGATGGGGGTGAGGCCGAATTCCAGCGCGGCCTGGGTGCGCTTGAGGACGGTTTCGTCGGTCTCGGCGAAATACTGGCGCCGCTCGCTGTGCCCGACAATGGCATAGGTTGCGCCGGAGGCCACGATCATGGGGCCGGAGATCTCGCCGGTGAAGGCCCCTTCCTTGGCCCAGCCGATGTTCTGCGCGCCAATGCGAATGCGCGTTCCCTGGGCGGCTTCCACGGCCGCGGCAAGGTTGGTGAAGGGGGGACAGATCACCACCTCGCAGTGTTCCGCTTGTCCGGCCAAGGGCCGGAATTTCTCGAAGAATGCGGCGGTTTCCGCGGGCGTCTTGTACATTTTCCAATTGCCCGCCATGACTGGTTTTCTCATATGATTTCCTTTAGAAAGCTGGCGCCGTGCTCGATGCTGGCGCCGAAGTTCGCGGCCACGGTCTGGCCGATATCCGATAACGAGCCGCGCAGTCCGAGGTTGACGGCGCGGACCTGGGGACCGAAGACCACGAGCGGCACATACTCGCGGGTGTGGTCGGTGCCCGGCGTGGTGGGGTCGCAGCCGTGGTCGGCGGTGAAGATGGCGGCGTCGTCCGGGCGCAGGGCGGTCTCGAATTGCGGCAGCCAGGCATCCAACTGCTCGAGCGCGGCGCCGTAGCCCTCGATATCGTTGCGATGGCCGTACTGCTGGTCGAAATCCACCAGGTTGACGAAGATCAGGCCGGCCTCGAGGGAGTCCATGGCCTCGAGAATCTTGACCATGCCGTCGAGGTTGTTCTTGGTCTTCACCGATTCGCGGATGCCGCGGCCCAGAAACACGTCGAAGATCTTGCCGACGCCGTAGACCGGCACGCCGCGCTCCTCCAGCCGGTCAAGCAGCATGCCCTTGGGCGGCGGCACGGCGTAATCGTGACGGTTGGTGGTGCGCGTGAAACTGCCCGGCGCGCCGATGAACGGGCGCGCGATGACGCGTCCGACTTCATGCGGCCCGCGCAGAATCTCACGGGCGGTTTCGCAGATCTTGTAGAGTTCCCAGAGCGGGATGACCTCTTCGTGCGCGGCCACCTGGAAGACGCTGTCGGCGGAGGTGTACACGATGGGCGAGCCGGTGCGCATGTGCTGGGGCCCGAGATCCTCGATGATTTCGGTGCCGGAGGCCGCCACGTTGCCGAGAGACTGGCGGCCGATGCGCCGCTCGAACTCGGCCATGATTTCCGGCGGGAACCCGTGCGGGTAAAGCGGGAAAGGCCGTGCCAGGTGGATGCCCACCATTTCCCAGTGGCCGGTGGTTGTGTCCTTGCCCGGCGAGGCCAGCGTACAGCGCCCGTTCGCCCCCGTGGGAGTTTCGGCCGGCGCGATGCCCGCCAGCGGCTTGATATTGCCCAGCCCCAGCCGGGCGAGGTTGGGGACCTTCAGGCCGCGGATGCGGGCGATGTTGCCGAGGGTGTCTGCGCCGGGAGGGTCGCCATATTCGGCGGCGTCGGGCATTGCGCCGATGCCCACACTGTCGATCACGATCCAGACTACGCGGCGGAACACTACTTTCGAGCGTAACACGCGTGCTGGACGGTAGCGATTCCGGCTAGAATAGATTCGCGAGGCGAAAGGAAGCGATCATGAAGAGTCCCACCGCGGCATTGCTCCCACTCTTGGTTATCGGCTTATCGGCGGGCGTCGCCGCTGGCGAAACCCAGCAGGGCGCACCCCCAGCCAATCAATTCGATAAGCCGGTCCAGGCCATCGGTTACCGGGTTGGCGGCGGCGCGACAAAAATCGCCCTGATCGCCACAGGCGCCATCCCACAAGCCCACGGCGAAGCCAAGGTGGAGGCCAAGACGGGGGCGACGTCCATCGAGGCGGACGTGGCAGGTCTGACGCAACCAACCAGATTCGGCGCGGAGTTTCTTACCTATGTGCTGTGGGCCGTATCCCCGGAGGGCAGCACCTATAACCTGGGCGAAATTCGCATCAACAACGCGGGGGAAGGCAAGCTGAAAACCAGCACGCAGTTGCAGGCCTTCTCCCTGTTTGTGGCCGCGGAACCGTACTTCTCGGTTCGTCAGTCCAGCGAGGTTCTGGTGCTGGAAAATGAGATCGCTAAGAACACCAAAGGCGAGGTTTTCCTGGTCCACGAGTACAAGCTGATGGCGCGCGCCCAGTACGAGCAACTGGGCAATCCGCTGGCGCTATCGCTGGACCTCAAGCATGTCCCATTGGAAATGTATGAAGCCCGCAACGCCGCGGAAATCGCCCGGGCGCGCGGCGCGGATCGATATGCGGCGGACATATTCGCCAAGGTGGACGAGAGCTTGAAGAAGGCTGAAGATGCCCTGGCGCGGAAGGCCGGCAATCAGGAGATCGTCTCAGCTGCGAGACAGGCGGTGCAGTTCGCCGAAGACGCACGCGCCCTGACGGCTCAACGGCAGGAGGAGGAGCGCATCGCGCAGGAGCGCGACGCCGCGGCGGCCCAAGCCAAGGCCGAGGCCGAGGCCAAAGCGGCCGCCGAGGCGGCCGAAGCCAAAAGGAAGGCCGATGAAGAAGCTCAGCGTCAGGCTGAACTGGCGGCCGCCCGTGAGGCCAAGATCAAGGCGGAAGCGGAACTCGCCGCGGTGAAAGCCAAGATGGAAGCCGAGGCTCAGGCGGCCCAGGCCAAGGCCGAGGCCGACGCGCTGGCCCAGGCCAAGGCCGACGCGGAGGCATTGGCCGCAAGAACCAAGGCCGAGGCCGACGAGCGGGAAGCCAAAGCCATGGCCGAAGCGGAACAGGCCCGCAAGGGGGCCGAGGCTCTCCGCGCGCAGTTACTGGAGCAGTTCAACCGTATCCTCGATACCCGGGACACGCAGCGCGGACTGGTGATCAACATGGCCGATGTGCTGTTCGATACCGGCAAGTTCGACCTACGTCCGATCGCGCGGGAAAAGCTGGCCAGGCTGGCCGGCATCGTGCTCGCTCATCCGGGATTGAATCTCGACATTGAGGGACACACCGACAGCACGGGCAGCGATGAATTAAACCAGAAACTCTCGGACCAGCGCGCGGATTCGGTTCGGAAGTACCTGATCGGACAGGGATTGCCGGAAACCAATTTGATCGCGGTGGGGTTCGGCAAGTCGATGCCGGTGGCCGACAATAGAACGGCGGCGGGCCGGCAACAGAACCGGCGAGTGGAAATCATCGTCTCGGGAGAGGTGATCGGCACAAAGATCGGCAGGCAATGACATGAATTCCCGCCGATTAGCATGTTTCCTGCTGGGCATATGGATGGGAGGTGGACTGCTGATGGCCTGGGTCGCCGCCGAAAGCTTCAGCTCGGTGGACCGTCTGCTCGCCCGGCCCCATCCTGTGGCTACGCTGCAGTTCAAGGCGCTCGGCCGCGCCGACGCGCGCCTGCTGCTGCGCTACCAGGTCGCCGAGCAGAACCGCTGGAATTTCGAGATTTGGGAAGCGGCGCAGATCGTCATGGGAGCGCTGTTTTTCTTTTTCGTGCTGTTCGCAACCAAGGAAAACAAGTTCGCGCTGTTTCTGATTTTGTCGATGATTGCCGGCGTCGTGGTTCAGCGCTTCATGCTCACGCCGGCCATGATTTCGCTCGGCCGCCTGATCGACTTTGTTCCTCCCGATGCGCCCTCCGGGGACCGCACCCAGTTTTGGGTGATGCACAGTTGGTATTGGGGAGTGGAACTGGTGAAGTGGGTACTGGGACTGGCGCTGGGAGCGCGGCTGATTGCGCACCGGAGGGGGCGTTCAGGAGACGCCCGGCAGGAGTTCAATATGGTCGATAAAGCCAATCACCGCCATGTCAATAGGTGACAGAAACCGGTCCACGGAGGTGCATGCGCCGAAACCCTCGGTGACCACCAGCACCTTGTCGCCGACGCCCGCATCCACNNCAGGATCTTGCGCCCCTCGTGGCTGGGGTGCTTATAGGTGGCCACCAATTCTCCAATGACTCGCGCGATCAGCATGAGCTAGCCTTTCCGCGACGGCTTGCGGCCCCTGGCTGGAGGCGCGGGCGCAGGCGCGGCCGGGGGAGGCGGCTCCGGCGCAGCCGCCGATCTCAGGTGGACCGAATCCACAATCGCCACCACGGTGGCGTCGGTGGCCGGCTCGTTCGGCAGAAAAGCCAAGCTGGCTTCCCGGCCGCGAACCCAGTAGATGAGTTCGCCGGCGCCCGCCCCGGTGCAGTCGGTGCAAACGATCCGCTGGCCGGTGTTGGCGAGTTCCGGAGTCAGGGGCTGAATCACTAGCATCCGCTGACCCTCCAGATTGCGATTTTTGACGGTGGACCAGACGCAACCCACCACGCGGCCCAAATACATGAGCTAGTCCAGGTGCACTTCGTCGACGATGCCGACGATAGCGGTGTCGACGGGCTTATCTTTGCAGCCCTCGGCCATGCGGGCCGAGCTTCCGGAAACCGCGATGACGCGCTCGCGGTACCCGGCGCTCACGGTATCCACGGCCACGACATAGCCGGCCTCGTCCTTCCCTTCCGGAGAAACCGGTTTGAGGACGAGCAGTTTCATGCCTTCCAAGCGAGGGTCTTTCCGTGTGGCAACCACGGTGCCCACCACGCGGGCGAGAATCATGAAGCCTCTCGCACCGGCTACTTGCCGGCGTTCTGCGCCTGAGATTTGCCGATCGGCAGAACGTCTTCCAGGCTCTGGTGCGGGCGCGGGATGACATGCACCGAGATGAGTTCCCCCACGCGTCGCGCCGCGGCGGCGCCGGCGTCGGTGGCCGCGCGAACCGCCGCCACGTCGCCGCGCACCATCGCGGTCACGTAGCCCGATCCGATTTTTTCCCAGCCGACCAGGTTTACCTTGGCGGCTTTCACCATGGCGTCGGCGGCCTCAATCATGGCCACCAGGCCGCGCGTTTCGATCATTCCTAACGCTTCACCCATCTATGCTCTCCCAAAATACTGTCAAGCCAAACCGCGCGCTTTGAGCGCCTCATCCACCAGGGCGATCAGCTCCGCGCGCGTCACGTAAAACCTCGATTCTCCGCCCTGACTCGAATCGTCGGAAGCCACCGGGCAACCCGGCTCCCCGGTGTTCCTGGCCTTCACGCCATAACGCGTGCGCGCATCCAGCAGCTTGTCGACTTCCCGCCGCGGCAGCGACTTGGCGCCGCCCAGCAACTCCGCCACCAGCGCGATCCGCGCGAAGTGTTCCATTGTTTCCATGCGGAAGTATGCCTTGTAGACGTCCTCGCCGTAGCATACCGCGCCGTGATTGGCCATCAGCAGGGCGTCGTACTTGGGGATCAGCGGGAGCATGCCCTCGGTCAGCGCCGGCGTTCCGGGCAGCCCATAGTCCGCCAGCGGCACGCAGCCCAGCCCGATGATCACTTCCGGCAGCAGCGCCTGGTCGAGCGACCTGCCGGCCGTGGCGTAGCCCGTCGCCACCGGAGGGTGGGCGTGCACCACCGCCTTGATGTCCGGCCGCATCTTATAGACCGTCAGGTGCATGCCGATCTCGGTGGTCCCTTGAGCGCGGCCCGAGATCTTGTTGCCCTGCGTATCCATGACGATCAGATCGTCCGGGTGCATCATTCCCTTGCAGACGCCGGTCGGAGTAGCCAGGATCCGATCGGCATCCAGCCGGATCGTAATATTGCCATCGTTGGCCGCCACCCAGTCCTTTTGAAACATCAATTGCCCGATCTGGACGATATCCTCGCGATATTCGCGCTCCGTCTTTGCCATACGGGATCTTAGATTGTAGCAGAATACACCCGCAACAGGGCTTCTTTGGGAGGGTTGTAGAATGAGCAGATGGATTCACGCCGCATGTGCCCGCATTGCCGGGCTTTCATCACCAACAAGGACCGTACCTGCCCCTACTGCAATGAGTCGGTGGGCGCCCGCGCCATCGATCGCCGCGACCCTTCCGCGATCCTCGGCGGGATCATCCCGCACGCGCGTTTCACCACGGTCGTCATCCTGGTTATCAATTTCGGGATCTTCCTCGCCACGGCGCTTTTCAGCATGCGGGCCGGCAACGGCGAGGCCTTGTGGAATGTGGACGTTGGGACGCTGGTGGCGTTCGGCGCCAAGTACAACGCCGGGCTGGCGGCCGGACAGTGGTGGCGCCTGGTCACGGCCGGCTTCCTCCATGGCGGCCTTCTCCACATCCTCATGAACTCCTGGGTGTTGTTCGACCTCGGCGCCCAGGTGGAGGAAATCTACGGCGCGGGCCGCATGCTGGTGATCTATTTCGTCTCCACCGTCTTTGGCTTCTACGTGAGCGCGGTCTGGAGCCCGGCTCCTTCGGTGGGCGCCTCGGCCGCGTTGATGGGTTTGATCGGCGCCATGATCGCGCTGGGCGTGCGCCACAAAAACCCTATCGGCAGCTCCATTCGCGCGACGTACATCCGCTGGGCGATCTACATCATCCTGTTCGGGTTGTTGCCCGGCCTTCACGTGGACAACGCCGCCCACATCGGGGGGCTGGCGGCCGGCTTCGGGACCGCGTACCTGGCAGGCTTGCCCCGTTTGGAAGGCTCCTGGACCGAGAGACTCTGGCGCGGCGCTTCCTGGGTATGCATCTTGTTAACAGCGGTTAGCTTCCTAAAGATGTATTTGTGGTTTGCCCGCGTCGCGCAGTAACATAGGAGGCATGAGATGGCGTGCACTCGCGCTGGCGCTGGCGTTGAGCTTCGGCTTGACAGCCAGCATGGAAGCCAAGCAGAAGCCGGCCGTACAGCGCTCGAAGGCCATGAAGAAGGCGGCCAAGAAGGCTCGGAAGGCTTCGAAGAAGTCCAAGGCATACAAGCAATCCAGAGCCGCGAAGGTTAAGCCGCGCAAGGCCCCCAAGCACCGCGTGTAGCCGCCAGGAGCGCTCCTCCGTGTATACTCACGGCATGAGGAGCGGGTCGCATCCAAGCCGCAATCTGCTGTTGGCCGTTCTAGGGGGCGCTCTGATGGTCACCGGCGCCGGCCCACCCCGTGTGCCCGTGCTGGTGGAATTGTTCACCTCCGAAGGATGTTCAAGCTGCCCGCCTGCCGATCGTCTGCTCGAGCGTCTCGACCCGCAAGCCATCGTTCTCAGCGAGCACGTCGACTACTGGAACCACGAGGGCTGGACGGACTCGTTCTCGTCCGCCAGCTTCAGCCAACGGCAGGAAGCGTACGGCCGCCGGTTCGGCCTCGAGAGCGTTTACACGCCCGAAATGGTGCTGGACGGCGAGACGGAGTTCAACGGCGCGGACGAACGCCGCGCGCTGGCGGAGATCTCCCGGGCGGAGGGCCGGCCGAAGGCGGAGGTGCGGATATGGCGAGCGGGTGCGAGTCTGCGGGTGGAGGTGGCCGCGGTTCCCGCTTCCGCCGGCGTCTTTCTGATTCTGGCGCAGGACAGCGGAACATCGGAGGTTACGGGGGGAGAGAACAGCGGCCACCGTTTGCATCATGTGGCCATTGTGCAAAGCATCCGGAAGATCGGTTCGGTGAAGCGCGGCGCCGGCTTCAGCCGTGAGGTCGGGTTGCCGCCGGATGCCGGCTCCCGACGCATCGTGGTCTTCGTTCAGGAGTCCGATCAGGGCCGCGTTTTCGGAGCGGCCATGACCGGTCCCGCGCGAAACTAGTTCAACCGCGCCCAACGGTTGCAATTGACACGCATTCGTCATATTGTAGTAACGCAACTGTCATGCGCCGGCTCAGAGTGTTACTGGCGTGGGTCGTTCTTGGTGCGGCTTGCGTTCCGCCGTGCCGGCCCCAGCCGGCCGCGGGCGGCACCAGGTTGATCTCCCCCTACCGCGAATATGCCCTCACATTGACTTCCTTCGCTCCGGCACCCGACCGGGTGGCGGGCGTGCTGCTGAAAACCCGCATCAACGGCGGGCCGGCGCTTCGCCTGCTGCTCGACAGCGGGGCCGAACAGATCGCCATCGACCGTAAGTCGGCCGCGAAATCGGCCCTCCAGGTGGCATCGGACTTCCTCCTGGTTGGCGCGGGAGACTCGCCCACGAGGGCCGCGGCGGCGGGCATCGCCGAGAGGGTCGAGATCGGCCCCGTGGTGTTCGCGAATTGTCCGGTGGACGTGGTGCGCGGGCGGTTCGCCGAGGGCCTCGACGGCGTGGTTCCCGTATCGCTGTTCGGCGGCTTTCTGGTGCGTCTCGACCTGCCGGCCAGAACTCTCGCGCTCACACCGTATCCGGATGGCGCGCCGATCCGGACAGCGGGCTTCTCCGCCACCGTCCCCACTCGGAACCTGTTGCTGACGAAGGCGGCCCTGGACGGCGCTCGGGAAGGATACGTACTGCTGGACACGGGCGCTGCCTACACGGGGATCTCCCTCCAGACGGCTCGGGCTTTGCGGAGCCGGCCGGTGGAGTCCTTTCACATGCAAGGCGCGGCTGGCGCGGTTGGCGCGGTTGCGGGCGAAATGGTCGAACCGGGGATTCGGTTTCGGATAGCGGACCAGGAGTTCACGGCCGACCATCCCGTGGCGGTGGACCTGACCACAGTCAGCCGGTATAACGGGGTCGAGATGATCGGCGTTCTCGGCTACCCGGAGCTACGCAACACGGTGCTCACTGTGAATTACCGGGACGCGCTGGTAAGCATCCAGCATAAGCGCGACGGCGGCCGCTAGGATACTGCTGCCGCCGGCGGGCTTAGAATTCGCCCCGCAACGCCCCCTAGAATTGCAGGCGCAGGACCAACTGGAAGCGGCGCGGCGTGCCCGTGCCGACCGCTCCGGTGTTGAGAATGCCGGTGATGTGGCCAAAGCTGCTGGCCGTGGTCCACGTCGAGCCGGGCGTCTTGTAGGCCGGGTGATTGAACAGATTGAAGGCTTCGCCGCGGAAATCGAGGTGGAACCGCTCGCTGAGGGCGAACTGCTTGTGCAGCGCGCTGTCAATCTGGTACATCCCGGGACCGAATGCGTTATTCCGACCGAGATTGCCGTAGGTCCCCGGCGCGGGATACGCGAAGGCATTGGGGTTGAACCAACCGTCGGTAGTGGCGCTGACCGTCTGCGGATCGGCATAGATCGACCCGCCGATGTAGTTGGGCCGCTGACCCGAAGTGTTGCCGTCGAGCGGCGTGGTCTTCGGCTTCATCGAGATGTTCACCGGCAACCCGGTGCGGGCCGTGAACAGGCCTGATAATTCCCAGCCGCCTAGAATCCTGTCGGAGATGCCGCCGTTATTCATGTACTGGCGGCCTTTCCCGAACGGCAACTGGTAAATCGATGTGGTTACGAAGTTGTGGCGCACGTCATAGGACGAATTGCTGCGGTCGCAGGCCCGGCACGCCTGGTTCTGAAACGCCGCGGAGTCTCCGGCGCCGGCCGAGGAGTCGGTGATCCCGTGCGACCACATGTACTGACTCTGCCAGAACCATCCGTTCGTAAGCCGCCGTTGCAACGACACCTGAAGCGCGTTGTCGTTGTTGTTGCTATTGTTCTCCTTCACGCCGAACGCAGCGAACGCCGGGTTGTACCGCTGCTGCGTTACCGGATTCAGCAGGTTAGTGGTGATCTTGTCCCACAGGTGATGACCTTCTCCGCCGACGTATCCCACCTGCATCAGGAAGTTCGCCGCCAGCTTCTGTTGTACGTTGAAGTCCCAGTTTTCGTAATACTGGTCCTTGCGGTCGCGCGCGATCGCCTTGGGCGCGGCCGGCGTGGTGGCGGGCGTGATAAACGGCAGGATCGGGTACGTGAGTTGCATCCCGGCCGTGCTCTGGATGGCGTAGCGAGGCACCGCGCTTTCGGCTGGATCGCTGAAATCGTCGTTCTGGTTGGCGCCGTAGTAGATGCCCCAGCCGGCGCGGATCACGGTGTTGCCGTGCAGTGACTGCGGCGCGTAAGCGAGGCCGACGCGCGGACCGAAGTCCTTGTAGAGCGGGCTGAAGTAAGGTGTGCCCTTCGGGCAGAAGCCGCCGCAGTTTACCAGGTCCACCACCGCCGACCGGTTGTGGATTTCATGCGGCACGCTGAAGAAGTCGTAGCGCAGGCCCATGTTCAGCGTCAGCGCCGGATTTACCTTGAACTGGTCCTGGACGTAGCCGGCATACGCCGTGTGCCGCGTACCCACGATCCCTTCGCCCACCAGGTACCCGCCCAAGTTCGCGTTGTTATTGATGAAATCGGCGTCAGTCAGGTAGGCCACCGAGGAGGTCGTCAGCGCGTTGCCCGAGTTATTGAGCCGGATACGCCGGATGTTGACGCCCGCCTTCAGCGTGTGCCGCCCGATGGTCTTGGTTAGGTTGTCGATATACGAGAACGACGTCCCGACCTCGGCGTCGAGCGACGTATCGCTCAAGCTGCTGAAGCTTGCCGTGCTCAGCTCGATCGGGGCCGTGCCGTAGCCCCAGTTGTGATAGTTCGCGCGGTTCAGGCCGAATTTCGCTTCGTTGATCAACGTAGGCGAGATGGTGGTCTGGTACTGCAACACCAGGTTGTGGGTGATGTCGGTTACCAGGCCGTGCCCCCCGATCGCGTCGCTGGGCGTATCCGCGTTCGAATTGTCCGTGTTATAGCGGAAGAAGAAAGTGGACTTGTCGGAAAGTCGATAGTCCAACCGAATCAAGCCCGAATTCTCTTGCGTAATCGAGCTCTTGGCCGCGCTGACCTGGTCGACGTTGGCCCCAAGCGAGACTCGCTGCGCAGCGCTGAAGCTGCCGAATGCCTTGATCAGCGGCGCCAGCACCGGGGACGTGGCCGTCACCTGGTTGGCGTATGCCACGCTCGGGATCTGGCTCACGTACGTCGAGCCGAGTGTCTGCTGCAGCCCCTCATAGTTGGCGAAAAAGAACAGCCGGTTCTTGATCACTGGCCCGCCGAGGGAAGCGCCGAATTGGTTCAGCCGGAAGGGCGGAATACTCGAACCGTCGAACGGGCTGCGCGAATCGAGGATGCTGTTACGGAGGTACTCGTAGGCGCCGCCGTGGTACGTGTTGGTGCCGCTCTTGGTCACCACGTTAACCTGCCCGCCGCCGTTGCCGCCGCTCTCGACCGTGTAGTCGGACGTGCTGACGCGGAATTCCTCGATCGAGTCCGGCGACATCTGCAGTCTGGTCGTCGTCTTCTGCGCCTGCTCCTGGACGCCCGTGGCGTCGATGCCGTCGAACTGGTAGTTCGTGTCGTCGATCGAGTGGTTGTTGAAGCGGATGCTGCGCTGCGATCCGTCGCCGTAGTTCACCGCTCCGGGCGCGAGGATCATCAGCGTCGCCCAGTTGCGGCCGCTCAGCGGGATCGCGTTGATCTGCGCCGCTTCCACCACTGTCCCCACCTCGGCGTCGCTGCTGTTCACCGCCTCGACCGACGCGGTCACCTGAATGGCTTCGCTGGTCGAGCCCACTTCAAGCCGCCCGTCCACGGTGCGGCTTTGGCCATTCGTCAGAACGATCGACTTCACCATCAGCGGCTTGAATCCGTCTTTGATAAAGGTGACGTCGTAGGTCCCCACCGGCAGGCTGGAGATTTCATACGTGCCGCCTTGGCTGGCATGCACTTCCCGTTGCAGGCCCGTATCGGCGGAGACCGCGCGCACCGTCGCCATCGGCACCACGGCATTGCTGGCATCCGTGACGGTGCCGTTGATGTTTGCCCGGTCCACTTGCGCCGCAAGTGGCAGGACGGAAAGCGCGAAGACAATCAAACTCAAAACGCAATTCTTATGCATGGATAGACCACCTCTCTCCCGCGTTATGCCACGAGGGACGCACTGAGTTTACGAAAGAACAGGTCTTTAAATGATGAATCCTGCAAGACAGTACAATTACAGCGCCGCTGGTTGCGAGCCGCCCTCTTGTCGGATTTCAGATCTGCCTAGACGCTATTGACATTCTTGTGACGCAGTCGTCACAAGGAATCAATCGAAGCGGTCCCAGAATGAACTTTCCGGAGGGACATCCATGTCTACATTCACTCGCCGGCAATTCGCGCGACTGGCGCCCGGCCCGTTTCTGCTTTCCCTGGCCGCGCGCGGCTCGGCAGCGCCGCCTACGCCGGCGGCACAGGGGGCGATCCCCTCGCGGATCGTTCTCTCGTGGGCGGGCGATCCGGCCCGCACGCAGGCGGTGACCTGGCGAACGGAGGCGCCGGCGCAATCCCCGCAGGCGCAGGCCGCGAAATTCACGGCCGACCCCAAGTTCGAACCGTCGGCCAGCACGGTGCGCGCCACCTTCGAAAGGGACGACTTAGGAGACGGCCGCTCCGCCGCGCACTACGCCGCGAAGTTCGAAAGGCTGGAGCCCGACACGACGTACTGCTATCGCGTCGGCGACGGCCAGGTGTGGAGCGAATGGAACGTCTTTCACACGGCCTCGGCCAAACCCGAGCCTTTCCGGTTCCTCTATGTGGGTGACGAACAGAACAGCATCAAATCGCTGTGGTCGCGATCCATTCGGCGTGCGTACGCCGCCGCTCCCGATGCGCGGTTCCTGGTGCACGCGGGCGACCTGGTCGCAGAGGGGTATGACGACCGTCTTTGGGGCGAATGGAGCGACGCGCTGGGGTTCATCTCCGCGACCGTCCCCAGCATCCCGGTTCCGGGCAACCACGATCTGCATCGGCCGCCGGGTTCCCCGGAGGCCAAGACGACGCTTGCCGCCGCGTGGCCATGGCGCCGTCATTTCGCCCTGCCGGCAAATGGACCGGACCTGGACGACATGCCGGGCCAATCGTATTACGTAGACTATCAGGGCGTCCGCTTCATCGCCCTGGATGTGAATGCGTTCGCCGAGGAAGGCTTCGAGGCCGCGGCACGGAAACGCGTCACCGACAAAGAAGTGGAGTGGGTCGCCAAGGTATTGAGCGATAACCCCAATCACTGGACGATCGTCGTTCAGCACCAGGGGATCTACGCCATCGCCCAAGGCCGTGAGTATTGGGCGATGCGCGCCGCCCTGGCGCCGCTCTACGAGAAGTATTGCGTGGATCTGGTCCTGCAAGGTCACGACCATGTCTATGCCCGCACTCACAAGATCGCACGCGACCGCATCGTGGACCCCGCTGCGCCCGGGGTGATTTACGCCATCTCCGTCAGCGGCCCGAAGATGTACAAAACCCAGAAGGTGAACAGCCAATACATGGCGAAGATGATCGAGGACAAACAGTTCTACCAGATCGTCGATGTGTCGCCAGAACGGTTGGCGCTTACTGCGTATTCCATCGACGGCGCCGTCGCCGACGGATTCGAGCTGCGCAAGAACGGAGCCTTCTCCACTTACATCGATCACTCCCCGGGCAATGTGCAGCAAGCGGCGCGGTCGCAAGCGTTGGGAGTCAGAAGGTAAGACGCGTTTGCAGTTCCAGCCGCCGATTGTTGGCGGATTCCGAGAATATACCGCCGCCAACTCCGGCCGGCTGGTTCGCCTGGCCAAACAGCGGCGACGTGATGTTCCCGATGATCGGGCCTGGGTTGTTGTGATTCGTCACGTTGCGGATGTACATCGAGATGGTGAGGTTGAACCGGCGGTTGGCAGGCGCCGCGATGCCCTGAGAAACTCCTTCGACACCGAACGGGCTGGTGGGGGCCCCGCGGTTTCCACCTCCGCCCACCGGCCCGCCCGCAGCCGCCGCAGCCGCGGCCGCGCCTTCCCGCGATGGCCCAAAGGCGAAGGTCCGGCCCACCCGCACGTTGAACATGATCTGGCCGGGGCCGCGTCCGAAGTTGCGCGGCAGAAGCCTCTCGCCGGCCGTCGGGTTGGGATCGAGCAGACCATAGCTGGTGGCCACCACGCCGGGTATGGCCGCGCTCGGCGCGAGAAGGGGTTCTGATTGAGCCGGATCTCACGGATGGATTCCTTCGGTGGAAGCTCGCCGCCGCTGAATCCGTCGATGAAGATGGAACCGCCATTGGGTCCGGCGGAAGGTCCCGCCAGGGCCTGCAGCGCGCTGGCGAGGTCGTCGGGGTCGTCGGGAAGAGCATCCAGATCGGTCCCGCGCATGACCAGCGCGCTGGCGTTGCTGGCCGCCTCGGTGCTGACCCCGGGGCCGGCGGCATCCTCGATGGTCACCTGCTGCTTCGCCGCTGAGACGCTCAACTGCACGTCGAGCGTCCGTGGACCGCCTTCCAGCACGAGCGCGAGCGGCTCCGCAAGCGCGAGGTCTGGCGCCGACGCCTGAACCGTGTAATTTCCGGGCGGCAAATCGCGAAAAGAGTATGCGCCATCCGCCGCGGACGTGGCTGTCTTGGCGAATCCGCCGGGGCCGGCGAGAGCGACCTTGGCGCCCGGGATCACCGCGCCCGATTCATCCAGCACCCGGCCCCGCAGACTAGCGGTCTGAGCCACGGCGGACGCTGCCAGCAGGAAAACCCATGCCAGTGCACAGATCAGCTTCATCCATAAGTTAGAATGGCACAAACCGGCCAAATGTCCGACATACACATCAGACCGGGCATCGAGGACGATATCCCGGTCATTCTCGCGCTCATCCGCGCGCTTGCCGAATATGAGAAAGCGCGCCCCGAAGAGGCGTCTGTGGACCAGGCGGTTCTCCGCGAATCGCTGTTCGGCGCGCGGCCCGCCGCCGAAGTGCTGTTGGCGGAGGTCGACGGCGAGTCCGCCGGATTCGCCCTCTTCTTTCATAACTTCTCCACCTGGCAAGGCCGGCGCGGGTTGTACCTGGAAGACTTGTTCGTCCGCCCCGCGATGCGCGGCCGCGGCATCGGCAAGGCGCTGCTGTGCGAACTGGCGCGCATCGCCACGGAGCGCGGCTGCGCCCGGATGGAATGGGCCGTGCTCGATTGGAACACGCCCTCCATCGAGTTTTACAGGAGCCTGGGCGCGGTCCCCATGGACGAGTGGACTATTTTCCGGCTCACTGCGCCGGCCATCGGCCGGTTGGCAGGGCGCTGATCTGGGGAGGAGGCCCATATGCTGACCAAGGATCTTGCATTAGCGTGGCGCACGTTGCGGAGGAGCCCGGCGTTCGCGCTCACTGCGGTGGCGACCATAGCGCTCGGCATCGGCGCCAGCACGGCGATTTTCAGCGTGACCAACGCGGTGCTGTTGCGGCCACTGCCGTATCGCAATCCGGACCGGCTGGTCCTGGCCTGTGCGGACATGAGAAAACGCAGCGTAAAGGACTTCCCGTTCTCCAACGCCGACTATTTCGATCTGCGCGACTCGGCCAAGAGCACCTTCGAGGAGTTCACCGCGGTCATCACCGGCCGCGTGCCTTTGCCGAGGGAGGACGGCACCGCGGAACAGGTCGCCCCCGCGAGGGTCACGCCTAACTTCTTCCGCATGATGGGGGCGAAGATTGCGTTTGGGCGCGACTTCGTGGAAGCCGACGGCCTGCCACAGCCGCAGCTACCTCCAGTCGCCGGCGCACCACCACCCCCGCAGCGCCTGCCGGTGATCGCCATCTTGAGCTACGAGTATTTCCAGCGGCGCTTTGGCGGCAACACCGCCGTCATCGGCCACCCCATTCAGGTGCCCGGAGCCGCCGGTCCCCAAGTCGTGGGGGTGCTGGCGCCGGGCTTCGAGTTACTCTTCCCGCCCGATGCCGATATGGAACGGACGCCCGATGTGTGGACCGCGGCGCGGCGCGCCTCGCCTATGACGCCGGTCAGCGGAACAACGTCTCGCTCCGGGTGATCGGCAGGTTGAAGCAGGGCGTCACGCTCCAACGGGCGCAGGCCGAAGCCGACTCGTTCTCCGCGGAGGAGCAGCGCCAGTTCGCCATTGAACGGACGGCGGATTGGCATGTCCGGCTGGAGCCCATGCAACAGCACCTGGTGGCGCAAGTCCGGCCGGCCATTTTGGCGCTGATGGGCGCGGCGGTTTTTCTTCTGTTGATCGCGTGCGCCAACGTGGCCAATCTCCTGCTGGTGCGGACCTCGCTGCGCGCGCGAGCTCGCGGTGCGCACCGCTTTGGGTGGAAGCTGGTGGCGCCTGGCGCGCCAGATGCTGTCCGAAGCCCTGGTGCTGGCCGGCATCGGCGCGCTCCTCGGCGCTGGACTGGCGTGGCTGGGCATCCACGAATTGCGAGTCATTGCGCCGGCCAACCTGCCGCGCCTCGACTCGATCGCCATCAATCCGACGGGGCTGGCATTCACGGCGATGGCGGGGTTGGCGGCGGCTGCTATCTTCGGCATGGCCCCGGCGGTGAACGCCGCCCAGCCGGACGTCATGCACGTCCTGCGGGCCAGCGGCCGCACGGCGGGCCTGGGCGGCGGCGGATGGCTGCGCAACGGCGTGGTGGTGGCGGAAGTCGCGCTGGCCTTCGTGCTGCTCATCGGATCGGGCCTGATGTTCCGCAGCTTCCTGGCCCTGCAGCGCATCGACCCGGGCTTTGACGCGCACGGTCTGCTCACCTTCCAGTTGCTCGGAGGCGGCGGGCAGAACCCGCAGCAGCGCTCGGCATTCATGCGCCAGGTTCACGACCGGCTGGCGGCGCTGCCCGGCGTTCAGAGTGTGACCGCCTCCTTTCCCTTCCCGCTCACCGGGGATTTCAGCCCCATGCGCTGGGGCCTGGAACCGGCGCTCGCCGACTCCAGCAAATTCCAGGCGGTGGATTTCCAAATTGTGCTCCCCGGTTACTTCGATACGCTGCGCACGCCGCTCCTGGCCGGCCGCGCGTTCACCGACGCCGACAACGCACCCGAGCGGAAACTGGCGATCATCGACCAGGTGCTCGCCGGGAAGGCCTTCCCCCACGAGTCCGCGGTGGGGAAGCGCATCCTCATACGCCTCATCACGCCCGAGCCCGAATGGGTCGAGGTTGTCGGCGTGGCCGCGCACCAGAGACAAACCTCCCTAGCGGAGCCGGGCCGCGAGCAGATCTATTTTACCGATGGCTACATCGGCCATGGCGCGGCCACGCGTTGGGCTGTCCGCACGGCCGGCAATCCCGCCCGGTACGCGGGCCAGATTCGCGCGGAAATCGCCAGGATCGGCCGGCAGTTCTTGATCACCGACATGCAGCCGATGGAAACCTACGTCGAGCAGGCGCAGGCGGGGACGCGCTTCTCGCTGTTGCTCATCGGCGTGTTTGCGGTGATGGCGGCGCTGCTCGCGGGTGTGGGGCTTTACGGCGTGTTATCGACCCTGGTGCGCCAGCGCACAGCCGAGATCGGCGTCCGCATGGCGCTGGGGGCGGCTCCCGGCAGCATTTTCCAGCTTGTGGTGGGCCAGGGCTTGCGCCTGAGCGCGGGCGGCATCGTGCTCGGCCTGGCGGCGGCATTCGCCCTGACGCGCGTCATGACCAGCATGCTGGTGGGCGTCAAGGCGACCGATCCACCGACTTTCGCCGCTGTGGCCGCGCTCTTCTTTGCGATTGCCGCGCTGGCGTGCTGGCTTCCCGCGCGCCGGGCCGCAGGGCTGGACCCAACCCAGGCGTTGCGCGAAGAGTAGGGGCTGGGCATGCCCAGCCCGTTGGGCATAGGAATTTGACCGCCAAGTTCGTAATAAGGTAGTTGTATGAGCATTTCACGACGAGAGTTTCTGGGAACTGCGGCCGTAGCCGGTCTGGCTGCCGGTCCGCTAGCGGCCGATAGCGGCAACAACACCCTGCCCACCCGGGTGCTGGGGAAGACCGGGGTGCGCGTCTCCATCCTGGCCTTCGGCGGCGGCAGCCGCTACCTGATGTACAAGGAAGAGGACCAGGCACTCGCCGCCATCACCCGTGCGCTCGACCTGGGCGTCACGTATATCGATTCGGCCGACGATTACGGCAGCGGCCACCTCTCCGAACAACGCATTGGCAAGGCCATCAAAGGACGGCGCAACGGCATCTTCCTGGTGAGCAAGGTGACTCCGCGCTCGGGCGATGAGGCCAAGCGTGCCATGGAACTAAGCCTCAAGGCCCTGGACGTGGACCGCCTGGACCTGCTGCACATCCACCAATTGGCGGACGAAGACGACTTGGCGCAAGTGGAGGCCAAGGGCAACGTGCTCGACCAGTTGCTCAAGTTCCGCGACCAGAAGATGACGCGCTTCATCGGCATCACCAGCCACGCCAATCCGGCCACGCTGAAGACGGCGCTAGAGCGTCACGATTTCGACTGCACCCAGATGGCCCTCAATGCCGGGCAGGTCGCTATGATGAATGGCACGGGGGGAATGGTGCCGAACAAGGCCATGAAGCTGTCGTTCGAGACCACGGCGCTGCCGGTGGCGGTACGCAAGAAGATGGGCGTGCTGGGCATGAAGGTGTTCGCGCAGGAAGCCCTGGTGGGGCAGGCCACGCCGCAGAAGCTGCTCTATTACACGCTGTCGCTTCCCGTGACGGCGGCGGTGGTGGGCATGCCTAAGCTCGAGCACATCGCAGAGAATGTGCGCCTCGCCAAGACTTTCCAGCCGTTGCCCGCCGCCGAGATGCAGCAGCTATCCGGGCGACTGTCGGCGCGCAACAAACAGGCCCTCGACCGGTTTTTCGAGCATCACGTCGATGCGTAGCGCCAGATGCGCTGCTGGATCCCCTACGGCAAAGCCGCCGCTCTGGCGCTGCCGTAATAGAGGCCGTTGAAAAGCAGCTTGTAGGTGGCGTGCGGCTGGTCGCGGAAATTCACTTCCGGACCGAGCAGCACTACTTTGCCTTCGCCCACGGAAGCCTCGGCCACCGCCGTTCCGCCATCCAGGTACTGCTGGCCCCAGGCCCAGCCGCTGTCCAAAACCTCCGGACCGGAGAACCAGGCCACCGCCGCAGTGTGCTTCAACTCCGAGTCGGGCTCCAGGCGGAACACCGGGCTGCTGTCGAAGAAAATATCCACGTGCGCCGGCATGCCGTAGGCCAAGGGGTTGGTGTTGTCGACGTCGGTCCTTAGCAGCGATCCCGGGATATAGAACTTCTCGCGCGGCAGCGGGCGGTCCTTGCCGTCCGGGCCTTTCTCCGTGAGGTAATTCTTCACGGGAACGCCGAACAGCTCCGCCACGCTGGTGGAGCTTCCGATGGTCACCACAGACCCGCCCGACTCGATGAATTTCTTGAGCTGCGGGACGGTCTTGTCTTCTGTGATTCTCCCCATTCGGCCCTTGTATTCCTCGGGGATGCTCCCGGGGTCGGGAGCGCCGAACATACCGCCGCCACCACCGCCGCGCCCAAAGACGGCGCCGCCAAGGCGAATGGCCCCATCGGTGAAGACCAGGACATCGAACTTACTCTTCAAGTCGCCGGCATCGAGCGCCGGCGGGTAGACCACCTGGAACGGAAACTCGTACTGCTCGAAGAGCCAGCGCGTCCAGCCGGAAGGCATGGAGCCGCCATACTGGTCATACAGGCCGATGCGGATGGGCTTGAGCTTCAGCGCGTCGCCGGCGGGCGCTTTGGCCACGGCATGCACGGCCACCCCCAGTTCCTTCGCGCCGCGCTCCAGCACCGGGCGTGCGGTTGCCGAAGCCGGGACCCAGATAGCGCCCGTGCCCAGGTCCTGACCGTCGGCCGTCTCCGGCTTCTTCAGCCAGTACACGTCGGCATTGGCTTTCAAGAGCCGGTTGATCAGCACGAAGGAGTTGTTGATGCGGTGGCTGATCAGGTAACCAGCCGGGTTCGATGGCCCCGTGATCGAGCTGGCCGGCGCCGGCAGAAGCCCGCTGATCTTGGTGAACGGACCATCGAAGCCGTCGTGGATGCGGTCGAACTCCACGCCCATCTGCATCGCCAGCGTCCAGCCGGTGATATCGTACGGGGGATTGGGAGGGCCGCCGGGATAGGCAAAATCGTTGGGATGATCCTGCGGCTCGAACATATCCATGACGTGCGGGCGGAACGCTTGTGCGGTCTTCACCACGTAGGAGCCGGCCGAATAGCTCTTGCCGGCCACTTGAAATGCGGAAGTGGCTCTCAGGACCGTGATGCCGGTCTTGAGGAGAGCGTTGACGAACTCCGTGGCGTTGGCGAAATCCGCCTGGTCCGACGGAATGATGTACCCGCGCGGATCGCGCATTTTGGGATCGTGCAGGACGGTGTTATACAGCTCCATGGGAACCGTGGCGACGTTGAATCCACCGCCGCCAGGCGAATCTCCGCCCGCGGCTGCCCCGCCGCGTCCGCCGCCCCGTCCACCGCGCCCGCCGCCCGCGGGCTGTGGATTGGCCGCCGCCGCCGCTTCGAGCGCCGCAATGCGCTTGGGCGTGACGGTCCAGTAATCCTTGCCGCCCTTCTCAATCGAATTCATTCCCATGCGCCAGATGTTGAACAGGAAGGTCTCGCGATAGCGGGACGCCAGGTCGAGCATGGCCCGGTTGTTGGTGATCTCGTACTCGATGGATTGCCGGTAGTGCCACAGTTGCGGAACCACCGGCATGGGCCAATCCCCTTGCGGCAACTGCTTGCTGGGCACCACCGGGATGGTCATGGGCGTGGGACTGCCGATGATCTCGGTGAGGATGCCGATCATGTTGTGGAAATAGGTGATGGTGCGCAGGCCGCCGTTCCACCACGTCGAGTAATTCGAGCCGCTGCGCATGGCGCTTCCGCCCTTGCCTTCCGCCACCAGGCGGCTGTGCATGGCGGTGCCCACCAGCTCGATTCCCAGNNTACATCATCTGCGGAAACCACTCGAGGAAAAGCTGGTGGTTCATGTTGGTGGTCTCCGGCATGTTGGACATGTAGAAGTCGCGGTTGTCGTCGTGGCCGACGTACTTGGCGTAGAGCCTCGGCAGGCCGCCCATGGTGCGCTTGAGCGGGTCCTTCAGAGGCGCGTCCAGCTTCTCGGAGCCGCGCATGTACCAGTTGGCGATCAGTTCCTGGCCGTCCGGGTTGGCTAGCACGCACAGCAGAATCACGTCGTCGAGGAAACGCATGGTTTCTGCGTCCGTGCGGCTCACCATCTGGTAGACCATCTCCATTTCCTGCTGCGAGCCCACCGACTCGCTGGCGTGCAGCCCGCCGTCGATCCACACCACGGCTTTGCCCTCGCGGGCCAGCGCGTGAGCCTGGTCTTCATTGATCCCCTCCGCCAGCGCCAGCCTGCGCGAGATGTCCTTGTAATGGTCCAGCTTCTTCATGTTCTCGGGCGAACTGATGATCGCCATGTACTGGCGCCGGCCTTCGGCGGTTGGGCCGATGTCCACCAGTTTCATCCGATCGGACTCGGTGGCCAGCTTCTTCCACCAGGCTTCGAGCTGGGTGTAGTTCGCCACCTGGTAGTCGTCGCCTATGTTGAATCCCAGCGCTTCTTTGGGAGTGGTGACTTTCGGTGCGGTCTGGGCCGCTATCGGCCAGGCAGACAACGCTGCCAGCAGAATCAGTGTCGCCAGGGCATGCATCGATCGTGACTTCATGAGGTTGAGTTTAGCCTGCTTCACCCCGCTCCGCCACGGGCTTGGCGGACCAGCTACGCCTTCACCGGCTTATCCGACGCCTTCCACTTCTTTTCGTCCCAGTAGAGCGTGCGGCCTTCGCGATAGGACTGCACGGCAAGATTGATCACCACCACCGCCTTCGAGCCGGTTTCCACGTCCAGGTGCGGTTTCTCGCGCGTGCGCATGCACTGCAAGAAATTCTCGATGTGCGCCACCATGGGGTCTTTCTGGTCGATGGGAATCTGGATTTCCTTGGTGCCGAACTTGCTGGCGTATGCCTCGCCGCCGATGGGCTGCAATTCCCGCGACCCCGGCTTGCTCTTCATCTCCGGTTTGACCGTGATGAAAGGCACCATGCTCTCGAACTGGCCGTGATCCACCATGACGATGGTTCCCGCGTGTCCGCGGATCAGGCCGGGGATATGCTGCGAGTTCGCCATGGAGGAACTTAGAACCAGGGAGTGGCCCTTGGCGTAATCGGCCAGAAGATGGAAGGTATCGGGCACCTCGCGCTCATCCTTGAAGACGTAGATGCCGCCCGTGGCCGTGACCTTGCTCGGAAACTGCGGCTCATCCCAGCAGATGTTCAGCGGCGCCAGCACGTGATAGAAAAGGTCGGTGGCAATGCCGCCGGAGTAGTCCCAATACTTGCGGAAGCGGAAAAACCGGTCGGCGTCGTAGGGCCGCGTGGGCGCCAGCTTGAACGCCGAGCCCAGCCACATGTTCCAGTCGATGTAGTTCTCGTTCTTCCCACCGGGGCCGGCCTCCTTGTCGATGGGCCAGCCATCGTTCCACTCGCCTCCGAAGGAGTTGCGGTGATACGATCCCTGGCTCATGATCATCTGGCCGATCATGCCGTCGGCAATGGCCTTCTTGGCCTTCCACCAGATGTCGGCGGAAGTGGTTTGCGATCCCACCTGCAACACGCGCTTGGTTTCCTGGACCGTGGCCACCAACTGGCGGGCTTCCTCGTTGGTGTGGACCATGGGCTTTTCCAGGTAAACGTCTTTGCCCTGGTCCATGGCGTCTAGCGCCATTTTGGCGTGCCAGTGGTCCGGCGAGGCCACGATCACGGCGTCCACATCGGGTTGGGCCAGCAACTCGCGATAGTCCAGGTAGCCCTTGACCTTGTAGAGGTCGGCGCCCTGGCGCTTGCGCTTCTCCCAGACGTCGCACACGGCGACGATCTGGCAAGCGTTGTTCCGCTGACCGTACCGGGCGAACTGCGCCGCTACATATTCTCCTCGGCCGCCGTACCCGAGGACGCCCACATTGATGCGATCATTGGCGCCGAGCACCCGGCCCCCAGTCATTTTCCTGCCGGTGCGGGCGGCGAACGCGGAATTGGCGGCGCTCAGGGTCAGGCCGGTTGCGCCCACGGTCCTGAGAAAATCCCGGCGATCGAGAGGTTCTTTTGCGGTTGACATGAAGGCTCCTTCCTTTCGATTGTAGCCTCTCCAAAACGCCAAACACCAAGATTCGGATCCGGTGGTATCATGCAGAGGAATCACGGCGAAAGGACGGAACTCATGAACCAGAGCGCGATGGGAATGCTGCTGCTTATTCTGGCCGCAGCGATGAACGGCAGCTTCACCCTGCCCATGAAGTTCACCAGGAAATGGGCCTGGGAGAATACCTGGCTGGCGTGGACCATCTTCGCGCTCTGCATCTTTCCCCCCGTGCTCGCGCTTCTCACCGTGCCGTCGCTTGCCCAGGTCTTCTCCGATGCGGGCTCGGGACCGATTGCCATCGCGGCGGGCTGCGGCGCCGGATGGGGAGTCTCGCAGGTGTTCTTCGGCCTGGCGGTGGATGCCGTCGGAATTGCCCTGGCCTTCTCCGTCATCCTGGGTATTTCGGCGGCGGTGGGCGCGCTCATCCCGCTCTTCGCGACGTCGACGGCGTTCACCTCGCAGGGTATTGAGGTGATGGGAGGAGTGGCGCTGGTGATCGTCGGCGTGCTCGTCTGCGCGAAAGCCGGCCGCGCCCGCGAAGCCGCGCTGGGCAAGGGCCCCACGGGGAAGCCCTCGGTAGGGAAGGGCCTGGTGTTTTGCACCATTAGCGGCCTGGGATCGGCGCTGGTCGGATTGGGCCTGCTATATGGCGGCCGTCTGGCTGATGTGGCTAAAGCCTCCGGCGCCTCCGAGACCTGGAAGAACAACGCTACCTGGCTGCCGCTGATGTGCGCGGGCGCCGTTCCCAATCTCATCTATTGCATTTACCTGATGTCCAAGAACAAGACCGGCAACCGCCTGCGTGCCGGCGGGACCGGCGGCTATTGGTTCCTGGCCGCCATCATGGCCGTATGCTGGTTCGGCAGCACCGTGATGTACGGCGTGTCGAAGAACATTTTGGGCACGGTGGTGGCGTGGCCCGCGTTTATGTCGCTGATCGTCATCACGGCGATGGTCCTGGGAGTGGTCACGGGCGAATGGAAGGGCAGCGGCAAGAAACCGCTTCAGGTGATGTTCGCCGGCCTCGCCGTGCTGGTGCTCTCCATTGTGGTGCTTTCGTTAGCCACGTCCTGAGGATACCGACCCATGCCGGAAGCAATGACGATTGGGGTTGACATCGGCGGCACCAAAGTGGCCGCCGGCCTGGTGGACTCGAGCGGCGGGATCTCCCATAAGACGCGCGCGCCGATGGTGGCCACGGGGGACGCGGCCACGGGTTTCGCCGCGGTGAAAGACGCCGTCGATGCGGTCTTTTCCAAATTCCCCGAGGCGCACGGCGCGGTGACGGGCATTGGAATTTGCTCGCCCGGCCCGCTCGACCCCAAGACTGGGGTGGTGCTCAATCCGCCCAACGTGCCCTGCTGGCGCAATTACCCTCTGGCCGCCGAAGTGGAGCGGGTATTCGGCGTTCCCGCGCGCGTCGACAACGATGCCAACGCCGCCGGCCTGGCCGAAGCGCTTTGGGGCGCGGGGGCCGGATACACCAACGTTTTTTACGCCACGCTCGGCACGGGCATCGGCACGGGAATCGTCTTCGACAAGAAGATCTACCACGGCCGCACCGGAAGCGCCGCCGAGGGCGGGCACATGACCATCGACTTTCACGGACACCTCTGCGGATGCGGAAAGCACGGTTGCATCGAGGCGCTGGCCTCCGGTCCGAACATCGCCCGGAGGGCGCGGGCCAGGCTCGCCGGCGCCGGCGCGTCGAGGATTGTGCAACTGGCCGGAAGCCTGGAGCAGGTTCGCGCCGAACACGTAGGCCAGGCATTTCGCGAGGGCGATGCGGTGGCCACCGAGGTTCTTACCGAGACCGCTCACCTGCTGACCGTGTGGCTCGGCAACATCGTGGATCTTCTGGAGCCCGACGTCATGGTGGTGGGCGGCGGAGTGGCCGAGCTGATGAGCTCGTTCTTCGAAAGCATCGCGAAGAGATTGTCGAACTGGGCCATCAATCAGCGCGCCAGCGAGATTCCGCTGGTGATGGCCAGGTATGGCGCCGACGCCGGCATCGCAGGCGCCGGCGCGCTGTGCCGGTCAACGGCCAACCTGCGCTAGTTCGCCGCCCAGCCGCCCTAACGCAATTCATAGAACCGGAACTCGTGCTTGGGGTCTCTGAAATGCAATAATTCCGCCACTCCGTGCGATGCCAGCCAGCGGCGGCCGCCGGGATCCCCCGAGATGAACTCATAAGCCGTCGCTTCCAGCCACAGCGACTGGCCGCGCTGCCGCGCGTCGGCCAAGCTGCTTTCCAAAAGGCGGAGGTCTAACTCGTTCAACCCGATCCAGGAGGCCTGCTGATTGAAGTAGCTGATGGTCCAAAGATCGGAATGGAAACGGTGAAATGCGATGGGCGTGCCCGGCGGCCAGCGGTTGTGTTGCGCCAGCGCAAATTGCAGGGGCACGTTGTTTTGCACGCGCGATTGCGGATAAATCAGAAAGACCAAGTTCCACAGGAAGAGCACGCCGCAGACCAGCGGCGGCAGGAGACGATCCACCCGCAGGCCCCGAACCGCGCAGCAGACGATTAGAATCGACGGCGCCAGGTAGAACAGCCGGTAAAACGTGTTCTGCGGCATCCAGAAAAACAGGAATGCCACGTACGCCGCAAGCCACAGCAGCAGATCCTTGGGCGGAGCCGCGAACCGCAGCGGCCCGCATCGGCTCCAGCGGAACACGAGCGCCGCGACGCAAACAGCGATCGCCGTGAACCCAACGATGGTGAGTGGCTCGGCCCTCGCCTGGTCGAGTTTGCCGCCGAAGAAAAGGCGGAGCGTTCCCAGCAACGTCAGACCCAAGTCGCGGATTGGCCGATAGGAAAACGCGGCGTCCGGCGAATGCGCCGTCACCCAGCGGAGCAATCCCGCCGCATCGAATCGTCCGAACACCGTTCGGTATGCCAGCACGTAAGCGATTCCGACGGGGGCCAGGGAAGACCCCGCATAGGCGAGCGCTTTCCTGGGCTCTTTCAGACGGAACAAGGCAACCGGAAGAAAGAGGAACGCGAGCTGGTGAAACAGCATGGCTCCGGCGTGCGCGACACTCGCCAAAACGGGGTTGCGCCTGGTTTCGAGCAGATCGTTCGCGCACAATACCAGAAAGATCGAAACGATGTAGGCATCGGCGTCCGTGGCGAATCTCCACCACGTGGCGGCGAAACCGAACGCCAGTGCTCCCGCGATGCCGGCCTGCATCGACACTAGCCTGCGGCGTAGCGCCCGATAGACCGCCACAACGCTGGCTCCGGCCAGAAGGCTGTTGACGAACTGCATCAAGAACAGCGCGCGTGTCCGGACCCCGATCTGGAGCGCTGCATGGTACAGCCAGGAGATCGCAGCGGTGTAGATCAGATGATTCGGGTGGAGCAGTTCACGGAGCGGAAGCGGCTTCTCCGCGTCGATCGCAAAGGAAACCCCGTCCCAGTAGTAATTGCGGGTGGGGAGCAACAGGTATACGGCAAGAGGCAGCGCCAGCCAGAGAGCCGAGGCGGAAAACTGGGGCCGGCCGGCGGTCGAAGAACGGGCTGGCGGCTTCATCGAATGAGACATGATTCGAAGCGCACCCGGACATTTCATTTTTCTTCAGTATAACCGTCGGGTAGCTTGGCCCTACGGCACCGGCTCGAACCGTCCGTCGGGCAGCAGATAGTACTTGCGGCCGCGCCAGAGGATGGTGTTGCCGAAGAAGCCGGCGATCCATGTCAGGAAGCTGGCGACATCCTGAAGCGGCGTCAGCCACCAGAGCCGGCGCGTGAGCGGGTCGCGCAACACGTGCCCGGCGGTGGCCCAACCGGCGGCGGCGCGAAACAGCACGGTAACCGCCAGCACCGGCCACCATTCCGGCTTTACCGCCCATAGAACCAGCGCCGGCGGCAAAGGGTTGGTAAACACCTGGCCGATGTAGCCCCACGGGCGCGAACGGCGCGTGCTGCGGTTCCAACGCAGGCGATGCCGCAGATTGGCCGCGAAGGGCTGCGCGCCGATGGCATGCTCGATTACATAGGAGGAGAGAATCACGCCGTCGCCGCGTTCGGCAGCCAGCTTTCCCATCACGAAATCTTCCGCCAGGTAATCCTTCACGGCATCGAAGCCGCCGATCCGCGCGATCGTCCGGCGGCGGGCGGCGATGGTGGGGCCAAGCGCGAACTTCATGCCGTCGAGCATCCGCGCCACCAGCACGCCGCCGATGAATTCCGTGTTCAGGCCGATGGCTTCGAGCGTGGACCAGAAGCTGCGGCCGGGCACCGCCCGGTAGGGGCAGGTAGCCAGGCCCAGCCGCTCGTCCTGGAATTCGGCGGCGATGGTTGTGAGCATATCGGGCGTCACGCGAATGTCGCTGTCGGCCATCACCAGCAGGTCGTGCTCGGCGGCGGCCAGCATGCGGTCGAGGCTGTACACTTTGGCGTTCGGATAGGGCGGCTCGCCGGCCACGATGAGGCGCGAGGGGACCCCCGGGTAGCGCGTTCGCAGGCGCTCGACCACCGCGATAGCGGGGTCTTCGGGGCTGCGCACGGCGAAGAGAATCTCGAAGCGAGGGTAGTTCTGCTCGAAGAAGGTGCGGAGGTTGCCTTCCAGGCCGTCATCCAGCCCCGCCAGCGGCTTCAGGACGCTGATAGGCACTGCGGCGCGCAGCTCCGGCGGGCGCACGGCGCGGTACCGCACCGCCGCGAGGATGGTGAGGACGCAATAGACCAGCGATCCCGTCACCAGGGCCAGCAGAAGCAGGGCGAGCACTTTTACACTGTAACAAGGGCTATGAAGCACATCATCGTCGGCACCGCCGGCCACATCGATCACGGCAAAACCGCCCTCGTCAAGGCGCTGACCGGCATCGACGCGGACCGCCTCGAGGAAGAGAAACGCCGCGGCATCACCATCGACCTGGGTTTCGCCCACCTGCAACTGACGCCATCGCTGCGGCTGGGCTTCGTGGACGTGCCGGGACACGAGCGCTTCGTCAAGAACATGCTCGCCGGCGTGGGAGGAATCGACCTGGTGCTGTTCGCGATCGCGGCCGACGAGTCCATCAAGCCCCAGACCCGCGAGCACTTCGATATCTGCCGGCTGCTCGAGATTCCGCGCGGCGTGATTGCGCTCACCAAAGCCGACCTGGTGGATGATGAAATCCTCGCGCTGGTGCGCGCCGAGGTGCAAGAACTGGTGGCCGGCTCGTTCCTGGAAGGCGCGCCCATGGTGCCGGTCAGCTCGGTAACGGGCGCGGGGCTCGAGGAACTGCGGAAGGAGTTGGCGCGCGTGGCCGCCGAGGCGCCGGAGAAGGATGCGTCCGGCCATTTCCGCCTGCCCATCGACCGCGTGTTTACGGTGAAAGGCTTCGGCACGGTGGCCACCGGCACGCTGGTCTCGGGCTCGGTCGCCAAGGAGCAGGAGGTCGAGCTTTACCCCGCGGGACGGCGGCTGCGCGTGCGCGGCGTCCAGGTGCATGGGACCAGCGCCCGCCGCGCGGTGGCCGGCCAGCGCACGGCGGTGAACCTGGCGGACATCGAACCGGCGGAGCTGGCGCGCGGCGATGTGCTCTCCGAACCGGGCGTGTTCCGCGCCGTCAAGCAGGTAGATTGCCGGCTCCAGTTGCTGCCCACGGCGAAGCCGCTGAAGCACCGCGCGCCGGTGCACTTCCATTCCGGAACGGCGGAGATCGAAGCCGAGGTGCGGCTGCTGGAAGGAACGGCTCCGCTCCGGCCGGGCGGCGCGGCGTATGTGCGACTGCTGTTGCGCGATGCGGCCCTGCTGTTACCGGGAGACCGCTTCATCATAAGGATGTTTTCGCCGGTAGTGACCATCGGCGGCGGCGTGGTGCTAGATGTGGGCGCGGCCGGGAAGGCCGCGCGCGCCAGGCTGGAGGTTCTGGCATCCGCGGACGCGGCGGAACGCATCGCGCTGCTGGTGCGCGAAACGCCCTTCGGCATGGGGATGGCCGGCTTGGTGGCGCGCACCGGATTGGTGGAACCCGAAATTGCGGCGGCCGCGGCGCGTGCTCCCCTCATCACGATTTGGCAGCCACAACCCTGGTACGTGGATCGAACGTGGTTCCAGGCGGCGCGCGAACGGATGGTCGAGACGGTTCGCGAGTTTCACCGCAAGAATCCGTTGCAGCCGGGGATCGCCAAGCCGGACCTGCGCCCCCCGGGCGCGCCGCCATTCGTGCTGGATGCCCTGCTCGCGGATGCCAAAGAAATCGTGGCGGAGGGCGATACGGTGCGGTTGCGGGGCCACACGTTGGTGCTCAACCAGGACGAGCGACAGGCGCGCGCGGCCATCGAGGGCGCGTTCCAACAGGCGGGGCTGGCGGTGCCCGCGGTGGCGCAGGTGCTGGCGAAATCGGGTGTCGAGCCGGCGCGGGCGCGCTCGCTGTTGCAGATTCTGCTGCGCGAGAAGCAGTTGGTGCGCATTAACGACGAGCTGGTAATTCACCACTCCGCCATCGAAGAGCTGCGGCGGATGCTGGCGGCCCGCAAACCGGCGCGGTTCAACGTGGGAACGTTCAAAGAGTGGACCGGAGTTTCGCGGAAGTACGCCATCCCGCTGCTGGAATTCCTCGATCGCGAGCGAATCACGCGTCGCCAGGGAGAAGAGCGTCTGATACTATGACGGGAGTTGAAACAGCGCGCCGCCCATGAAAACCAACCGGCCAAGAGAACGGCCTCGCGTCACGCAAGTGACAGCCGCGGTCGAGAGCCGCGAAGTCTGGCGGCGCCGCGGGCTGCCGATACTGGCGCTGTGGACGTTCGCCCTCCTGGCCTATTCTAATTCTTTCCGGACCGGCTTTGCGCTTGACAATGCCGCCGTGATTCAGCATATTCTAATCGAAC